>CANQAD010000012.1 GCA_947588735.1 uncultured Akkermansia sp.
AGGAAGAACGCGCAATGGGGTCACGATTGAGAAAGAGTCTCTGCGAGTCAAAGAAGAAGGCAAGAAGTACGCACGGACGGAGACGCTTATAGCCTGCGATGTGTCAAATGGATTCAAGAGCGAAACTGCAGTGCGGAATGCAAGTGTGCGTAAGAAACTCAAGGAGCATTTCCACGATGAGCTCGATCTCAAATTATCGGGTTACGCCCAGAATGTGGTATCGTACATATTTTGCACGGAGTTGCGGGAAGCGTTGCAGCAGGTGGATGAAGAGAAAGCAAAGTTTGTCAGAGCTCTGCACCAGTACGCCATGGAGAAGCTGATGATTGTCGGACGCAGTGAAGCCGGGCTGATAGCTTGCAACTTTGCTCAACCTCTCAACATCTATCTCCCGGGAAAAGGGAGCGGGCAGTTGCGCCTTCCGCTGAGCGGCTCGGGAGTGATTCCTGTATTTGCCTACGGCTTTGCCCAGGCAGCCATAGATTCCATCAATTTGCTCCTGCCGGTACTGATTCGAGATTGCACCCTGTCTCTCCGGCATCTCGGGGAGGAAATCAATCGCGAAAATGAGAAGTGCGTACGCTGCCAACTCATGGTGAGACATGGTGCCTTTGAGGGACCTCTTGCGTACGAATCCGAGGGCATCAAGCGACTCATTTCTATCCTGCACTTGCTTATCGGAGTGTACAATCATGAGGGGGTGACGGTGGCTGTGGATGAGCTGGATTCCGGTATCTACGAATATCTGCTCGGCGAGATATTGCAAACGCTCAAGCAGGGGGCGAAAGGTCAGCTGATTTTTACGGCGCACAACTTGCGTCCGCTGGAGATGCTGGACGCATACTCCGTGTTGTTCACCACGAACAATCCCGAGGAGAGGTTCACGCGTTTCGCAAGCTCCCGAGTGAAGACGACAACAAATATGCGTAATATGTACATGAGGGTTATTCAACTTGGCGGGGAAAATTTGGACGTAGAAACGAGCATTCATTCTTCGGAGATAGCGCGCGGATTTCGCAGAGCAGCTCAATATGACGCAAAATGAAAACGCGGAAGAAAGGAGTCATCCTGATCGTAGAGGGTGTCAACGAACAAGTGGCTTTGGGAGGCATTCTTCAACGTCTGGCAGATGAGCTGAACTTGCGCATCAGCGTAGTGAATGGGGATGTAACGGCTGATTACGGATCTGATCCATCAACCATAAGAAGAAAGCTTGGCGACTTGGTGAAGAAGGAAATGCAGCGAAGCTCCTTTCGCAAGGAGGATGTGGCGTGCGTTCTGCAACTGATGGATACAGATGGGGCTTTTGTGCCAAGTTCGGCGATTATTGAGAGGCCGACGGAAAACGAGACGCGCAAAAGACGCGGCGGGGATCAGGAGAGAAGTTTTCAGTACACAGAAAAAAACATCTACGCAAAAAGTCGAGAAAAAGTTGAGGAGAGAAATACGTGCAAAGCACGGAATATGATGCTTCTTCGCGGGATGCGAGAGACCTGCGGAATATGCTACGCCGCGTTCTATATGTCGCGGAACCTGGAGCATGTTATTGCGGACGAAGGCGGTAATCCAACGCCGGAAGCAAAGGACCGTATAGCCGAACAGTTCAATGACATGTTTGAGGAAGACCTGCCGATGTTCAAAAAATTCATCAACGAGTCGGCGATTGCAAAATTTGATACGAAAACCGGAGATTTTTGGCAGCGGTACAATCAATCGTGGGAGTACATGGAACAGAAAAATTCGCTCAGGTCCCTGGAACGGGCAAGCAACCTTTGTCTGCTCGTGGAGATTCTGGAAAAGGCAGGAAAGGGCGAAGAGCTGTGGAAGCGTTCTTCCTGAAACAAACAGGGGGCTGATCAGTCGTTATTTTGCCCTGCCGTGCCCATGGTGTAACCGTTGAAGTTGCGGGTGTTGTAGAGGGGCTGATTGTCGGGGACAGCGTAGCCGATATTTTTGCGGATGGCGAGGAAGTCCCTGACGCCTGCCTCATCCACCTGATTGAGTTTGCCGCCGTGGAGAGAGGCGAGCAGCACCATCTTGCAGTAGGCATCAGCATTTTCCATGAACCATTCGGCTTCTTCAATATGGCGGGCCCCGGTGATGACGCCGTGATTCTCCATAAAGACAACGGTGCTTTGGTGCGCGGCCCTGGCAACGGCTTGAGCGGTTTCTGCGGAGCCGGGAGTACCGTAAGGCGCCAGAGGAATGTGGCCGAGGAAAATGTCGGCCTCCGGGTTGATGCCATTGGGTGGGGTGAGACCGGCGAAGAGGAAAGCATTGCAGCAGGGCGGGTGCGCGTGGATGCACGCATTGACCCCGACTTCTTTCATCATGGCGATGTGAGTTTTGACCTCGCTGGTGGCCGGACGGTATCCGCATAGCTGACCGGCATTCATGTCCACCAAACAGATATCTTCCACCGTCATGAACCCTTTGGAGCAAAGAGTGGGCGAGCAGAGCAGCAAATCCTGCGCCACACGCACGGAGAGATTGCCGCCGTTGCCATCCACGAATTCGCGTTGCCAGAGGCGGCGTCCCATATCGACCATGCGTTGCTTGATGACAAGCAGTTCGGGGGAATTAAAGAAAGCGTCAATTTCTTCGCGAGTTTGCGGATTGTAATTTTGCCAGGGGAAGATTTTTTCCGGCAGAGTGGGTTTGATGTAGAGTTCCGGGTTAGCCATAGTCGTACGAGAATGAAAGTGGATGTGTATAATTTATGATGAAAGAAAGGAAATTACAAGGACGGAATACGAAAAATTACGAAGGAACGGATTGAGTAACGGCTCCCTCCACGCGGCGGCGAAGAGCCGCATGGACAGGTAACTGAAGCTCAGGGTCACCATCCAGAATGGAATTGGCAATACGCGTGGCTCGGTGGATAAGGCGCACATCGGAAATCCATTCCGCAAAGCGAACAGTCCCCAGCCCACTCTGTGCAGTGCCGAGCACATCCCCCGGACCACGAAGGCGAAAATCATGCTCGGCAATCTCAAAGCCATTGGAGGTTTTACAGAGGATTTCCAGTTTTTCATAGGCAGGGTCATCGGGTTTGGCTGTGGAAAGCAGGATGCAATAGCTTTTGTGCGAGCCACGTCCGATGCGTCCACGCAGCTGGTGAAGCTGGGAGAGGCCAAAGGAATCCGCATTGTTGATCAGCATGACCGTGGCATTTGCGACATCCACGCCGACTTCCACTACTGTGGTGCAAACAAGTACTTGGGTATTCCCCGAAGCAAAATCGGCCATTGCCTTTTCTTTTTCATCGGCGCTCATTTTGCCGTGGAGGAGGCCGATGGAAAACTCCGGCAAGGTGTCACGCCAGTGAACGAGCTCCTGGGAAGCAGAGGAGCGCTCAGAACTTTCACTCTCCTCAATGAGGGGAGAGACGATGTAAACCTGCCGACCATCGGATATCTCTTTGCGTAGGAATGAGATGATGCGTTTCATGCGATTCGGGTTGCGCAGGGCAGTGATAACCTCCCCGCGACCAGGTGGAAGTTCATCGATGATGGAAACGTCCAAATCGGCGTAAAGGGTGAGTGTGAGGGTGCGGGGAATCGGTGTCGCAGTCATGACAAGCACATCCGGGTTGGCGCCGGATTGAATAAAGCGCTGCCGTTGCGTTACACCGAACTTGTGCTGCTCATCAATGACAGCCAGACCAAGATTTTGCGGACGATTTTTCTCGTAAAGCAAGGCATGGGTTCCGATGATGATGCGCGGGGAGGAATCTGCCGAGATGGGCGAGTTGTCAATGATGAGGTGCGAGTCATCCGCCTTGTCCGATGTGCGCAGGGAGATGCGGACGTCCGTCCGGCGAAGCAGATGGCGGAAGTTGCGGTAGTGCTGTTCGGCGAGAATTTGAGTGGGAGCCAGCAGGGCAGCAGATGAGCCGCTTTCAATGCACATCAGCATGGCGCAGAGAGCCACAAGGGTCTTTCCACTGCCTACATCCCCCTGCAACAAACGATTCATGGGAGTGGGACGCGCCATATCCGCACGAATTTCCGCGATGCAGCGCTTCTGGGCCGGTGTGAGACAAAAGGGCAGAGAGGACAGAAGCTCGCGGCAGTAATAATCGGTGGTGGCAGTGATTTGCCCCGGAGCGGAAAGAGATTGTCGCCGCCGCCACGCTACGGCAAATTGTCGCGTGAAACATTCCGAAAGGGCAAAGCGCATGCGTGCCTTGCGCGCGGTGGCATCATCCGCCGGAAAATGCAGATCGCGCAAGGCAGTCGTCATAGGGTAGGAGGGAGCTGTATCATAATCCTCCCACCGGGCGTCCGGATGTAGCGCAGAGAGCAACCGGTAGACGAGTGTGCGAAAAGACCGTGCCGATATGCCAGGAATCGATTTGTAGATGGGGACAATGCGTCCTGTGTGGATGAAGTTCGGCGGAGGCAGAGACCCCGGTGGGGCTGCATCGCCAAGGGCAGCGGCGGCAAGGCGAAGCCCTGCTTGTTCATTGTCATCGAGAATTTCAAAATCGGGATTGCAAATCACCCATTTGCCCGAAACAGTGCGCAGCTTCCCATACACCGACAGGAGCATGCCTACGGCAAAGAGTTTGGAAACGTAGGGCATATTGAACCAGCGCAGCAAAATACGCTCCCCCTGAGGGTCATGAGCATCCCCTGCGCTCAGCTCGTAATAGCGTTTGTAGGAAAATCGCCAACCGGCCGAATAGATACGCAGCTGGAGGCACACGGATTCACCGTTTGCGAGGGTAGAAATGGGTGGTGAAAAACGGCGGTCCTCATAGCGATGCGGAGCGATCCGCAGTACATCACCCACCGTGTAAAAAGAAACGGCATGAAACGCCTTAAGTTCCCGAGGAGAAATGGAGGGGAGGGTGTCCAGCGCCGAGTCGGGCAAGAGGTACGGAGTATCAGCGGTTGGGTGTGCCTCCATTGATGCAGCGGTAGTAGTAATCTACACGGGAGAGAAACCATCCCCACTTGGGGCCGGGACGGCCGTTGGAAAGCAGAGGGGTCGGGCAGTTTTTCCCCGTCCAGTAATAATGGGGGACCACATGACGCAGGTTGATGTTGTAGCGTTTCATGAGTACGGCCACCAGTTTGGCAGCGCGATCCCAAGTGCGAAAATGGTTTTGCCCTCGGTTCTCCGCTTCGCACATTTCGATGCCCAAGGAGTTATGGTTGCCTGCTGCTGTACCGGCATGCCACCCGCTTTCATTGAGCGGGAGATTTTGTACGACCATGTACTGATCCACCGTGAAGTGCCAGCTACGGTTGGAGAATGCGCCGCGGCAGAGAGCGCGCGAATGCTGCATAGCTGTGGCGGAGGATGAGTGGTTGGCCGTGCTGTGGACGGTGAGGAAAGTGGGTCGGATCTTTTTTGCGGCACGTCGCTGGCGGGAATTCGACGGGACCATGCGAATCTTGATATTGGCCTCTTGTGCCAAGCGCGCCATTGTCCGAGGGACAATGGGATTCCCAGATGGCTGAAACTTAAACGGGCGAGGGGAACGGAGAGGCGACCCTCCCTGCTGTTGGCAACCACTTGCCAGCAATAGAAAAAAGCAACTCAATGAGAAAATCCTGCAAACCCTCCGCATACGCGCCCGATTATGCCATGGCTCCCCCATATTTGCAAGTTTTACTTTACATTTCCTCCTATCATTTATTTACAATTATAAAACTTCAGGATAAGGTAACCTTTTTTGACCTCAGATTGGGAAAAGCGCTGAAAGCGGACCATGGGTGACAGTCATACGGGTGGCAGCGCTCGGAGTTTATGAGGGCAGGATGGAGATGCTACGCATTTTTCGATCAGGGTGTAAAAAACGTAAGAGTTCGTGCGCTGGGGAGATTGGAAGGCAAGCATATCAATGAGGGAAATTTATGATAAAAGGTGTGGAGAAACGGCAGGTCTGCGCTTGAAGAAAGGGGGGGCATTTCCCGGCAGGCATGCAATAGAACGCTTCCTTCTCCACTCTGAAAGAGGTTCCACAACCGGGAAGCTTTCAGCGGCAGATAACCCCGGAGATGGACCACATTATAAGCAGGCGGCGATGCAAGTGAGCATCATGTAGAAGACGGCAATATTTCGGGAGTAGAAGAAGCGCATGTAGAAAGGAGCGTCACTTCCTTGGGAAAGTTCAGCCCAGTTGTCCAAGGGGTAGTGCCAGGGACGTATGACAGGGATGTGCACTTTGTCACTGTTGTAAATGTGTAATAGAATAAGCAGGTCAACAACCAACGGAGTGATAAGCAGGGGTAGCAGGTAGTACAGAGAACCAGTAGAAAACATGAGATAAAAAGAAGTAGCAAAGCCACCACAGTAAAAGAACAGACAAAAGGAGAGTGCGCGAGATTTGCTGCCCAATTTGCGACAAAGCGTAACTTTGCTTGCGCATTTGTCGGCGTCATAATCCATGAGCATGTGGTTGTACAACACAGAGGCAACGAGGCAGGAACACCCGAGTGAAAGGATAAGGACATTCATGGAGAACTCACCTGTCATCACGTAAAAAACGCCCTCAAAGAGCAGGGGACCGTAGGCGAGCATGACGGCGGCTTCTCCCAGCCCCCGCAATGAGCACCACTGATAGCCCAACGCAATAAGAAGCCCTCCCGCCATAAACAAGAGAACCCATGGTCCGGATATCACGAGGAGATAGATGCCGATGCAGACTGCCAGGAGTAGAAAGAAGAGGATACTCAAGCAGAGTTTGGGTACTGTGGTGCTTCCATTAAAGAGATAGACGCATTTGTCATTAAGCGCAGCCTTCTGAAGTTCACGATTATTGCGCAGGATGAAATAGTCAAAGAGATCATCGAGCAAATTGGTGGCCAGGTGCATGGCTACGGTGCCGACCAAGGCAAGCATGCCGGGGAAAACACGTCCGCCGTGCTGCAAGGAAAAAGAGAAGATAACCAACCAACCCAGAAATGTCATGGGCAACGAAAATGCCCGGGCGCAGCGGAGCCAAAAAGATGAGATCGAAACTATTTTCTGAAAACGGGAAGCAGGCATTGTTGAGGTGGAGATTGTGGGCGATGTTTCAGGAAAGGCGCGCCAGGAAGGCGCATTCGTCAACGTAGATCTTCTGTGGGAGCGGGAAGGGGTGCTCCAAGGACGGTCCGGTAATGAGGGAAACAGCTCCTTGCTCAATTGTAAAGCCGGGGAGCAGCAGTCCTACTGTTCGAGGTCGTGAGCCGAGTTGAATGGTGCCATCACTCATGCGCACGACGCTGCGGCGCATACTCATGGAGATGACGATACCCTCCGGAGTAGCGAGACCGGGACGCCAACGAGTGTTGGGAGTGGAAATATCGGCGCCCAAGCTGAAATCGAAAAAAGGAATTTGGCGTGGAGGAACAGCCTTCAGAAGAATACGCCGCATACACGAGCTGCCGACAATTTGGGAAATGCAGGGCTGAATGATGTCACGCTCAGAGGTAATGAGGTGCACAGGGGTACGCGTCAAGATGGGCCAAAGCACGGCAAGAACGGGTTCGTGCGGCTCATGCAGCCCCACGGTGGTTAACAAAGCGTGCCGTCCTTCTTTCAGGGCGTTCACGTGGTGAACTTGATCGGCATTGAGCCATGCTCGGCGAAAGGTATTGGCATCTGCAGCCAAGTCGATGAGGATGTTTAGCCAGTCAACGATAGGTCTCGGGCTGTCGTCCGGTGCACGGTGGTTGATCACGGCTCCTGCGATTTGGATGCCAGTGAGCGAGGAGCCGACAAAGTGTACGAAGGGCTGGTTGCCAATGGACTCCAGCAAGTGGATGAGAGAGTCCCGTCCATCGGACAATTCGGAACTGATGCATTCTACTGAGAGTTCGCGAAAAGTACCGAGGACTTGTTGGCTATCGGCGCGGCGGGCATGGATGGGTTCGCCCACAGCGACTGTGAAAGGGTAGGGAATACAGCGAGGGAGCTTGGTGAAAAAACGACTGCGATAGTAAGAGAAAATGCTGCCCCATAAACCATCCATATAGACAGGGATAACGGGAGCCTTTGCGCGGCGGGCGATAGCTTCCATCCCACGACGAATGGGGGTAAGGCAACCTGTACGTGTGAGCTGCCCTTCCGGGAAAATACAGATGAGGTCACCATTGGCAATACCGTGCGCGGCGCTGCGGATAGCATCGCGCGGGTTTTTAGTGGAGATAGGCAAGGAATTAAAAATCTCAAGCACCCAACCGAGTATGCGTGACACCATGAACTCCTCGGCAACAATGAAACGCATTGGACGCGGGCAGACCATCGTGAGGAAGAGAGCATCGGCGTAAGTGACATGGTTACAAACGATGAGCGCGCCGCCGCGTTCCGGAAAACGTTCCGGGTGGAGAATGCGCGGGCGATATAGGAGGTTCATGAGCCATATGCCAATCATGCGGATAAACTCCTGGGGGATGAGACGGAGGGAGGTAACCATGATGAAGGCGCTGAACAGGAAAAGTACAAAATACTGCCCTTGTGGGCGCGCTCCGTACGCGTGCATAACCCACATGAGACCCACGGCTACCAAGCCCATCAAGTTATCGAAGAGATTGCCGGCGGCAATTATGTTGCCGCGGTTGGCGGGATCGCAATTATCCTGTAAAAAAGCATTGAGCGGCACCAGATAAGCCGCCCCAAAGGCGCCGGTGAGGGCGAGAAAAATGTGACTTCCAGTGGTCTCAACATCCAGCAAGGAGAGCATGAGAGTGCAGACAGTGACGCCAATGGCGCCAAACGGAATAAGTCCGAGTTCGTTTTTACCCTTGCATAGATGAGAAGCTACACTTCCGCCGACAACGACGCCACCGCCAAGCCAAGCCATCAGGATACCGCACTGCAAGCTGAAGTCAACATCCGGGTGGCGGATTTGCATGCCCTTGGCAATCTGGATAAGGATGAGGAAGAGAGAACCTGCAAGACACCAGAAGTAGCTGATGCCGATTTCACTGAGTCGCAGCTGACGGTCACGCCACAGGTATTTCATCTGCACAAAATGCTCATAAAAGAGGCTCATGCTGAAGCGGCGGGTTTGCCTGGCGGGGTAGCGAGGAAGAATAAGAGATGCGATGGCGACCAGAATGGCTAAGGAGATAAAGATCCAGGTAGGTAGTTTTACGGCGCTCCAGCCAGCTTCTTCCTCAGCCATGGGACCTTGGACTTGCGTGAAGTAATCCAACAAGCAGCTAAAAAGGAAAAATACACCAATTTGAGCGAGAAGCAGGACAAACACCATGCTTACTTCGATGATCCCGGAACCGTAGCTCAAGTAGCGTGAACCAAGCAGGTCCTTCACAATGCCTTTCTTTGCGGGGCTGAGAATGGTTGCTTGAATAGCGAAGATGGAGAACCAGAGAATAGCCGCATACATATCATGCTGGTAAAAGCAGAAGAGCATGCAGCTCATGACAAAAAGCTGCACAACGCTCATGACCTGAATAATGCGCGTTTTGCAAAAACAATCTGCCAACCAACCGACAAGAGGAGAAAAAAGGATATAAGGAAGCACATAGATAGCGCCCAAACCATACTCAAGCATACTGCCGTCCGCACCCCACAACCATACACCCAGCGGAATCAGAAGAAACTGCACCGCTTTTTCATTGAACGCATTTTGCGCTTGGACAGCTACAAGCGTCCAAAAACTCCTCCACTCTTTGGGGGTAGGCTCTTTGAGGTATCGCGCCGATTCGTCCTCCATAAGCGTGTTCGCTCATTATCGCATATCACCCCCGATTATCAAGCCCAAAAAATGAGGGTGGAATGAAAAGCTTGCGAAATTGCTGCTAATGAGAAAACGGGGGTTGCGGTCCAGAATAAGGTTGAGCGGCGGGGGAAGAGAGATCCAGAGCGGAGGTATACCATGGAGTTTGTAAATCGAAAATCCCTAATATCGTGTGAAAAATGTGCTCTTGAGCGACAGGCATGGAGGTGTGAGATCGGAGAGTGCGCAGCGCCTCGGCAAAGTGGGGATGAAGTGTTTCAAACTCAGGAGAGTAGAGAAGGAACATGCCGACACGACACCCGGTGGTGCTATGGTAATCACGTCCGCTTTCACCGAGGGCAGCGCGTCCCCAGATACCATCGTGTCCGAGGTATTCGCCGTGGTCGCTAATGTAAAGGTAGAGCCATGGGCGTCCTTGAAGGACGCGAGTGACACGGCGCACAAATTCATCCGTGTAGCACACGGTGTTGTCGTAAGCATTATTGATGCTTTCGGCATGGGCAGCAGGGTTTTCGAAAGAGGAACCAGTGGGCAGGAAGGGAGCGGATTGGTGGTCGTAGTGGAAGAAGGGCGTGTGGCTGCCTTCGTTGTTGATGAAAAAGAGCGTATTTTGTCCGACCGGTTGATTGCGTAGAGATTCGGCCATAAGCGGGATGGCTGTCCAAGGAGAGCCTGGGGCGTTGTGTCTTTCAACAGCACAACGAGTGAGAATGCGCACTACCATGTCGTATTTGAGATGGGCTGCATTTCGTTTTCCAAAGAACGAGCAGACGCGAAAACCGTGCGCAGCGAAGAGGTCAAGCACGGAGCCTGTGTGCGGCTGCATGGCGGGATCTTTCGAGTAAATATCACGTCGAGCATCAGTTAGGATGGCGATTTGGGCCTGGCAGGTATCACAGGCGGCCGAAATGCAGTTCGGGAAGTTGATGAGACGCGTGCAAGAGCTCAGAAATGGCGTTGTATTACGCGAATAGCCGTTGATGCCCATGCGGTCGGCACGCACACTCTCTCCGATATGCACGATAAGCACAACACCCTCGCCTCCATGCAACGTATGTAGAGAGGAAGGTTGTTCAGTCGGGGAGGGGAGGGACTGCACCTGTTTGATAGTCGCATAATTGTGGAAGAGAGCCTCCATCCACGCATGAACAAGGGTGTATGCCTCGTATACGGGCCAATAATAATTGGCGTTACGGCGTACGGGTGGAATCGTCAGGCTAAAGATGCCGGCGATCAGTGCAAAAAGAAGCCCTGCATTTACTAGCTGAAGGCGGTTGTGGTGCGGACGAAGGATGCGTATCAGCGCCCAGCTGAGTGCTATGCCTCCCGCTATCGAAGCAGCCGCGATGAGCATATTGCCAGACGATAGATAGCCGAGTACCTCTTCTTCGGAGGCTTCGAGAGTTTCAGCAATGACAAGCGAGTTGATTCGGGTGCCATATTGGCGATTACCGGCAATTTGTGCAAGCTGAAGGATAAAAAAAGGACAGCAGACAATCACGCTCAGACGTCCCAAAATGGCCCAAAGCATGCAGATGGAAGCGGCTGTGAGAAGCAGCGAGAAAGGCGCATGCATCAGGTCGTTGAAGATATACAGATTGCAGAGAACATCGCAGAGAAGCGCATACACCAGAATGCGCCACAATATATGCGTCCGGGGTAGCACACTGCAGCCGCGTGCGCGCGTCAGGAACAGCCCCACCACGAGGAGAAAAACAGCAACCAACCCGCCGTACACCACAGGCTTCGCAGGGCAGAAACGCCATTCAGAATCACACATCCATGCAACACCAACCCCTACGCACAGTGTAGTCACCACCGTGTAAAAGAATAAATGCGTGTGCAGAAAACGGGGCATGACCGGAAACAGGAGCGTATCATGCAATGCCGAGCGGCATTAGTTGTGCTTGCCGCAATGACAACCATGCCCTTTGCTGCAACTGCCATCGCACTGGCCATCGCATTCCTCATCCTTGCAATGTCCACCGCAACTGCATCCGCTCACTTGGCGAGTCATGGTTTCTGCGACCTCTTCGTCGGTAGGGGAACGCCCTTTGTCGATTGCCATGCAAAGGTATTGATTAACTGTAGCGAGCATCAGATCCAACTGTTCACGTGCTTCCAAAAAGCCCTTACAGCGTTTGTTGTTCACAACATCACTACGCAGTTGGTCGAACTTCGTCAGTTCCTCCTCCCCCGGTGGCATGCCGGCTGCTCTCTTCTCCTGAAGTTGCGCCCCGTACTCGCTTACCTTGCGAAAGAGCTCTGTAGCTGCCGCATCCTGATAGAATAAGCCAATGTTTGCACGAGCCGATACCACAGCTTGGCTTTGGGAAAAGGCGTCTGCAAGTGCCACAGTGAGCCTCACCAAATCAGGGGATAATGTCGTGTTTGCCATGTCGAGCTCCAGACTACCATAGTTCCATGAAAACGCAAGACCCTCTTGCGTCACCCTCAAAAATTTTCGAACGCCGTCCGAAATGCGTAAAAAGTTAAAATAAAATGATAAAAGAGACAGGAAGGCTCTGTTGAAGAAGGAGGTGGGGGCAGCTTGTCAGAGAGAGCTGCATCCGTACAACGACCCTCAGAGGACTTGCAGGATGTGCGACACAATAGTGTCCACATCCACGAGCCTCCCTTTCCCGCAGGTCCCGCACGCAAGCTCACCGTCTTCTGCCGGACCGATTATACGGTCACCCCGTTTGAGCAGTGTTTGTACATTTTGTTGCGTTGCGGGGTGTTCCCACATCAGCGTATTCATAGCGGGAAAGATGAGTACCGGGGCGCGGTTGACCAAGTAGAGAGAAGTGAGCACATTGGGTGCGAGGCCTTGTGCAAAGCAGGCGATTGAGTGCGCGCTGGCCGGTGCCACGGCAAATACATCCGCCTTCTGAGATAGTGCAATATGGGCGGGAACCCAGTCGGTCGTCTCCTCATCGAAAGAGGAAACGACAGGGTGGCGTGAGAGAGTCATGAGCGTGAGCGGCGTGACAAAACGCAGAGCTGTCGGCGTGCACACGCAGCGGACTTCATGCCCGCTTCTTGTGAGCCGCGAAGCCACGTCCGCTGCCTTGTAAGCGGCGATTGAGCCACAGATACCAAGGATGACCGTTGCCATAAGAGTGGTCAGAGTTGCGTCGGGTCGAACTCGACAATCATGTTAATTTCAACAGCTACGCCGAGAGGCAGGCTTACCACGCCCACAGCAGAGCGTGAGTGGGCTGCTTCCGGTCCGAATAGTTCCACAAGCAAATCTGAAGCGCCGTTAAGCACCTTCGCCTGCTCGGTGAAGTCGGGGGTACAATTCACAAAACCATTCACCGCGACGATGCGTCGTAGGGGGGCGAAGCCGCCAAGCTCAGCTTTGATGACGCCAAGTCGATTCAGGATAGAGACAACGGCGGCTTGTTGACCTTGCTCCACGGAGAGATCGCGACCAAGTTTGCCGTAGAAGGCGGAGTCTCCATTCACCGAGATGCCACCGGAGAGATGCAGCAAATTGCCGGTGCGCACACATTGCACGTAGGAGCCCACCGGTGCCGGAGCCTGCGGAATTTGCAGACCTTTCTTGTCGAGTACATCCTGATTGAGTTGCATGTGCGTATCCTACTCATGCGGGGCTGCTTTGTCAAGCTTGCTTGACATAACGAGTCGCGGCGTGGTACACTCACGGGCATGAATGCGATTCAGAAATTCACGATCATGACCTGCGCGGCGGTGGCTTGCGGTGGTGTATGGGGAGGTGAGGTAAAGGCGCTCCCCAAACCGATTATGACAGGCGGCATGCCTGTGATGGATGCGATCAACACTCGTGCTTCAGGGCGCCTCTACGATGCCGACCGACCGGTGGATGATCAAACGCTCAGCGAGGTGCTCTGGGCAGCGTGGGGAGTGAATACACACGGGAAACGCACGATCCCCACGGCCAGAAATCAGCAGAATATGAAGCTCTTTCTGCTTACCCCAACAGGAACGTGGTTCTACAATGGTCCCAAGAATTGCTTGGAAAAGGTGAACAATGAGGATTTAATACCGCTTACTGCCTCTCAAGAGTTTGTAAAAGATGCTCCGGTTCATTTGCTTTACGTTGCCAAAGATGACCAGTGGGGACGTTGTCATGTAGGTTCAGCTTATCAGAATGTGTATCTGTATGCCGCTTCCAAGGGCCTTGGTACCGTGATTCGTGGATTGATAGATGCGGAGGCGTTGACCGCTAAGCTCGGACTCACGGGAGAGGAGAGAGTGATAGCTCACCAAACTGTGGGCTGGCCTGAGAAGTAGGGTATAAGCGATTCGTTGCAGATGAAGTGACTCGCTAGACGGAACCGATTCAGATGGCAGCAAAGACAGCATACGTGAATCCTCTCTGGCCGGAGGTGGATTGGGACGTCTCGGGGGCGTTTGTGAACGACCGTGAGTTGCTGGTTTTTTTTGATTTTTGCAAAGAAAAACTGGGGTATGAACCCTTTCACATGGTGCATGGCGCGCCTCTGTGCACATGGAATAGCGGACGAGTCTTGAAACAACTCTTACGGGAGGCTGAAGAATTGCGAGCAGCAGGACTGGAGTACGAGAAGCGCCGTGTAGCCGTGTGCCTCACCTTCTCCAACATATTGCTCAAGGAGGAGCATCTCAGCGATGCGTTGTGCAATGCCCTTTGCTCTTTTTTCTCGCGTCACAATCCTACGCAACGCAATGGCGTCATCATCGGTTCTGATCTTCTGCTCGCATATCTGAGGGATCAATTCCCGAAGTTGCGTTGCATCTCGAGCATTCTCAACATTGTTCAAAAGAACGGAAGAGGGAAGCCGGAGATATACCGAGAATTAGCCGATAAGTACGATGACATCATGGTGCATCCGGATGATGTTCTCAACTATGACTTGCTGGAGTCGTTGGAGCAAAAAAACCGTTATATATTGTTAATAAACGAATATTGTATAAGAGACTGTCCTCTGCGTGGTTTTCACTATCGCTCTCTCTCCGAGAATGCACTCAACTTTCTGGGCTACGATGGACGAGAGTTCGACAAGCGACAGGCGGTCAATGGCTGCCGAGAGTTAGAAAAAATGCTGACTACAGAGCGCTATGGCGTCTTGGCGCTCAATACTCCGGAGATACGGAGACTTTACGATATGGGGTTTCGCCACTTTAAGCTGCAAGGACGAGGACACTCCAATGCGGCCTCTATCCTATTTGACCTGATGCGACTCACATGGCGTAATGATTCGGCCAACGAGAACCGCATGCACGCCATTTGTCAGCGATTTTTGGAATCACTACGTACTCCCATCCCCTCATGAGTGATACCGATGCCAAAGTTCCTGTGTCGCTCGACTTTTTTTTGAAGCACCACTTGCCACGGGCGAGCTGGATGGTCGGTGGGGCTTTTCGGTTTGATGTTCATTTACTGGCGCTGCTCAGTTATTTATCTACCTATTTTGCACCGCGTCGAGTGGCGCGGGTGGTTGGGGCGCCGCCGTGTGCATGGTCACTGGATATGATTGGTGCGCGTGCGCCAATGACACCGCAGGCGTGCGTTAATATATTGGCGAGCTACGCGCAGGAGAAAGTGGGAGTGGTCCTGCTGTTTGACAATCCGCGAGTACCTGAGGAGAGTTTGGAAGATACTTTTGCCCATTGGCTCATTCAGGAATTGCTCAAGAAGAGCAATAATCCCACCGGGAAAAATGCGGTGTGCGTGGCCGATGACACGCTGGCCAAACACTTGCGGAGTCGCTACTCCATGCTGAACATCTTCTGTCATTTGAACCGGCATGTCGTCACAAGTCAAAAACGAACGCCGGAATACTATGCCAAGCTTACCGAGCTCTATCAACAGATCATGCTCCATCCGCACGATGCCGTGCGGAAGCAGATTATCACTCGTTTGGAATATCCCGAGCGCTATATCGCTGTACTCAATGATCCAACACCACGCCGTTATCCTACCCGACGTGACCTATTGATGCTTGCTGTGCAGTTGCGTCGCAACCCGTATGACTACACGATATCTGAGGATATGCATCGCTTGATGGAACGCACCGGCTTTTACACAGAGGACGAAACGTGTAATCTGACAGAGCACGAAGAAAGCGCCTTGTACGGAGCAGGGGTGAGGAATTACATGATTCAGGCGCAGATGATTCGCAATGAAATCACTCTGTGGTGGGATATGTTTTACCACATGTTGCGCACGACTCCTGAGCACACGAACAAGGCAGCGCTGGTGATATCTGCTGCTATGGCAAGTATTCGCAAGGATCCTGATAAGGTGCCAAGCGGATTGGGACTTTTTACACTAATTAACGAACTTGACTCATTATGAACATACCGCATCTGTTTACATCGGAATCTGTGGGTGAAGGGCATCCTGATAAAGTGGCGGATTTGATTTCTGACTCGATTTTGGATGCATGTCTGGAGCAGGACCCTGACAGCCGAGTGGCGTGTGAAACGCTGGTGAAGGACAACCATGTGGTGCTGGCTGGTGAAATCACTACGCGAGCCCAAATTGAGCATGAGAGAGTCGTGCGCGACACGATTCGGCAAATTGGCTACCGCACGGCAGAGGATGACGAGGTGTTTTTCGCAGACGGCGTACAGGTGCTGAATTTCCTTTCCGCTCAGAGTCCAGATATTGCGCAGGGAGTGGATGCTCGCGCCGCTGAT
Organism: uncultured Akkermansia sp.; assembly: GCA_947588735.1. Lineage (GTDB taxonomy): Bacteria > Verrucomicrobiota > Verrucomicrobiia > Verrucomicrobiales > Akkermansiaceae > Akkermansia. The sequence continues at coordinate 16,373 of CANQAD010000012.1, forward strand.
GGCAAGGAAGGCAGCGAACAGGGAGCCGGTGACCAAGGTATTATGTTCGGCTATGCAACAGATGAAACACCGGAGATGATGCCCGCTCCTGTGATGTATGCTCATCGCATCATGCGTGCGCTCGCACTCGCGCGTCACGCAGGGGAGGTCAGTTGGCTTCGCCCGGATAGCAAGAGTCAGGTTGCTGTGGTGTACGGTAAAGATGGTCAGCCGGAACGCATCATGAATGTGGTGCTGAGTACCCAGCACACCGACAATGTGAGTTTGAGGGAGATTCGCGATTACTGCACCGAACTGGTGAGACGAGTGCTTCCCGCTGAGCTTCTGAGGGAGGATACGGAGTACTTTATCAATCCCACGGGACGTTTTGTCATTGGCGGGCCGCATGGCGATTCTGGGCTCACCGGTCGAAAGATCATCGTCGATACCTATGGTGGCATGGGACGTCACGGTGGCGGCGCATTTTCCGGCAAGGATTGCAGCAAGGTGGATCGCTCCGGTGCGTACATGTGCCGCTGGGTTGCCAAACATGTGGTGGCGGCAGGACTGGCGCGGCGTTGCGAGCTTCAAGTTGCTTATGCCATTGGCAAAGCCGACCCCGTTTCCATCATGATAGACGTAGATACTTTTGGCACCGCCTGTATGAGGGAGGATGAAATTATCCGGCGTGTGCGAGGTGCGTTTTCCTTTAAGCCGGCAGATATGGAGGCTGAGCTGGGATTGCGTCGTCCTATTTTCCGCTTGTCCACCAATTATGGGCATTTCACGAAACCGGAACTGCCATGGGAGCAGCTCAATCCAGTGAAGTTAGACCTGCTACGTCGTGCTTGAGCGGGGAGAATTACCTGCGCGGGCGATTCTTCCGCCCGGATCGGTCCTTGTCACGTTTTTTTTGCCTGTCTGCGGAGGATTTTACTGGTTCCTTGCGTGGCTGAGATTTTACTTTTTGGGGCGGTGCTGTCGCCACGGGAATTTTCGCCTCAGGTGCAGCAGCTCGGCTATAATTCAGGATGCCGCGTGCAAGCGCTGCAGCAAGCCTCGTCTGATAGTCGGGGCTTGTTAGTGCGGCGGCTTCTTTGGGGTTACTAGCATATCCCAGCTCAACAGAAACAGCCGGCATCGTGAGCGAACTCAGTAAACTGTATTGTGCGTGACGGCAGCCATTGCCCGGCAGGTGTGTTTCCGAGCTTAGTGTGTATTGCAACGCATAGGCCAGCGCAGAGCTCTTACAACAAAAGGCGCTGCTGGGTCGGGGTGACGCTGCATCAACGGGAAAGGGAGTGATCGTGTAAACGGAAGGTCCAGACACATCTGCGTTGGAGCTGTTGAGGTGCAGGCTCACAAAGATGGCGCCAGGTACAGCATTTGCCAGCTCTACCCGTTGGCGATCAGAAAGGAAATAGTCACCGGTACGGGTGAGAAGGCAGCGAAGCCCCGCCGTTTCCAACTCCTTTTGCAAGGCTTGAGCCACCTGCAGCACCACTTGTGATTCCCGACTTGCAGCACAGATAGTTCCGGTGTCGTGCCCGCCATGTGAGGCATCTATCACGACCGTGTCAAGTTTCGTCCGATTGGCGATATAGGTCGGGCGCAGAATAGGGTCGATCCAGTACACCCAATCATCGCGTGAAATAAGAAGCTTGCCAGCCGAGTCACGCATAAGCGGTCGTCCCAAGGTAATATTCACGCCGTTGATTCTTAGTTCGCGTACCCCGGGACCCAGCTCCACGGTTGCATCTTCGTGTACCATGGCGTAGGCTCCCTTTCGTGCTGCTCGGGGAGCATCTGCCAGCTTGTAAAAGCTGCGCAATTCTTCAACAGTTTGGTAGAAGATGCGTGGGGGACTTTCCGCAGGAGACCAAGCGGGAGGATCTGCTTCAACCAACTCCACCCCGGTCGCCAGCATAACTAGTACACAGCAACTCATGTGGGAGAGGTGACGTAGAGGAGCAAACATGGGGCAATTAGCGTGATGAAGTGCCGCGCCTGCGGGGTACATAGCCAGAGCGTAGAGAACCTGCACGCACCGAACTTGCTCCACTTCGACGGTAGGGACTGGGGCGGGTACGCGTGTTGTAGGCGTAGCGCACGATGCCATCACAGATGCACTGAGCAAGCATATCCTGGTAGTGAGCAGAGCTTATTTTGGAGCCTTCTTGCGGGTTAGTGACAAAGCCGCCTTCAAAGAGGATGGCAGGGCGTTTGATGGTACAGAGGACCGAGAAACGCGCGCGCTGGATGCCGCGGTCAATGGCGCCAGTTTTCTTGATGGAGTGGCTGTGCACTGCAGTGGCCAAGGCGATATTCTCGCTATCTTGATTATTCCCGGCCAGATCCTCTGTACGGCGGGTACGCGCAAAGGGCGATGTGGTGCCGTGCGGGGCTAAGGTGAAGGTTTCAATTCCAGAGGCCGAACTGTTGCCGGAGTTGTGGTGCAGGCTCACAAAAATACAGTCTGGTGTACGATTGGCTATGGCAACACGTTCTCCCAGTGTCAGAAAAAAATCTTTATCTCGCGTCATCACCACTTTGAATCCAGCAGCTTCCAGTTTGCGGCGCACTTTCAGACCAAGCGCCAGGTTGCAGTCCTTTTCGCGTGCGTAGCGGCTCACAGCTCCGGCGTCATGCCCGCCGTGTCCGGGATCCAGCACCACTGTGGTGATTTTCCCTGTCTTGGTGAGACGTGGTCGCAGCACTGGATCCACCAGTTTACTCATGTCAATGGAGGAGATGAGCAGCATCCCATTTTCAGAAATGACGGGATAGGAAAGGATGTAGCGATAATCATTGACGTAGAAGTCTTGTTTGGAGGGACGAAGGGAGACGGTGCGGTCTCCGGCTCCGTAGGAAATGCGGTCGGAACGGCCTTCTCGTTTGGAGAAGCCGTAGAAGCGCCACACATCATCCAGACACACATAATCCACCCCATGTACGCAATACACATTCCACTTGTCGGGGACGGCATACAGATTTCCTGTTTGCGCTACTATCAGCGACAATATCAGAAAGAGTTTTCGGAGCGCGGCTCTCATTGTGTCAGCAAGCAGTGTCTATAAACAAGTGGATCGTCTCTCATTCTAGCATGATGTCATTCCATTTCGCAAGGAGAAAGCAAGTAACGAACGGCAAATTTTTGATTGGCCGGAATATTAATTGAGCTGCAATTTTTCCACAAATTTCTGTGTATTTTGAAATTGGAGGAAAGTTTTGAGATGCGAGTTTTCCAGCAGATTCACAAAGCGTTTTTCGTATACGAGGGTACGCAGCCCTTGATCCCGAAACAAATCTAAAAAACGCGATGGATGCGGGATCCCGGAATGTTCTAAGCAGGTGCGATAGAACAGCTCCATTTGCTCATCGGATAGCGAACAGCCATAAGCTACCAGACAGGCGAGCTTGGTCTGCGCAGGGTCATCCATGGGATTGAAACGCAAAATCCATGAGGTAGCAGGGGAGTGATTGAGAGCTTGCCGCAAGCGCGCGGCCCATGGAAGGGGAGGGACGGAGCCGAGAGAGGAGGATGCGCGATTGTGATAGAAATTGATAAGCGAGATATCGCCGTAATAGGAGATACCCAGCATGGCAAGCCAAAGCATCAGCACGCACATGAGAATGGTGGTAAGTATACCACCGGCAGAAGCTCCGTTACGCCGCCATGAAAAGAGCTGTGAGAACCAACTCATACCGTGGAAAAACACGGCGAAGACAAAGATAGCAGCCAACCAAGCAAGGGCCTGCACCATCCAATGTTGCGGGGAATTTGTACACATTGAGATGAGCGTAAACCCGTTTTTCTGAATGAAGATCCAGCAGACTATTGCACCAATTGCAGCGATGGCCATGAGCAGCATTTTGATGACGCCCTTGAGTAAAGAAAAAACGATGATGGCTGCCAAAATGACAACGAGAACAATGGCGATGGTTGATGTGGAAGAAAGAGGTGGCATGTTTACGACTTAGGTGAGAGGAAGGGAAGGAGTTCTGTGCGCGCCGCTCGCGCGGCGGCGTGCTGCGGGTCTGCTTGCAACGCGCGATCAAGGGCAGTAACTGCGGCCGGGTAGAGCCCCAGTTCGGCGAGAGCAAGAGCCAGTCGGTACTGAGCCTCGGCATTATGTGGCGCAATTTTGGTGCAGGTGAGCAGCTGTTTCAGGGCATCCTGCATACGATCCTGCCGAGCCAGCAGCAGAGCGTAATCCATGTAGGGCACGGGGGAGGAGGGATCCAGCTCAATCGCACGGCGATATTGTGTCTCAGCCTCGTTGATATTCCCTGCTGCTTGTGCAAGTGTGGCGAGCAGCATGGCGCCAGCGGGTTGGTCGGCGCGGAATTCGGCGGCATTTTGCAGTTCGTTCAGGGCGGACGATCCGCTGAGAGATTGATACATGCCTTGCAGCATACACCAGGCAGCGGAGTGGCGCACGGCGCGCACAGGATCATGCAGCAGAGGTGGCACATGAGTCCCTGGTATGCCAGCCGCCGCCGCGCGCACCAGCGCATTGGCATCATTTGCGGCGATTTGCGCGGCTTGCTGTATAGCTTGGGAAAGAGGACAGCGTGACAGGTGCTCCAGCAGGGTAGCGCGCCATGCCGGTATATCCTCTTTTTCCAAAGCGGCCAACAGATCTGCTTCTTTTGCTCGCCCGAGCAGGGCCGCGTGTATGGCGCGTGCGCGCGGGCGACGCTGTTCGGTGATTTGGTGCGGTATTGCGCGAGTGAGCACATTTGCGGCCCATCTATCATTTTTGTCGCGATGGCACATCGTGCAGGCATTTGGAGTGCCGATTTCACAACTAAGCTCGGGGTCAGGTATATTCAATGAGTGGTCGCGGCGCGGATCCCGAGCCATATAGGTTGATTCGGGCATGTGGCATTCTACGCAGCGCCCACCGATAGAGAGACGGTCACACGTGCCTTCCGGTGCCCCTGCGGAGAAGGGGGCCTTTTTGCCGTTTACCACTTTTTCAACAGCGTGGCAGCGCAGGCACAGGGAGTTGTCCTCCCACGGAAGAATGGTTTCGCCAGTGTGTGGATCGTGGCAATCCATGCAGGTGACTCCGGTTGCGCCCATGCGGCTGAGTCGAAATCCCGTCTCAGTGAACACCTCATCACGCTGCATGCCGTTAGCGTGGAAAGCTCCGGGAGCCACAGGGAGTTCGAGTCGATAATGATCTTCAAATTTTTCCCCGGGACGGAACGAGTCATCGAAAGTCTCAGCTCGAGCGTGACAGGTAGCGCACACGGCTCCGGCTTGCTGGCGGGTGAGCGTACGTGTGCGGCGATCCGCAGTACAGCCATCTATAGGATCCGGAGCAGCGGCGGGATGGCATGCAATACAGGTAATGCCCATCTGTTCGTAGGTGGAGTGGTAACTGTCGTCCGAACGATTATACCGCTTGCGGTAGCCGGTCATGTGGCAGGAGGCGCATTGGGAGTTCCATGTCATCCCACGGCCCGTGTAGTGTCCCCAATCGCCAGATTGTCGCAAGGCATTCCCTTCCTCTCGCAGACGTGCATCATCAGCAAACACATCGAACCATTCCCTGCGCTGTGGATCCCAAGCAGTACTTAGTACCTGCAGGGCACCGCGTTTGCCCGGTACTAAATATTGCACGAGCGGATCGCGTCCAACCGCCCCCATGACCGGCAGAGCGGGTGTGTCCCACGATGTCTGCACCAAATAATGCCCAAGTTCATCGCTACGGAAGACAAACTGTTTCCCGTGGGCGTGTAAACTTTGTGCGTGAAAAGCCATTGCATCGTGTTGCGGTGCAGGGAGACGGGCAGCCCATGCGTGGTCACTTCCGGCCCAGTCGGCATATTCGCGAGGGTGGCATTCGGCGCATTGCTGCGGTGTGGGGGCAGCGTTAGTATGTTGCAAGGCCGGATTTTTTTTTGAGCTGTTGCGGCAGCTGCCTAATGACAGAAAGAGGACCATGAGCCATACCCATCGTGCCATTTCACGTGCTGTGGATTGCTTTGTCATGGATTATTCATCAAATAAGCTCTTTGAGACGAAGAATGGAGGCGCCACACACGGTAAAGAGAGTCCCGTCGGCTTTGCGCAAAACGGGAGATCCAGTCATGTCTATCCCTGTAAAATGGCCACAGTAGCGCTCTGTATCAGTAATTACAACCACAGGTCTTGGCTCTCCCCATGCGCTGGCAAGTGCGTGCATCAGCGTCCCTGAGCCCTCATGTAAAAAATGATCGAAAGTGTCTGCCAATGCGTCGCCCAGCATATTGCGCAGGTGGGTGACCGAGGGGCATGGCGTCACGACATCCGCCAAGCGCGTTGGTGGGTCCTGCACTCTACCTGCTAACTGAGCCACACAGTTGCTCACATTGATACCCACGCCAACAGCAGCTATATCCGGGTGAGAACGCTCCACTAAGATGCCGGCTAACTTGGACTTGCCCACCAATGCATCATTCGGCCAGCGCAGCCGGAGCCCGGGGATGCAAAAATCTTCCAGAGTTTTCACGAGAGCCATACCGGCCACAAGGGGGAGCAGTCCCCACTCGCGCGGCTTGTCCCTTGCCGGGAGCGGCAGATTGTAGGTGGCCCATAGACCTCCTTCCTCCGCATACCACGGGCGATTGAAGCGGCCTCTCCCCTTTGTCTGGCGCCGGGCGCACACCACGTACCATGCAGGCAGGCAGCGTGCTTCATCAAAAGTGGATTCGCAATCATCAAATTCTTTGACATTCCATATCACCAGCCGTATTGTACAATAAGCCGCATCCTTCGTCCAACCATTTATGTGAAAAAACCGTGTGCCGAGGCACACGGTTTTTTGTGGCAAATGCCCGCAGGTGCAAAAACTGCGAGTAAATGGCATCAATGAATGCCGACCTTATTTTGAAACCGCGTTTTCAGTGGTGCCGTTTTTAAATTGCTCAAAGACGGCACGAGGATCATCGGGGGTCTTTTTGAGTGCATCAAAAATTCGGTCGCGCATTTCGATCGCTGCCTGGAAAGCAGCTTCTTCGCTGCCGTACTGACGGTCGGAGAAGTATTTGGTAAATTGATTCCACTTGCGGCAAATACTGAGTCTCCAACCTTGGAAGGATGTGGTCTCGTACGTGTAGCGGGTGATGTTTCTCTGGGTCATATCCTGTTTTCGTTTTATGGGTTTTGTGGCGCCGGAGTATGATGGACTCCTGACGGGTATAATTTCTCACAGAGCTTGTTTTCCGGCAATCTAACTCGCTAAATGTTTGGATGTAACCGAGAATGTCCCATCTGTTGGAGAGGCTTATGATTCTCCGTCAGCAGACAAAGAAATATAGATTTTCTCTTGCATACGAGAATGATATGGTGCATAACTTTCGGAGTTATGAAAGAACAGGCCGAGCATAAACCGGAATGGCTCAAGGTGCGCTTGCCAAAGGGACGTGTTTTTAACCGCATACAGCAGCTGGTACAGGGACAGGGCCTTGTGACGGTGTGCGAGCAGGCTCTCTGTCCTAATCGCGGGGAGTGTTGGAGCCACGGTACGGCCACCTTTATGGTATGTGGTGAGGTGTGCACGCGCGCTTGCGGGTTTTGCGCCACACGCACGGCAAAGCCCGCGCCGCTGGATGCGGATGAGCCGCGCAAGGTGGCGGAGGCCGTGGCAAGCATGAAATTGGGGCACACAGTGGTGACTATGGTGACACGCGATGACTTGAAAGATGGGGCAGCAGGACACATAGCAGAGACAATACGGGCCATCCGCGCTGCGAGTCCAGCAACGATTATTGAGGTTCTGGTATCGGATTTCAACGGAAATGAAAAGGCCCTGGAGCAGGTGATGGAGGCACGACCACACATTTTCAACCACAATGTAGAGACGGTAGAGAGGCTCACTCCTTGGGTGCGCTTCCGTGCGCAGTATCGACGTTCGCTGCACATGCTGGAGTGTGCGGGGCGACTGGCGCCAGGCATGGTGGTAACCAAAAGCGGTATGATGCTTGGCTTGGGAGAAAGCAGGGATGAAATAGTGCGCACGATGGATGACCTGTTGGAGCATGGCGTGCGCGTGCTTACGATGGGACAGTATCTACGGCCCAGTGTGCGGCACTTGCCCGTGATTCGATATGTGGGACCGGAGGAGTTTGCTGAACTGAGAGAAATAGCGCTGATCCGAGGTTTTGAGCACGTGGCGAGCGGTCCACTCATCCGATCCTCGCATCATGATGCTAATTTTCGCCCTGAACAGAAGATTTTAGATGCACTGCATGAGGATTTGATCCGGCGTGGAGAAATTGCAAAGTAAACGAGTAACATCAGCAACTCAGCGGCATTAGCGTGCTAAGTTTTATGTACATTGGTTCTCCTCGCCGCGCAGGCTTGCTGCATTCTGCATTGCCATACGCCGTTGCTGTTGCAAGATAACCGTTTGTCCCTTGGGCAAGTCGCTGGGGCAGTAGCTCTGTTTCGGCCAGGGAACTATCCTGTTTTGCGGGATCTGCCGTGCAGCGCAGAATTACCCAACAGAGTTTGCCGTGGGCATCACGATACCAGAAATGGGGGAAAAGCTGCGGCGTATCATGGTATGCGATGACCGTACCTCCGGCTTGGCGCACACGAACTTGCAGCTCTGCAAGAGCTCCCAGCAATATTTCCCATGCAGAAGGCGGAGGAATGGCGTCAGTGGCCGCTGTTTCATCCGGGAACAGCGGTTGCATATTGCGCATGTCCCATAAATTCCAAGTTTGTTCGGGCTGCGGGGAATATTGACGCTCGGCTGGGAAAAAGCATGGGATGAGCCCATATTGCTCAGCCAGCGAAAGCAGACGCTCATGATCTGCTAGAGCTTCCACCTCTTCCGCAACGGATCCTCCATGATCCGGATGTTTTGTCACTTCTGCGGTGCATACAGCATAAACACGTCCGCGGTAAGAAAAGGCCATATCGCAGCAGGTTGGCTCATCGCGGGTGAGTTTTATCCAGCGTGCGCAATCGCGCTTGGTGGCTGATTCCTCTGCATTCGGTGCGCAGTAGCCAGTTTTTTTGATCATGCATTCACGCAGATAATTAGCCGCATAAAGTTGCAGCGGCGTGTGCTCTGCCGGATGTGGGCAGAGGTGTCCACGGAACGGGTGAAAAATGAGCGGTTCGACACGGCATTCTTCGTCTGGCAAAAAGGAGGCGTTAGCTTCCTTAGGCAGTGTTTCAATGGCAGAAATGCGCCCATTGCGCAGCGTAAGGGTGGATGCGCCCACCATTTGCCCAAAGCAACTGAGCATGTAGCAGGGTTTCTGGACCCCGCGATAGATGATGTTGCCGGTATCCCAGCACATGCCTTGGAAACTACGCTGGTGACGCCACAGCTGACGACGTTCGCTCATGTAGCGAATGAACTCTTGGCGAGTATTCAGATGCGTGCCGTTCATGTGGCTTGTATAGGTGAGGTCCTCGCATGAGTTAGCGATAAAGTCATCCCACTCGTGGGTGCACACAGCATTGCAGAGAAGACGGCATGCCGTCTCTTCCGTAAGTTGCTCTGGTTTCGTTTGGGGCTCGGGGGGCGGGGCGGAGGAAGGCTCAGAGGCTTCTGCGATTATAGCGTCTGGTGAGGAATGCAGGATCCCACACAAGCGGACGACATCTCCAGCAACTGGGAAGCATGCGAGTTCTGCTCCTGCAAAAACGTGCAGTGTCAGATTCTCTGCTTTTGGAAGAAGTTGTACACGCCAGTGCTGTGCCGGCACGCCGTCCACACACTCGGAGGTGCAGCTCAGCACGCGAGCAGTGAATGTTGTCCGGGCGGTGAGAGTTTCCTGGCAGAGCGCCGGAGGATCGCTGCTGGGCGGCAAGGCGAACGCAAAATCATTCGGTGACTCGCAACCGTGTTCACGGCGAAAGTCTTTGCTTGCCTGTTGCCGCAGGGAATTGGTAAGATTTGGTGTATGGTGTTGCAGGATACAGCAACTTTCCGCCACCAAACTAAGCGTCCATTGCAAGCGCTTGCCCACGGGCAAGACACCGGGGAAGAGTACGCTTTCCACACATTCAGCATACAGATTTGTGCCAGCAGTGCTTGCCAGCTCAATGAGACCAGCTTCCGGCGCATCTGCCATTACAGCCTCTTGCAGAAATGCGAGTGTGCTGTCCGGAGCATCGCCGTAAAAGAAAAAGGGACGTACGAACTCCAAGTTGCGTGAGTCGTCATTGCGACGTACAAGCATCATGTGTGTCGGTGCAGTGCCGCCAAGTAAAACGTAGAAGCGTGCGCAACCCTGTTCACGATCTTCAAAGAGCCCCCGCACACTAAACCGAGGTAGCGTGCCGTGCGTCAGTACGTGGGGGATGAGTAAATTCTGCATTTTAAAGAGAGCAGCCCCACCGAGCAGCGGTGAAAGTTGCGTGTCTTCCCCGTGCATCTCTGGTGGTAGAAACTGCGCATTTTGCTCATTGTTTGTCAACCATTCGTTGGCATGGCGTACTGGTACTGGCCCCACCAGTAACAGTTTCTTCTGCACCGGGTCTGCGAAGAAGGATGCGTAGTAAATGTTGCATTCAGGCAAAAGAGCGTCGCAGGCATCGCATTCTGCCGTGTTCAGTGCACGCAGCATCATGGGGGCCTCTGCAGCGGACGGCAAACATATCGCTGCATCGCGTTGCCCATCGTTTGCGACAAGCAGGTACGCGTGCCGCGCTGTCGGCTCTGAAAAGGTGTATTCCTGCACCTTAGTCAGTCCGCTGGATCTGAAACAGCGCTGAATAGTGTGCCTGTAGGTAAGATAGATTTTTTCGTTTCGCAGTGAGCACTGCAGCCGCTCATCGGTGAGCGTAGCAATTTCGTGAATAGGAAATGGCATATCCATAGGGCAGAGAGAAGGGTACTCTGACGCTCTCATTCAACAAAGCTGACGTTCCACCATAGCATAGGCGTTGTGGTTGTGGATGGACTCAAAGTTCTCTGCTTCCACGCGGTACCAGCTGAATGCGTTGTGGCGTTCTGTGGCCACGGCCACATTACGTACTAAATCTTCGGCAAACACCGGATGTTCATAAGCACGATCCGTTACAAATTTCTCATCCGGCCGCTTGAGCAAGCTATACACAGGGCTGCTGCCACACTCTTCGATCATATCGATGAGATCTTCAATCCACACGGGAGCATCGACAAAGCGTACGGAATAGGTGACGATGCTGCGCTGGTTGTGCGCGCCATGCTTGCTCATCGCCTTCGAGCATGGACACAGTGTGGTGAGCGGTACATGGATGGTGAGTGTAAATTGGCCGGGGCCATCTCGCTCCGCATCTATCTCAAAACGCACGTCATAGTTCATCATTCCCGGCAGGTGTGTTACTGGTGCTTTTTTGATGCGGAAAAAGGGAAAGTCAATCTCCACGTGCGCGCGTTGCGCAGAGAGCTTCTTAAGCAGACGTTCGGGCAAATGCACTGCCGTATGTACGTCCAGAAAATGGCGATGCTCATGTAACGCCTCAATGAAGCGGCTCATGTGCGTGCCTTTGTACTGCTGCGGCAAATCCACCATTAGAGCAATTGTGGCCACAGTGGATTGAGTCCGTTTTTCTTTATCTGACACAACTATGGGAAAACGAATGCCACGAACGCCCACACGGTCAATGGAGATATGACGCGTGTCTCGTTCATTCTGTGTGTCGCGTAACTCCTTCATGGGTGCATGTCCGCTGGAAAAAAGGAAGGAGCTTGCGGGTATGAATGTCTGCAAGCTCCCCAAAACAACAAATCGAAAATGCCGACGAAAACGACCAAGATCAGGGCAGCAGGTTCACCGCACGGGCACGCCGGATCTCACGCGTGATTTTGCGGTGGGTCTTAGCGGAGACTCCCGTGACACGACGAGGAAGTATCTTCCCGGTCTCAGAGGTAAACTTGGAAAGGAATTCAGGGTTGCACATGTCCACGGCGCCTGCCGGGATGTCGATGCGGCGGTGTGGCATGGACCTATTGCATGTGCGGAAGCGGATTCGACGCTCAACACTCTTAAATTCAGTCGTCATAGTATCAGAAACAGGTGTTCGTTGGAGGTGAAAATATCGGGAAGACTCAGCGCATCTCGCGGTGCAGCGTACGGCGCTTCAGAAAGGGATTGTACTTCACTTTCTCCAAACGTCCTGGTGTGCGCGGGCTCTTTTTATTACGCGTTGTGACGTAGCGCGAGGCAGGTTTTCCTTCTGCCTTGGCTTCGGTACATTCGAGGATGATGATATCTCTTGGCATGATTGCGAATTGTTGAGTCGGAGCCAAATTCTACACTATTCCTCATCTTCGTCAAGCAAAATTGTTGACTCAATGACTTTTTGAAGTCCAGAAAATCCCACATCTCCCGAATTTTTAGAGCGTAAGGCAGAATACGTTCCATAACGCTTTTCGTACTCTTCCTGACATTGCACCGTGAAACGGCAGAAGGGACGAGCCTGCAGACGTTTACGCGGTATAGGCTCCAAGGAGAGTTCACATACTCCATATGTTCCTTTGGCGATACGATCCAAGGCAGCCTCGATTTCAAAGAGCTGCTCACGGTCTTTATCCAAACGCAGAATAGTGATGTCTCGCTGCTCAGCTTCGCTTCCAGCATCGCCGATATGTTGTCCGGAGGAGGAGGAGACATTAGACTCCCCGCTGCGCAGGTGATCACGGGTAACATTTTGCATGTTTGGCAGCAGTTCATCGCGCATCTGGATAAGCAACTTCTTTTGTTCAGCCAGGAACTGTTTCCAATCCGGCTCCGAACGCAGCTTGGCGATGGTGGCCTTCACCTTTTTGCGACGCTCACTTTCTTTTGACAGGTTGGCTGCAGTATTTTCCGCGTGCTTCGTGGACGTTGTCGGCAACCCGTTCCCGGCTGCCAACTGCTTAACTGGTGATTTTGGCGGTAGTGTCGCAGTCCTTTCCACTTGGACCTTTTGTGTGCGAGTGGTTGGCCTCGGTGGTTGATTAATCGGTGTCTTTCTTACTAGGGTTTTCGGCATGGAACCCTTCTTCGAAACAACCTCTTTCAACGTAGCCGCTTTTTTCCTACCAAGGACTTTATCGACTACCGGGACTTTACTTTCCTTTGTTGCTTTTCCAGCCGATGCAACCTTGGCTGGCGCTTTTTTGAAAGAAACGGTTGGCTTTGTCTCCCGGACAACTTTCTTGACAGGTGCAACCTTACCTCTTTTGTTCTCCCCGAGAGGAGCGGACTTAGTCTTGGAGACCACGCCAGCTCCTCTCGCGGGAACAATCTTATGATTTACTTTTTTTTTACCGAGGCTGCTTTCTTGGAGGCAACCTTCTTGGGAGCTGCGGCCTTCTTGGGAGCAGCCTTCTTCGGCGCTGCGGCTTTCTTGGGAGCGGCAGGCTTCTTGGTGGCTACTTTCTTGGGAGCAGCCTTCTTCGGCGCTGCGGCTTTCTTGGGAGCGGCAGGCTTCTTGGTGGCTACTTTCTTGGGAGCAGCCTTCTTCGGCGCTGCGGCTTTCTTAGGAGCGGCAGGCTTCTTGGTGGCTACTTTCTTGGGAGCAGCCTTCTTCGGCGCTGCGGCTTTCTTGGGAGCAGCAGTCTTCTTGGTGGCTACCTTCTTGGAAGCAGCCTTCTTCGGCGCTGCGGTCTTTTTAGCAGGAGCCGGCTTTGCAGCCGGTTTGGTTGTTTTCTTTGTCGCCATGGTCTTGTTGTTTTTTTTGTGTTGCATTGCGCGCAATGCAAAAACCGAGGTTGGGATTCGGTTTCCTTGCTAGTACCACAAAGAGAATAATTGTTCAAGAAGAAAATTAACTTTTGCGTGATTTTTTTCATTTCATCAGTTCGCTTCAAAGAATAGACATTGCGCACGACACATTTTCGACCGTATTCGCCTTGACGCTTTCGGTAATCGAGCGTATGCTGACTGCTGATGAATACGACACTTTTCAAACAGCTGTGCGAGGTCGCTGGCGCCCCGGGTTTCGAGAATGAAGTTCGCGATCTGATCGTGCGTGAAATGCGTCCGCTTTCGGATGTGATTGAGGTGGACAACATCGGCAACATTACATGTCTGATCCGCGGTAAATCTTCTTCAAGAAAAGTGGTATGCGCAGCGCACATGGATGAGATCGGTTTCATCGTGCGCCACATCGATGAGCAAGGTTTCATCCGCATTCTCCCCCTCGGAGGATTTGATCCGAAAACACTCACCGCGCAGCGTGTGATGGTTCATGGACGCAAGGATCTGCCCGGTTGCATGGGGGTGAAGCCGATTCATGTGATGACGCCGGATGAGCGCGGCAAGATGCCTGCCATCACTGACTACGTGGTCGACATTGGCCTCCCGAAAGAGCAGGTCGAGAAGTTCGTTTCCGTTGGCGACGCCATCACGCGCATCAGCGACTTCATGGAGATGGGCGATTGCGTGAACGTGAAGAGCATCGACAACCGTGGCGGCTGCTACATGCTCATCGAAGCTGTGCGTGCCATCAAAAAGAGCCGCGTGAAACCCGATTATGACACTTACGCTGTTTTCACCGTGCAGGAGGAAGTGGGGCTGCGCGGTGCACAGGCCGCAACGCTCAAATTGCAGCCTGATTTTGCTTTTGCGCTCGATACCACCATTGCGTACGACACTCCGGGTTCTTCGCCGCACGACAAGTGTACGGTGCTGGGAAAAGGCGCCGGCGTGAAGGTGTACGACGGCACGCTCATTACCGATGCACGCATGGTTCAGTACATGGAGGCTCTCTGCAAGGAGAAGAAAATTCCCTGCCAGCTCGAGCTGCTTGCTGCCGGTGGTACAGACGCCGGTGCGTTGCAGAAGTTTACCGGTGGCGGTTCGATTACCGGAGCTATTTCCATCCCCGTGCGCAATGTGCACCAGAGCATCGAGATGGCGCATAAAATCGATTTGCAGGCCTGCGTGGATTTGCTCGCCGCATGTCTCACCTCGCTCACGCGTTGGGACTGGACTTGGCAGCAGAAAACCCGCAAACTTGCCTCCAAGCGCGCCAAGTGATGCGCAATCCTCCCTCAAAAAAAACGGGCGATCCTTTACGGGTCGCTCATTTTTTATGCTCGGCCTATGATCATTGACGAACTCACCGGATCACACACAGGCGCCGCTAGCCGCCCCGTCCCCGCGTAACGCGCGTTAGCATCCAAATCGTACCTTGTACCTCGTAAATCGTAAATGGCTTTATCCTACGTAGAGCAAGACGCCGCAAATAATGGTGAGCGCCACGGCAAAGAGCGCTACCAGCGAACCAAGAGCGAGCCACACGTCTCGCATCGGTGTGCCACGTGTTTCCCTGTTCATGACGTCGAGGTGGCAGGCAGATTTTTTTGATGCACCCGCATAATTTCATCGACGATGGCGGTGAGCATGCCGCGCTCGTTTTTGATGTCCATCCACGCGAATTGCCCGTTGGGGTTCAGTTCGAGGAAGGTGAGTCCTTGTGCCGTGCGCAGAAAATCCAGCCGCGAGAAGGAAAGACCCGTCTCGCGCATCAGGGCGCACACGCGCTCGGTTTCGTCCGCAGTGAGCTCGCAGGGCTCCCACTGCGCCTCGCCATTCACCGTGGCTTGCCGACTGTCGTTGCTTTTCAGTCCCGCGCGCTTCATGCGGCTGGCGAACACGCGTCCGGCGATGTACGCCACCGTTACCTCGTATTCCGCTTCGCCCGCCACCTGCAGGAACCAGGGGAAGCTCGTGTCGATACGCTGCTGATCCACGCGATTCACGTTGAAGCAGAAACCGCTGCCCATAGGGGCGCCCGTGTTGGCTTTGCAGACGACGGAATAACCGAGCTGAGTCGGCACGCCGTGAATCATTTCCCAGGGAAGCACGGGGAAGTACCTGCGCGCGAGACGCATCTGGCGCATCTTGTACCAGTTGCCTGTGGCGGAGGGGTGGATGAGCGCCAGCTTGCCCGCGCCCATCGCCAGGTCCTTGATGCCCGACCAAATAGCCAGCACTTCCGCTCGCAGCCAGGAGTCCTCGCTGCCGCGTGCTGGCACGTCGATGTCCGGCGGATCGAACATCACCTTGCGTTCGTACACCGCGCCCACCTGTTCCTCGCGGCAGGTGCGCTCCGTCGGATCGGAGAGTTCGTAGCCGTCCGCCCCGATGCGCCAATGGTAATCGCGCCACAGGTCGATATTGAAACGGAACACCTCTGCTCGTGGCGTGAGGTAGGGTAGAAGGATGTCCGTGGTTACATCCCGGCTGTTGGTCAGTAGAAGGATCATGGCTTCACTTTATAAAAAACGCCGCCGTCTCCTTGGAGAAACGGCGGCGTCTGATCTCTCCGCATTTAAGCAAGATTCCAGTCGTCTACTACACGAGGTTGACCGTAACCACCTGAACTGAAAGAGCCCATTGCGCCATTCTTCGCATCCTCATCGGAGATGATGGTCTTGGCGTTCTGGTCGCTCCAGTTGTAGGTGGCGAAAGGAGCCTTCGGCATAGTAGCAGTCGTGTCAACCGGCTGGGCAGCTACGAATGGCGTTACGCTAGCGATAATTGCGGTAATCATGATTATTTTACTTGGTTTGGTTAATCGGACAAGGTAAATTGCGAAAAATATCGCATAAATAACCCTGAACGGTTACATAAATACTCTTTTTAAATTAAAAAGTCAATAAAAAATCGCAATTTGTATCAATAAAGTCCTTTCTCCCAATTTACCGGCAAGGGGAAGATGAACTAAGGATGCAGGAGGAATGGCATCCCGGGAAAAGATGCGGCGAATGTTTGTCTGTACTCAATGCAGGTGCTTGCGACGCTTGTATTCGAGCATGGCAAGCTGCTGGGCGATGCCCGCCTCCAACCGCGTTTGCTCCTCGCGCGAGAGCACGGAGCTCTCGTTGCGCAAACGAGTACGGGCCTGCTCAATGGCAGCATTAATGGAAGACGGATCCATCTCGTCGGCTGCCAACGCAGTATCGGTGACAATAAGCGCCATGTCATTTTCCACCTGCAAAAAACCTCCCCCGATAAAAAGTGAAACGGAGGAAGTCGGAGTGCGGTAGCTGAGTTCCCCGTTGGAGACGGAAGTGATGAGGGCCGTGTGTCCCGGCAACACCTCCAACTGCCCCTCGGTGGCAGGCACGAGGATGCTGAGTGCATCTGCTTCTGCGGCAGTGCGCAGGGGAGTGATGATTTTGAGGTGCAGGGGCATGACTAATCAGTTCTTTTCAACGGTATCAATACCGCCCTTCATGTAGAAATTACCCTCCGGCACACTGTCCCATTTGCCATCCAGGATTTCCGCAAATCCGCGCACGGTTTCGGCTACGGGCACGTACTGCCCTTTGATGCCGGTGAATACCTCAGCTACACTGAAGGGCTGCGAGAGGAAACGCTGGATCTTGCGCGCTCGGGAGACGGTCAGTTTGTCGGCCTCGGACAGTTCATCCATGCCAAGAATGGCAATCATATCCTGCAAATCCTTGTAACGCTGCAACGTTTGCTGCACGCCACGCGCCACGCGGTAGTGCTCCTCACCCACCAGATCAGGCGAAAGAGCTTTGGAGGTAGATGCCAACGGATCGACGGCGGGGTAGATGCCCTGCGCCGCCAACGAACGTTCCAGCACCACGGTAGAATCCAAATGCGAGAAGGTGGTGGCAGGTGCGGGGTCGGTCAGGTCATCCGCCGGCACATACACTGCCTGCATGGAGGTGATGGACCCTTTTTTGGTCGAGGTGATGCGCTCTTGCAGCGCGGCCATTTCTTCAGCCAAGTTTGGCTGGTATCCCACGGCAGAGGGAGTGCGCCCGAGCAGGGCCGACACCTCTGAGCCCGCCTGCGAGAAGCGGAAAATGTTGTCCACAAAGAGCAAGACATCGCGGTTTTCTTCATCGCGGAAGAACTCGGCCATGGAAAGGGCGGAGAGAGCCACACGCAAACGCGCACCCGGCGGCTCATTCATCTGCCCGTACACCAGCGCTACTTTGGAATTGGCGGGGTTTTTCTGGTCAATCACACCCGACTCGCTCATCTCGTTGTAGAAGTCATTGCCTTCGCGCGTGCGCTCTCCCACACCGGCAAACACGGAAAGCCCGGAGTGCGCCTTGGCAATGTTGTTGATGAGCTCCATGATAAGCACGGTCTTGCCCACGCCAGCGCCGCCAAAAGAACCCGCCTTGCCACCCTTCAGGAACGGGCATATCAGATCAATCACCTTGATGCCTGACTCCAGCACCTCCGATGAGGTAGACTGCTCCTCCAGCGAGGGAGCTTCGCGGTGGATGGGATAACGCTTGGCGGCTGTTACCTCGCCCTTCTCGTCCACCGGCTCGCCCAACACGTTGAAAATACGTCCCAGCACCCCGGGTCCCACCGGCACGGAGATGGGCGCTCCTGTATCCACCGCCACCATGCCGCGGCGCAAGCCATCTGTGGAGCTCATGGCCACGGTGCGAGCCCAACTGCCGGGCAGGTGCTGTTCCACCTCCAAAGTCAGCCGGGAGGGTTTGCCGTTCACCTCGTAATCCACGGTGAGGGCGTTGTAGAGGGCAGGCATTTGTGCGCCGGAAAAGTCAACATCGACCACGGCACCGATGATTTGCACAATGTTTCCTGAGTTCATGAGTATGTTGATGTGGGAAATTAGGTTGAAAGGGAAGGGTTACTCCATGGCGCGGGTGGCCGTGGTGATTTCGAGAAGTTCGTTCGTGATTTGAGTTTGGCGGGCCTTGTTGTAGTCCAAGGTGAGCTCGGCGATGAGATTCTTGGCGTTCTCCGTGGCTGACTTCATGGCCACCATGCGTGCTGACTGCTCGGAAGCCTTGCCTTCAAGAACCAGTTGCACCAACATGTTGCTCACATACAACGGGAGGATGGAAGCCAACAGAGCCGTCGGCGTGGGCTCGAGCAGGAAGTTTCCCATCTGTGTGTCCTCAATGTCATCCATGGAAGCGATTTCCATGAGTTCCGAGGCGGTAACCGGCAGCAGCTCGTGCATATCGGGTCGCTGCACCATCACATTGACAAACCTTTGGTAAGCCACAAGCACGCGGTTGTAGGTGCCATCTTCAAAGCCACGGCGCAGCGCTTCAAAAATAGGCTTGAGCTCCACATCCGTCATGTTGTCACTTACGCTGAAAGTGAATCGCACACTGCGCCCCAAGCGCTGCAGGACGGGCGAAAGCTTCGCGCCAATGCACATGTAATCCGCATCCTGTGGAGTCTTGGCGAGGACCTCACGCAGCAGGTTGGCGTTCAGTGCGCCACAGAGCCCCTTATCGGTGTTGACCACAATGACGAGGGTTTTACCGTGCTCGCGTTGCTGCATGAGCGAGGCGCCGGCCAACTCAATGGTGGCGGAGAGATGCTGAAGGACATTGGCCAAAGCGCTGATGTAAGCGCGCCCGCGCAGGGCAAGTTCCTGAGCACGGCGCATTTTAGCGGACGCCACCATTTGCATCGCCTTAGTGATCTGCGATGTGTTGCGCACCGATTTGATACGCCGCTTGATGTCACGCAGGTTAGCCATGGGTCAGTCGAGTTACAGGCGAGAGATAAAATTTTTCATAAATTTCTGCAAACGCGCATCCAATTCCGGGGTGAGCTCGCGGACGCGTTCGATCTCTTCCAACAAATCCGGTGCGGTGGAGGTCACCTCTTCTTCCATGCGAGTGCGCACACTGCGGATGTCGTCCACAGCCACACCATCCAGGAAGCCCTTTTGGATGGCGTAGAGGTTGATAACCTCGATACCGAGCGGTTTAGGTTCATATTGTCCCTGCTTAAAGAGCTCCACGATGCGGCGGCCGCGCTCCAACTTGGCTTTGGTAGCGGCATCCAGGTCAGATCCGAACTGAGCGAAAGCTTGCAGCTCCTCAAACTGCGCGAGGTCAAGCTTCACGGAACCGGCGAGTTTTTTGATGATTTTTGTCTGAGCACTGGAACCCACGCGGCTCACGGAAATGCCTACGTTGATGGCCGGGCGTACACCCTGGTAAAACAAGTCAGTGTCCAAGAAAATTTGACCATCAGTGATGGAAATGACGTTCGTAGGAATGTAGGCGGACACATCGCCGGCCTGCGTTTCGATGATGGGCAACGCGGTGAGCGAACCGCCTTTGCGACCACCTTCAGAATTGATGCGCGCGGCACGCTCCAGCAAACGGCTGTGCAAGTAAAACACATCTCCCGGGTACGCCTCACGACCGGACGGACGGCGCAAGATGAGCGACACTTGGCGGTAGGCCACGGCGTGCTTGGAGAGGTCATCGTACACAATAAGGGCGTCCTGCCCCTGGTCCATGAAGTACTCGCCCATGGCGCATCCGGCATAAGGCGCCAAGTATTGCATGGCCGCCGAATCACTGGACGATGCCACCACCACAATGGTGTAAGGCAAGGCCCCGCTTTCCTCCAACTTGGCCACCAGGCGCGATACGTTGGCGCGCTTTTGCCCCACGGCGACGTATATGCTCAGCAGCGGACGGTGTCCGGGCAACTTACCTTCCTCGGCCTGCTTGTTTTGATGAGCCTGAGAGATGATGGCATCAATAGCAATGGCCGTCTTCCCTGTAGAGCGGTCGCCAATGATAAGCTCGCGTTGCCCGCGGCCGATGGGAATCATAGCATCAATGGGCAGAATACCCGTCTGCACCGGCTGATTCACCCCTTGGCGCGAAATGATGCCCGACGCAATTTTCTCCACCGGGTAATGCGCGGCAGCGATGATTGGTCCTTTGCCATCCAATGGATTGCCCAGAGTATCCACCACACGCCCCAAGAGCTCCGGCCCCACGGGCACTTCCAGAAGACGTCCGGTGGTCTTGCACGTGTCGCCCTCCTTGAGGGCGGAACCCTTGCCGAGCAGCACCACGCCCACCTCGTTTTCTTCCAGGTTCATGGCCAGTCCCATGGTGCCATCGGGGAATTCAATCATCTCGTTGAGCATGGCGTTGCTCAGCCCTTCAATGTGGGCCACACCATCGCCGACGGACTTAATGGAGCCAACATTTTCGCTGACGGCTGCTGTGGAGATATTGCGGATTTGTTCTTCGAGTTCTTGGATGATGTTACTCATGAGAGGATAGGTGGAGAGGTTACAGATTAGAGAGAAAGGCGTTCCAGTCGGTTGATACGGGAGAGCAAAGAGGCGTCTGTCACCTGATCGCCCACGCGCACGGTAATGCCGCCGAGCAACTCAGGACGCACCTGCCAATCGTAATGCAAGTCGGGAGTGCGGGCATCCAGTTTAGCGCGAATGGCGACCTGTTCCCGCTCGGTGAGAGGAACCGCGCTGGCAACAGTAGCCGTGCGCTTCGCTACCTCCAACCGAACCAAGTCGGTGAACGCCGCAAGCAATTCAGCGTAATTGCGCGGCTTTTTCTGCACCAATTCACTCGCTACTTGGCGCACACGCTCCTCCTGCAGTCGCCCTCCTTCAACCAGGCAGAGGCACAGCAATCGGCGCGCTTGAGCTTGCACTTCTTTGGTAATTTTCATGGGCGACAGCGAGATACTTCGTCAGGGGAGATGGCTGATGGCCTCGGCGTTGATGGCTCGGTGGTCCTCTTCGGTCAGCACCTTGCCCGTAACCTTTTGGGTGGCTTGTGCCAGCAGGTGAGCAAACTCCTTGCGCAGGACCTCCTCCTGACGCCGGGTGTCAATTTCCGCCTGCTGACGCGCATTCTGGAGGATGGCTTGCGCATCGTTCTCAGCCTTGGCCGCGCGTTCAGCACGCAATTTTTCGGAGAGTTGGCGAGCGTGCTCCAGTTCATCTTTAGCTTGGTCGCGCGCCTCGCTCACAATTCCGGCGCTGCGCTCCCGCACTTCCGCAAGTTCCTTCTCACTGCGAGCGTGCATGGCCTCGCCCTCTTCGATGCGTTGCCGACGTTCCTCCAGCTGGCGCATCACCGGCTTGATGCCAAAAAACACCACCACCGCAGCCAAGATGGCAAAGGCAATGAAATGCGCAATGAAAGCCTCGGTGTGCAGCCCGAATTGATCGACCATCTCACTGAGGGAGGTTGCAATAATCAGCGTTTTCATAGATGAAGAGAGCGATGTGTCGTTTTCGAAGGGAGGCGTGCAGGGCGACGGGGAAACAGCCCCGCCGCTCTGCGCTGCACCGCGCTTGCTCAGCCCATGAAGATGGCCACAAACGCCACGCCTTCTACAAGGGCCGCCAACAGGATGGAGATGGTGAGCACCTTGCCGAAGGAGGCGGGATTACGCCCCGTGGACTCTGCAGCTTTCATGCCGATAAGTCCGATGCCAAGACCGGCGCCGATGACGACGAGTCCGGCTTTCGCGATAGCAGCTTCTGCGATGATGGGTAACATAGTTGTTGTATGTTGGGTTTGTTGTGGATTCCCCGTCCCCTCACGTTTTGCTTCATGATCCGGGACAGAGGAAGGGGTTCTCAGGTTTCAACATGCGCCTCTTCCTCATCTCCGCCCACCTGCGTCTTCAGGAAGATCGCCGTGAGCATCAGGAAGACCAACGCTTGCACAAAACCTACGATGAGCTCAAGCGCCATAAAGGGCAACATGGCGGCAAAACTAATGCCGCCCATCTGCTCCAGTATGGCCTCGCCTGCGAAGATGTTGCCGAAAAGTCGGGCTGCCAACGCCACCGGTCGGATGCATATTGAAAGCACCTCGATCAGTCCGACAAAGAAAAAGATCGGCAGCAGAGCGTATTTCAGGAATCCGGTGAGGCCGTCCTTCGGTCCAAAGGTGTGAGCGATGAAATGAGCAAACCCTTGCTCACGCAGCACCCAAATGAACCACAGCAGGGCGTAGAAAAAGCCCAGAAAAATCGTCACGTTCAAATCCGCATTGGCGCCGCGCAGCAAAGGCTGCCCTCGGTAGGTGATCTCACCCACTCCCGGAAGCAACCCCATGTAATTGCTCACCAAAATGAGCAAGAACACCGTCGCAAAGTACCAAAAGTACTTCTTAGCCAAACTCTTGCCGGTCAACCCCTCCACGAAGTTGTAAAGCATCTCGAAAACCCACTCCACGAAATTCTGCAGACCGTGCGGTATTCGCTCCATCTTGCGCGTGGCGATTTGTAAAATAAGCGTGATGACCAACACAGCCACGGCCAGCATGACGAGTGAGTTGCTGATTGGCAGCGTGTGCCCTCCCCAAAAAGGCAGGGGGATCTCCCACAAGACTGGGGCGCTTGTACTCAGCCCTTCATGCGCCTCTTCCGCCCCGCATGCAACTCCGCCCA
This sequence comes from uncultured Akkermansia sp., assembly GCA_947588735.1. Lineage (GTDB taxonomy): Bacteria > Verrucomicrobiota > Verrucomicrobiia > Verrucomicrobiales > Akkermansiaceae > Akkermansia. The sequence goes on from CANQAD010000012.1 coordinate 39,506, forward strand.
TTGCCAAGGCTGCCAAACACGTCTTTTGTGCGAGTCCTCGCATAGTACGCTCCTTAGGTTACCACCCGCCCTATTTCCTGTCAAGCAGCTTTTTTGGTCCCTTCCGCGCAATCCACACCCGTCCCAAGAAAATGTAATTCATGGGCGGGAAGCATGATGAGGGCAGGAGTTGGCGATTTTTGGGCGAATCCATAAAACTTTACGTGCTATTGAGCACTAAAACCTCTTCCGTCCCCGCTATGTCATACGGTTGGTTTAGCCACGAAAACAGGTTCTGCGTGCTCAGCAGTGATATTCGTAGGTAGTGAACCAATCCTCCCAGCGACCAGCGATGCGAAGCGCGTCGTTTGAGCACTTTCACGAGTAAATAGGCAATCATGGCTACCCATATCTGTGATCTCACTGCCTGCTCGGATGTCCCTACGAAGCTCTTAATATTGAGGTATTGCTTGAGTATTTTGAAAAAACTTTCGATATCCCAACGCCTGCGATACAGCTCGGCTACTTCCCCCGCACTCCATTCCATATTATTCGTTATCAATTCAATCACTTGAGTCTCATGTTTACCTGCTTCTTCTCCCTCTTGTCCTGCTTCTCCTTCTTCTGCTGCCGGGTTGTTTGGCTTATTCTTGCGTTGACTCC
>CANQAD010000013.1 GCA_947588735.1 uncultured Akkermansia sp.
TTGGATTCCACCTGCTTGATGGCGTTTGACACATTCACAAAAGCCATATCGTCATTCGTGCCGGTCTCAAAGATGAGCGTAAGCATGTAGGTGCCGTTATTGGCGCAGGTGGAGTAGAAGTAGAGCAGGTTCTCCATGCCGATGAGCTGCTCCTCCACCGGAGCAGCAACCACCTCTGCAAGTTCTTCGGCGCTGGCGCCACTGTACGTCATGCGTACGCTGATGGTGGGCGGTGAGACTTCCGGGTACTCCGCGACAGGCATCTTGGTGAGGCAGAGCAGGCCGCCCAGCATCATGAGAATCGAGATGACAAAGGCGAGTTTCGGACGATGGACAAACAGATCGGAAAACATAGTCGATTTTTTTTGGGGGGGGGAAAGGGATTTCTTATTGCTCAATGGTCACGGGCGTCCCGTCTTCCAGCGCGGCCAGGTTGGTGGTGATGATTTGGTCGTCCGAGTGCACGCCGCTATAGACCGGGGTGAGTCCGTCATCGGTGGCAGCTCCGCAGAGGATGCGCACGAGCCTGGCTCGGCCGTTGCGCAGCACAAAGGTGTAGTGCCCGCGGGTGTCGGTGAGAACGGAACCGGAGGGGATAGCGGGCACAGGTTTATCGCTGCTGCGCCCAACACGAATCGTCACCACGCCTCCCGGTTGAAGGAGGTGCTCCTTATTCTCAAAAACGCCCCAGATGTTGATGGTGTCGGTAGCAGCCTGCACCAAGTTGTCGCAGAAAGCAACGCGCCCCTTTTCCGGCAATACTTTGCCGGTGGCAGTCACCAGCGAAATATCCGCATCCTCCACCATTTTATCCACCGTGCCGAAGTGTGAGAGGATCGCGCTTTCACTCAACGAGAAGCGAACGTAGATGGGGCTGAGCTGCATCAACGTGGCCAGCGGAGACTTCACGTCAGCTATATAGTTGCCTTTGGAAAAGTTGACGCGTCCGATACGACCATCCATCCAAGCTCGCACTGTACAGCGCGAGAGGTTGTCTTTGGCAATGATGAGAGCCGCCTCGGCGCCGGATTTGAGAGCCAGCAGTTCGTTGAGTGCTGCCTGAGCGCTTTCCACCTCATCGCGGCTGGTGGCATTGCGTTTGGCAAGCTCTTCTTGGCGCGTCAGCTTCGTCTGGGCGTCGGAGATGCGTACATCAAGCACATTGATGGCAGACTGCTGGGCGTCCACTGTGGCCTGGTAGCGGGTGGGATCAATGGAGAACAGGACATCGCCCTTTTTCACGCGGTCACCCTCCTTGAAAGCGGGCTCCGCAAGGATACCCTGCACAAGCGGCCGGATATTCACGCGGTTGATGGCTTCTACACGCGCGCCATTGCATTCCAGGACAGTAGGGTCGGCAATGAGTTTGGCCGTGGCCACTTGCACGGGCACGGCAGATTCTGCTTGCGATGAGTTGTCAGCTGCGGGTTTCGAGCTGCGCATGTTTTTCTGCTCCGGGAATACGGGCACCACCTTCGCTCCCTGCCGTGTTTTGTGAGCGCCGTCAGTAATAACGGTTTCGCCTGGCTTGAGCCCTTCGTAGATAGACTGCAATCGTCCCCGGATGGCGCCGGACACCACATCGCGCCGCGTCACCGTCCCATCCTCAGCTACGGTATAAACGAAAGAGCCGGCAGCATCATGCTGCACGGCGGTGAGCGGCACCATCGTCACTTCCATCGTATCGGTGAGTGATACCAACAGAGCTCCGATACCGCGCGGGATAAGCGTATGTTCCTTGTTCGGGAAATTGGCCCATAGGGTGTACGAATCAGTACTCCCCGACACTTGGTTATCCACAATTTCAATGGTCCCGGAAGCGGGATACTGCGCGCCGCTGGCAGTGATGAGCCGTACATCCGCTACACTGCCGATGCGCCTCGGACCGCCAAAAGCGCCGTTCACATCCGACTGGCTGAGGGGGAACCGCACGTAGATGGGATCCACTTGGGTGATGGTGGCCAGCTGTTCACCGGCGGTAATGTAGTTGCCGTTGGAGAACTCGACACGCCCGATGCGACCGGGGATTTCAGCTCGGATCGTGCAGTCCTCCAAATCCTTTTTGGCTTTGGTCAGGTCGGCCTGAGCGCCGGTGCGGCTGGCTTTCAGCTCCTCCAGCTTGGCCAGGGCTGTTTCCATCTCCTCTTTGGAGGTCGCCAGGCTCTCGGCAAGTTTGGAGAGGCGCTTCGAGTTGTTGGTAGCGTAGATAATCTGCGCATCAATGCGCGCGAGGTCAGCTTCCGCTTGTTGCACAGCGGCTTGATAACGCAGCGGATCAATGCGGAAAAGCACGTCTCCCTCCTTTACCAAAGCCCCTTCCTTGCAGGGTGTATCAACAAGAAAGCCCTCCACCGCAGCGCGCACATGCACCGTGCGAATGGCTTCTACGTGACCGATGCTGCGCCTCGCCACGTAATCGCGCCCCGTAGTGGCCTTTTCCACTTGCACATGTTCTGCTTGCCCGAGGGGAGGCAAAGCCTGTGCCATCCCTGTGACGAGAAAGATCCCTGTCAAGAAAACGAACTTCATACGCCTATATGTACGTATCTTGTCCGCCATTTTTTACCGTCAATACACAATTTTCTCCTTCTGCCTCCGCAGAAAACGTGCAAAAAAAACAGTCGTCCGCCATTGAGAAAATCCGAGATGTTGAAATGGCTGTATGCGTTTGTTATGGACGTCAAAACGTGCAGGGGCCGTTTTCCCGCTCTGCCGGGAGAGTCGCCAGACTCTCGCTTTTTTTAACTCCACATTGGGAAATATGCACAATGTGAACAAAATCAATGAATGAAAGAAACGTCTATCGTTTTCTGGTACATTGGGTATGCGTCTCTTTTTCGGGGCCAGGGCAAACGCATTTGAAAGAAGTTCATCAACGGGGAAAATGCAATCCGTCCCAATAAAATGTTCTCCGGGCTTATTGAACCCATTTCGCATATGTTTTTTTATGGACGAAAGAAGCAAGCCAGCCCTGCGGGTTGGCCAATCCGCCTTGCAGCCGTCGTCGGCTTTCGCAGCCCCGCGCACCAGCGCGCGAATTTCCTAAATCGTAATTCGTCATTCGGAAATCGAAAATTACCAATGGATTATTCTTCATGATGCGGTGATAACCGCTTGTTGGGATCTCTTTTTCTTGGGACAAATGTGGAGAAAATGGCCTTGTTGGCTGATATGATCGTTGATATGAATCAAAAATGATGACAACATGCAGTCATCATGATGATAGCTTCCAAGAACTCTTCTGCCTACGTTCATGATTCAAAAAACATGCACAACGTTCACATTGTCAATAAATAGCAATTTGTTCATCGTCAATCGTAAATAGCAACAGCATTTCCTCATGCGGTTGCCCTGGTTCCTTTTTGCTCGTCTTGACAGGACGGAGAGAATATGCTATAAAGCAACACGGATCGTATGCAGCAAGAGTATTTTTCAGCGTTGGTGCAGTTGCTAGCCGGGTTTGGCTTCGCTGGAATCATCTTGGTTTTGAGCGTGATATTTGGTCGTCGGGCAAAGGTGCGAAAGGCGCAGGATATACCCTATGAGTGCGGGAATGTGCCGGAGGGGGACGGTGCTCCTGGATTCTTCTCGATTAAGTATTACCTGGTTGCGGTATTGTTTCTGGTGTTCGACTTGGAGGTGATATTGCTTTATCCGTGGGCGGTGAACTTCAAAGGACTGGTTCAGGAAAACGGCTCCGCTCTTGCTGCGATGGCGATCTTCATCGGGGTGTTGATGGCCGTGTTTTTTTACGCTGTGGGGAAGGGTGTGATTGTGTGGCACAAGAATCCGATACCGCCCGAGCGTTGATACACACCATTGCGCAATGCCCTGCACCGAGCAACTCCGAGACCTGCTGCGCGAGCGCATACTCATTTTGGACGGCGCCATGGGCACCATGGTGCAAAGGCATCACTTGACGGAGGGGGACTACCGCGGCGAGCTCTTTGCAGATACGGAGAAGTACCCGCACGACTTGCGCAACAACAACGATGTGCTGTCGCTCACACAGCCGCAGATCATAGCGGGAATCCACCGTTCCTATTTGCAAGCCGGGGCGGATATCATCACGACCTGTACTTTTGCGTCCACTTGCATCGGCCAGCACGAATTTTTCCATACGGCACCTCCTGGACCGCGTGACCAAGCGTATTTCGATGGGGTGTTGGCGGATGACGCCTTGGCTGAATTGGTGCGCGAGATGAACGGCGCTGCTTGCAGATTGGCGCGTGCGGCGGCAGATGAGGCGCAGGAATGGGATGGACGACCGCGTTTTGTAGCAGGGTCTATCGGTCCGCTGTCCGTCACGGCTTCCCTCTCGCCGGATGTGAATGACCCTGGCTTCCGCGCTGTGCATTTTCACCAGCTGTGCCGGGCGTATCGCGAGCAAGTAAAGGCGCTGGTGGAAGGAGGGGTCGATATGCTGCTGCTCGAGACAATTTTTGATACCCTGAACGCCAAGGCCTGCCTTTTTGCCATTGATGAACTGCGGGAGAAAATGAATGCGGAGCTTCCGCCGGTCATCATCAGCTTCACCGTAACTGACCGCGCCGGACGCACCCTTTCCGGGCAGACTGTAGAGGCGTTTTGGAATTCCATACGGCACGCGAAGCCACTGGCGGTGGGCATCAACTGCGCGCTGGGAGCAGACCTGATGTTGCCCTTTGCGCGGGAACTGAGTGCACTGGCAGACTGCGCCGTCAGTATGTACCCGAATGCCGGCATGCCTGACCCATTGGCGCCCGGCGGTTATGAGCACACGGCAGAACACATGGCCGATATCCTGCGCGAATATGCCCGAGAGGGCTTGCTGAACATTGTTGGCGGCTGCTGTGGCACGACGCCGGAGTACATACGAGCCATTCGCGAAGCTGTGCAGGATTGCTCGCCGCGTACGCCTGCCGCGCCTGCTCCGGCAGGGCAGATGCGGCTCGCCGGGTTGGAGGCTTACAACCACGACCGCACGCGCAACACGCTTTTCGTGGGCGAACGCTGCAATGTAGCCGGTTCTCCGAAGTTCGCCCGGCTCATCCGCGAAGCAAAGTATGAGGAGGCGCTTTCCATTGCCCGAAAACAAGTGGAAAACGGCGCAGCCGTGCTGGACTTTTGCTTTGATGACGGCATGATCGATGGACCCGAGGTGATGAAAAAATTTCTGAACCTGGTGACGGCGGAGCCGGATATTGCGCGGGTTCCCTTCATGATCGACTCCTCCAAGTGGGAAGTGATAGAAGCCGGATTGAGCTGCATGCAGGGCAAGGGAATTGTGAATTCGATCTCGCTGAAAAACGGAGAGGAGGAGTTCCTGCGCCGCGCGCGCCTTATTCGCCGATACGGCGCGGCTGTGGTGGTCATGGGATTTGACGAGCAGGGTCAGGCAAGCTCCGTTGAAGATCGCGTCCGCATCGCCAGCCGCGCGTACAAGCTACTGACGGAGGACGTCGGTTTTCCGGAGGAGGACATCATCTTTGACCCGAACGTGTTGACGGTGGGCACCGGGATTGCAGAGCACGCCAACTACGCGCGCGATTTCTTCGTCGCAGCGGCGGAAATACACCGCCTTTTCCCGGCTTGTCATATTTCCGGCGGCATCTCCAATGTGTCCTTCGCTTTTCGAGGCATCAATCCCGTGCGTGAGGCTATGCATTCCGCTTTCCTTTACCACGCTCAGAAAGGAGGATTGGACCTGTGTATCGTGAATGCGGGGATGCTCGATGTGTACGATGACATACCGAAGGACCGCCTGGAACTGGTGGAGGACGTACTTCTCAATCGCCGCGAGGACGCCACGGAGCGCCTCACCGACTATGCGCATCAACTCGCCGCACAGAAAGAGGAGAAGCACGAGCAATCGTCCACGGATGCTGCTGTGTGGCGCGAGTGGCCCGTGCAGCAACGCTTGGCGCACGCTTTGGTGAAGGGCATCACCGACTTTATTGATGGGGATACGCTGGAAGCGATTCAGGCCTGCGGAAGCGCTCTCGCCGTCATTGAAGGTCCGCTCATGGAGGGTATGAAGCAAGTGGGGGAGCAGTTTGGCGCGGGAAAAATGTTCCTGCCCCAAGTGGTAAAGAGCGCACGCGTGATGAAGAAGAGCGTGGGTGTACTTACTCCCTTTATTGAGCAGGACAAAGCAGGATCTTCCGCTGTGGGTACGGTGGTGTTGGCCACGGTGAAGGGCGATGTGCATGACATCGGCAAGAACATCGTGGGCGTGGTGCTGGCGTGCAATGGTTTTCGGGTGGTGGATTTGGGGGTGATGGTGCCTTGCGAGCGGATATTGGAAGCCGTGCAGCGAGAGAAAGCAGATTTGGTAGCGCTTTCGGGGTTGATTACCCCCTCGCTGGAAGAGATGGGGCATGTGGCGAGTGAGCTGGAAAAGGCGGGACAAAGTGTGCCACTGCTGGTGGGCGGGGCAACAACGAGTCCTCTGCACACCGCGCTCAAACTTGCTCCTCTTTACCCCCATGGTGTGGTGGTGCATACGGCGGATGCTTCTACCGTGGCGCCCGTGGCGGCCTCCCTCATCGGACAGGAACGCACGGCAGCGTTGGCAACCATCCGCCGACAGCAAGATGAGTTGCGTGCGAGCTACACCGAACGTGAGAAAAAGCCTCTGATGTCCTTGGCGCAGGCGCGTGATGCTGCTCTGAAAACAGATTGGACAAACACGCACATTCCTGCGCCGCAGCGTACAGGCGTGTTCACCGCAGGTGTACCGTGCGGGTGCGCATGCTGCACGCCCCGATTGGATTATGACATCAGCTGGGAGGAGCTGGAAAGTGCGGCTGATTGGAGTATCCTGCTGCGTGTGTTCGGGCTGCATGAAGCTTGGAATCCCGCCCGCCGTACCCTGCACGCCCACACCGACCCGCAGCAGGCGAAGCAGGTGAAAGAGTTGCTGTCCGACGCCCGAGATCTGTTGCACTCTGCCGAGAAAAAACAGCTCTTGCACGCTCGCGGCTGTTTTGGCATTTGGCGCGCCAATAGCGTGGGGGACGATATTCAGCTTGTCGGGAGCCGTTATCCGCTGCACACCATGCGCTGCCAGCAAATGAGCGACAAGCCTCGCCTCGCTTTGGCCGACTTTGTGCCGCCGGAGCCGTATGAAGGATATGTGGGCGCCATGCAGGTGAGTATTCTCGGCGCGGAGCAGTGGGGGGCGCAGTTGGATGGTCAGGGCGACACATATTCCTCCTTGTTGGTGCGTGCGCTGGCCAATGTGCTGGCGGAAGCCATGGCGGAAAAGGTCCACCGTATCATTGACAACGTGTGGCCAACGGATGGGGTGCAGAGCATTCGGCCTGCATGCGGCTACCCAAGCCAACCGGATCATGCCGAGAAACGCACGGTATTTGCGCTGCTGGATGCGCCGATGCGCACAGGAGTCACGCTCACGGAATCATTCATGATGCAGCCTCAGGCTTCTGTTTGCGCGCTTATTTTCCATCATCCGGCGGCCCGTTACTTTGCCGTTGGTCCCATGGGCGATGACCAGCGAGCCGACTATGAGAAGAGGTGTCAGGGCAAACGCATTTGAAAGAAGTTCATCAACGGAGAAAATGGCCTTGTTGGCTGATATGATCGTTGATACGCATCAAAAAAATGACAACAAGCAGTCATCGTGATGATGGCTCTCAAGAACTCTCCTGCCTACGTTCATGATTTGAAAAAAACTGCGCAACGCGCACATGATCAATAAATCGTAATTCGTAACTCGTCAATCGTAAATAGCAACCGCATTTCCTAATGCGGTTGCCCTGGAAGAGGTGTCAGGGCAAACGCATTTGAAAGAAGTTCATCAACGGAGAAAATGCTCTTGTTGGCTGATATGATCGTTGATACGCATCAAAAAATGACAACAAGCAGTCATCATGATGATGGCTCTCAAGAACTCTCCTGCCTACGTTCATGATTCGAAGTAAACTGCGCAACGCGCACATGATCAATAAATCGTAATTCGTAACTCGTCAATCGTCAATAGCAACCGCATTTCCTAATGCGGTTGCTCTGGAAGAGGTGTACATCCACTTGCCAAGGCGGGGTGAAGTGTGATAGAATGAGCGCGCATGGATGAGATAGAACAGTTGCGCGAGCAGATTGACCGTGTGGATGCGTCTATTGTGGAGCTGCTCAAGGAGCGTATGCAGTACGTGCACCGTGTGGGTGAAATTAAGGCCGCCGATGGGGGTGAACTTTTTGTGCCGGAGCGCGAGAGCGCCCAGCGCGAAAAATTGGCGCGACTTAATGCAGGGGTGCTGCCGGATGAAGCCCTGCTGAGCATCTATCGCCAGATTATTAGTTGCGGCTACCTGCTGGAGGGTGGGTTGCGCGTGGGTTATTTGGGGCCGGAGGGAACGTGGAGTCATCAGGCGGCGCTCGCGCGCTTTGGGGAAAGCGTGACTCTCATGCCATTTGCTTCGTTTTCGCACCTTTTTGATGCGACGGAGCGTGGCGAAGTCGATTATGCCGTCGTACCCATTGAGAACAACACCGCTGGCTTTGTGACGCAGACAATGGACTTGCTCATGGGTAGTTCCAGTTTGCGTATCTGTGCGCAGCATATGCAGAGCGTGCAGAATTGTCTGCTGGCAAATTGCGAGAGAGGGGAAATACGCACAATCTATTCACACCCGCAGGTGCTGGGGCAGTGCAAGCTGTGGTTGCAGCAGAATTTCCCGAATGCCGAGCAGATTTCTACCGCCTCCACTGCTGCGGCGGCTCAATTGGCTCATGCGGAAGCCGCTAAGGGTGCGGCTGCGCTGGGGAGCCGACTCGTTGGTGGGCTCAACAAGCTTAACGTATTGGAAGCTAATATCCAGGATAATGCCACGAACACAACGCGTTTCGCCGTGGTTGGTAAACAGCGGACGCGGCCCACCGGCAAAGATCGCTCCACTGTCTGTTTTGGCGTGCCGCACGTGCCGGGCTCGTTGGCAGATGTGTTAATGCTCTTCAAGAAGCACGAAATTAACATCTATTGTATTGATTCAAGACCATCGCGACATATGTCATGGGAGTACATGTTTTACATTGATGTTGACGGACATGAGAAATGTGAGCCATTGCAGACATGCTTGGAAGAGCTGCGGCGGGGGAGCCCCATGTTGAAGGTGCTTGGTTCATACCCGGAATTGTAACGCTATGCCCTTCACATCCGACCAGGCATTCGAATTGCTCGAGCATGCTCATGCCAGTGGACGCATGCCGCATGCACTACTTATTACCGGAGCGCCAGAATGCGGCACAAACCATCTGGCCCTGCAGCTCGCGACCCTCTTGTGTGGGGCAAAGGCAGATAGTATGGAAAACCTGATGCACCCAAACTGCCGCGTGGTACGTCCCGGTTCGAAGATCCGCACTATCACCATCAACGCGATCCGCAGTGTGGAACCCTTCCTCACCATGTGCTTGCCTCCTGGGGAGACCAGACTCGTAATTGTGGCCGAGGCCGACCGCTTGTCGGATGACTCAGCCAATGCTTTCCTGAAAACATTGGAAGAGCCGCCGCCGCAGACACTCATTGTGCTCGTTACCGAGTTGCCGAGCCGTCTGCTGCCTACCATTCGCTCGCGCTGCATTCGTATGGACCTGGTTGCACCTTCCATGGGGGAACGGATAAGCGAGGCTCAGCGGCGGTTTCTCCCTGCGGTGCGTGCTGCATTGGCCAAACTTGGGTCGGATGTAGCCGCGCTTGCTCTACGTTCAGACTTTCAGGAATTACTAACTGCTGAGCGTGCTGAGATCACGGACAGAATCACCTCGGCGCTTAAAACAGAAGCGAAAAACATTGCCGAGGGTACTGATGTGCGTGATTGGGAGGCACAGCAAAGAGATACTACTGCTGCCATGATTGAGACCGAGTATCTGGCGCGGCGGACACAGATGTTGGAGCTGCTTACGCTGTGCCTGGGGCAGGCGGTGTTAGCCGCCTCGCATGCGCCGGATGTGCAACCCGTGGTTCCGGAGATTGAGGTGGTGGCGAACAAATTTTCCGTTGCCAATTTAATGGCTCGGATGCGCGCGGTGGATGAACTCCAAAAAGACCTCAGTTACAATGTGCAGGAAGCTCTCATACTCGATGCGCGTTTTACCCAAATTATCGGCACTTCACCTCTATGAACAGCATGACCGGATTCGGGGCGGCGGCCGTCCCATTTTGTGGCGCTTCTCTGCGCGTGGAAATCAGCGGGATTAATCGCAAACAGCTCGAATGTGCCATCAACCTGCCACGTCCGTGGGCCGAGTTGGAGCCCCAAGTGCGTGAATACGTAGCAAAGCGGGTCTCGCGCGGGCGAGTGAGCATATTTGCTGTGCCACAATCGACAGATGGGTCGGATAAGGGGTTGTTGCATCTTCATCGTGATAAACTGGAAGCGCTCAAGGGGCGACTTGAGGAAGTAAAGACGATTTGTGGGCGTGACGTGCAGCTTTCTGTGGATGCGTTGCTGCGTTTGGGGGTGCTGACGGACTCCGTGGGGGAGGCGGTGTCGCCGGAGGCCGTGTGGGGAGAAGCTCTTTTACCCGCATTGCAGAGGGCGATGGAGCATTTTTTACAAATGAGAGCGCAGGAGGGGGGCAACTTGGCGAGGGATTTACGGACGCGCGTGGCGAAGCTGCACGAGCTGCGTGCAAAAATGCTCCAGTCCGCCGTGGATGTGCCTGCCCGTTACCGGGAGTCGTTGCTTCGGCGTCTCGCTGAGCAAGGATTGGTGCTGGGTGAGCCAGATGAACGACTGGCAAAGGAACTCGCGCTCTTTGCCGATAAATGTGACGTGAGTGAAGAAATGACACGTTTGCATTCTCATCTTCAGCAGTTTGAAAAGTTTATTTCACGCTCGGACGAGGCTGTGGGGCGACCTCTGGATTTTCTCTGCCAAGAGATATTCCGCGAGTTGAATACGACCGGATCGAAAGCCAATAGCGCTGAGCTTGCCCAACTGGTAGTGACGGCTAAAACTGAACTCGAAAAAATACGTGAGCAAGTCCAAAATGTCGAATAAAAATCTTGGCACCCTGTTGATCGTGTCCGGTCCAAGCGGGTCGGGAAAAACGACCCTCTGTCGTCGGGCTGAGGCGGACGGACTTACAGCCTATTCCATCTCCTGCACCACGCGAGCTCCGCGCGGCGGAGAAATCAATGGAAAAGACTACTATTTTTTGACACAAAGTGACTTTGATGCTAAAGTAGCCGCCGGAGAGTTTCTGGAGCATGCCTGCGTGCATGGCAACAGTTACGGCACACTGCGCAGCGAAGTGGTGCGCCATTTGGAACAGGGGGAAAATGTAGTGATGGATATTGATGTGCAGGGCGCAGCGTCTATCCGCTCCTGCTTGGATCCCATCATTCGGCGTGCCTACGCGGATGTTTATATCTATCTGTCGCGCATGGAGGTGGAGAATCGCCTTCGCGGGCGCAGCACCGACAGCGAAGAAACTATCCAGCTGCGTTTGCGCAACGCCGATGTAGAGGATGCTCGCCGTGCTGAGTACCAGTATATTCTACCCTCGGCCAGCCGCGAGCATGATTACGCCCTTTTCAAACATCTGCTCACCGCCCTTTCTCTCCGTACAAGCTTGTGGAGAGAGGCGGAATAAGGAGGCAGGAACGAGGTGCGCTCTCGGTTGGTTGGACGGCAAAATCAGGCGAGACCGACAGCTCTGCGCACACGAGAAAGAGTATAGGCGGCTTCCTCGCGAGCGCGGGAAGCTCCGGAGCGCAGAACATCATCCACGTATTCGGGATGGGCAAGGAGCCAGGCGCGTTTCTCACGAGCTGAGCGGAAGTATTCCCAGTACGCCTCAAAGAGGTCTTTTTTGAATTGGCCGTAGCCGAAGCCGCCGGAGCGATGGCGCGCGAGCATGGTGTCGTAGTCTTGCGGGGAGGCGAAGAGCTTGTAGAGTGCGAGGATAATGGAATGATCCGTAGGCTTGGGTGCCTCCAGCGGGGTGGTATCGGTGATAATTTTTTTGTTGATCAGTTTACGTGTTTCCTTTTCATCGCCGAAGATCGGGAGAGCGTTACCGTAGCTTTTGCTCATTTTCTGTCCATCCAGTCCGGGGACAATGGCGGTGGATTCAGAGATAATGGGTTCGGGCAGTTTGAAGAGTCCCGGGCCGAAAGCATCATTCATCTTCCCTGCCAGGTCTCGGGTCACCTCCAGATGTTGCTTTTGATCTTTACCTACGGGTACGGCATCAGAATTGTAAAGCAGGATATCAGCCGCCATCAAAGCCGGGTAGGCAAAGAGCGCATGGGTGGCGGCGATACCACGAGCCATTTTTTCTTTGTAGGAATGGCATCGTTCCAGAAGCCCCATCGGGCACACTGTAGAGAGAATCCAAGCGAGTTCGTTTACTTCTGGCACGGCAGATTGCTCGAAGAAGACAGCTTTCTGCGGGTCAAGGCCGCAGGCAAGAAAATCCACAGCGAGAGAGCGGGTGTTCTCGCGCAGGGTTTGAGGGGAGGCCATGGTAGTCATGGCGTGGTAGTTGGCGATAAAGTAGAAAGCTTCCCCCTTGTGCTGAAGTTGCACAGCCGGAAGGATAGCGCCGAAAAAGTTGCCGATATGGAGCTGACCGCTGGGTTGGAGACCGGTGAGAAAACGCATGATTGAATTAGAGTTGAGGGTTAGGACCCGGCAGAGTATCAGCCGGGGAGTCTTGGGCGTCGTCATCGCGTGAAAGGATGCGGTGCAGGTAACGACGCAGACTTGCGGCGTTATAGGCGCCTTCGATGGTACGTAACTTTACGCCTTCAGTGTAGAGGATGGTCGTAGGTACTTTGGTGATGTGGAATTGTTCTGCGAGGGCGGGGTAGGAATCAGCGTTCACGTCCACGACTTGGACGTGTCCCTTTTCTTCTTGAGCAAGCTGCTTGAGTTCGTGGATCATATCCGCCGAATGAGGGCACCAGGGAGCAGTGAAACAGAGCCAGAGGGTCCGACCAGATACTCCGGTAACTTGGCGAATATCTTGGCCGCTGTAGGTGCTGTAGAGTTCGTAGCGCGGTGAAGTGTTGAGTTCTGTCGGAACCGGGACGAGGCTGTTGGGGCGCACGTCAAGCGATTCGGGGTTTGGTTGTGGGGCCGGACGAGCGATGGAAGTCGGAATGTCTTGAGCAGCGTCCTGTTCTTCATCAGCATCATTGCAGCCAACGAGGAAAAAACACAGAAGCCCCAGGATAAACTTGCGCCGACGGTTAATCACGTGGGGTATCATCTCTCTTTTGCAAAAAAGATGGAAGCCGATAGTGTGTCCTACATGCGGCGTTGGAGGGGAGGAGTCTCGGCGAACAGCAGAGATGGAGTAAATCGGGCGATCCCCCGAGCCGGAAGCTGTATCAACTCATCGAATCGTGGATGGCACGGGCGGTGAGGTTTAACTTGCTTGCGGCGAAAGGTGCCGAAGTGGGCGCCCTGGACGACGTTGGGCTCGTGCAAGCCGGAGCGAATAGCACGCAAAATGGCACGGAGAACCATGTGAGCTGAGGTTGGGGTCAAGGTCCCAGGGCAAACGCATTTGAAAGAAGTTCATCAACGGAGAAAATGGCCTTGTTGGCTGATATTATCGTTGATACGCATCATAAAATGACAACAAGCAGTCATCGTGATGATGGCTCTCAAGAAATCTCCTGCCTACGTTCATGATTCGAAAAAAACTGCGCAACGCGCACATGATCAATAAATCGTAATTCGTAACTCGTCAATCGTAAATAGCAACCGCATTTCCTAATGCGGTTGCCCTGGTCAAGGTCCCGTCAAACTTGACAGGAATAGCATGGGGTAGATCCGTTGTGTTCATGGATGCGAAAATTTAACGGCGTGAGCGCGTGGTGCTGGCCAGAAGACGCAGCGCGTAGTACACCAGCATAGCAATCGAGGAGAGAGCCGCAGCCACATACGTCATGGCTGCCCACTGAAGGGCGGATTGGGCGTGTTGGTGCATGGCAGGGGAAGCGAGCTCGGAGTTACGAATCCAAGACAGCGCGCGGCGGGAGGCATCGAACTCCACCGGCAGAGTGATGAGGGCGAACACCGTGGAACTGGCAAATAGACCCAGACCAACCCACGCCACCAAAGTGCTACCGCCCGAAGCAGCCAGTACCAGTCCGACCATGAGCACAAATTGACCGAGACGCGAACCGATGTTGACCAGGGGAACCATGCGCGAACGCATACCCAGCCAGGGATAGGCTTTCGCGTGTTGCACGGCGTGGCCACATTCGTGCGCTGCCACTGCCATGGCAGCAACAGTAGCTTGGGAGAAGACAGCATCAGAGAGGTTCACTGTGCAATTGGAGGGGTTATAGTGGTCGGTGAGTAAGCCATTCACGTGGGTGATCTGTACATCCTGGAGCCCATGTGCATCCAGCATGCGGCGCGCGACTTGAGCGCCGGTGAGTGCAACGGGCTCGGCAGAAAATCTCTTCATGCTGGCCATCATGCGATTTTGGACGACGGCACCGATGAGACCAACTATGATCAGGATGACGAGACCAACCAAGGAGGCGGAATCGGGTGAGCCGTAGATATACGGTGAGTGGGTGTAACCCATCGATCCGTAGTCATAGGCGTATTGTGCCAGAGGAAACAGAGCAAGGGTGAGCCAGGGAATCATGATGGGGAAGGGGAAGAGAAGACATGAATGTTACGGCGTAGGTGGTCTGAACCGGTGCGACGCATCGGCGAGTTGGCAAGGAGGCTTGCCCATTCGTCCTCAGGCAGATCAGCCAACTGCGTTTCCGGCATGGTGGCGAGGCGAGCGGGCATGAGCAGATGCGGATCCACCGCATGGGTGGGGGGCAGACTGTTCCATGGACAGACCTCCTGGCAGGCATCGCAGCCGTATAGATGTCCGCGCATGGCCTCTCGAATCTCCGGCGGGGCAGAGAGTTGCTTGCTCTCAATGGTCCAGTAGGCCAGGCAGCGACGAGCATCGCAGCGACCGTTTTGCAGGGCGTGCGTGGGGCAAGCTTGTTCGCAGCGATGACAGGAGCCGCAGTGATTGCGCATGGGGCGGTCTGTTGGGAGCGGCAGAGTTGTCAGGATGCATGAGAGAAAACAGAATGAGCCGCCGCGGGGGCGTACGAGAAGACCATTGCGTCCGATCCAGCCCAGGCCGGCAGCTGCGGCAAAAAAACGCTCACTCACCGGACCAGAATCGCTGAAGCATTTCTGGGAACCACCGTAGAATTGCAGTGTTTCATCTAAATCAGCCAACTTGGGAGCGAGCAGCTTGTGATAATCCTCCCCTTGAGCGTAACGGGCAACAGAACCTGAAGAACGTCGGGCATCCAGGCGAGGATATTCGTAGGTGAGCATGATGACGCTGCGTACTCCGGGGAGCAGTAATGCGGGATTTTGCCGCATGGGCAGATGACGTTTTAACCAGTGCATATCCGCATGGCAGCCATCGTTTAGCCAGCGTGGTAAAGTATCCCCCTGATCAACGCAGGCCGGAGCAACGCCCACGGCGGAAAAACCGAGTTGCCCGGCAGCGTACCGCACGGCTTGGTGGGCTGCATTCATGAGTGAGCATTTGCGGCACGCAACAGGGGAGGTTCCATACTGCTGCGCAGGGCAGGCGCGAGCGGCAGGGCGTTCAGCACGCGCAGGGCAGCGCGTGCGAGTCGCTGTTGCCAGGTGCTGACGGATGATTTTTTAACGCGGAATGCCATGCGCTGCATATTGGTCGATGCTTCGCGGCAACCGAGCTCAGCGGCGAGGCGGTAGTAATGCAGGGCCACAGAAGGGTTCGGTGCGACTCCCAAACCGCGCTCATACATGAGTCCAAGGTTGTTGATGGCACGTGGATCGCGCCACTTCAATCCTTTGTTGTAGAGGAAGAGAGCTGTTTTATAGTCTGGACCGCCGTAGATACCCATGCCCTTCATGTACATGTAGCCGGCGTAGAAGAAGAGGTTTGGGGTCTCGGGATTGCGTTTTGCGAGCCATTTGAGGACCAAAATCGCAGCTTGGGGATTGCGGGATGTGCCAATGCCACGCATAAGATATCGGGCAAGTTCTGCGCGGGCTCTCGGGTTGCCCATATCGGCTGCTTTGCGCATGTTTTTGAAAGCGCTTTTACAGGCCTGACGCGTACCGCGCTCCTCCTCGTAGCAGGCGAGACGGAATCTTGCCTCAGCGGCAAGTGTACGGTCTGCAGACAGGGTTGCGATTCGGTTTGCCCAATCTGCCGCTTTCCGTTTGTCAGCCGCAATCCCTTTGCGTTTACCCTCGTACACGTCGAGCAGCAAAAGACTGGCCGCTGCATGCCCCGCTTTTGCGCAACTCTCCAACATGGTGGTTACACGAGCTACATCTTTGTCTGCAGGATCATTGAGGATGGTACATGCTTGCTCGTAGAGACGCTGGGCTTCCCCGGTGGAAATGCGGGTGGAGGGTGAGGGAGAGATTGCAGGTTTGGCAACACTTGTCGGGTCCGTGCGTGACCACACTGCCACCGAACCACCGATGAGCAGCATGACCGCCAGCATACCTACAATTTTTTTACGCATTGCAGGAGCCTTTTTAGCATAATTTTCACATTTTGTCTACGAGAATCATGGCGAGAGCTGGGCAATCGCATTTGAAAGAAGTTCATCAACGGAGAAAATGGCCTTGTTGGTTGATATTATCGTTGATACGCATCAAAAAATGACAACAAGCAGTCATCATGATGATGGCTCTCAAGAACTCTCCTGCCTACGTTCATGATTCGAAAAAATCTGCGCAACGCGCACATGATCAATAAATCGTAATTCGTAACTCGTCGATCGTCAATAGCAACCGCATTTCCTAATGCGGTTGCCCTGGTGGCAAAGCGATTTGTATTGACAATGCGTGGAGTAGCGTGTATATAGGCAGGGAACGCTATGAAAATTAACGCCAAATACACCCCTGAGTTGGATCCGAAGTTTATATCTCCCGCACTTTGGAACAAAGCTTTTGAAGAAAAAGTGGCGCAGACGCCCGGCAAACGAAAGATAGATATAGCGCTTACGCGCCGGGATGCGACGTGTTTTCGATGGAGTGGCGAGCTCCTGCCCGAAGGGGGAGAGAATGATGAATTGAACTTCCGGTATGTGGAGCGGATTGTGAAGTTTTTGCTCTGGATGAAGGGCGGGTGTACGGTGCTGGTGGCAGGGGCTGCCGAGGTGGCAGATGCGCTCGCCAGGACTTACTGCAAGGGCGGAGCTCGCGAGTTTGATTGGAATTTTATCGGCAAGCTCATCTATGATCAGCCGATTGAGGTGGTAAAGGTGGACAGCGTGGCAAAGTTACCGGCAGAGCACCTGACGTCAATTTCTCTGGGGCGCAATTTAGATGGTTACCGTATAGGTTTTGACTTGGGCGGGTCGGATCGGAAAGCGGCTGCCGTGGTAAACGGCGAAGTGGTGTATTCCGAGGAGGTTGTGTGGAGCCCTTACCATGAGAAAGATCCTAACTATCATCTGGAGGGGGTGGACGACTCTCTGTTGCGTGTGGCCAAACACCTGCCGCAGGTGGATGCTATCGGCGGTTCGGCAGCCGGCGTGTATGTGAACAACGAGCCGCGTGTGGCCTCACTATTTCGTGGGATAGCGGAGGATGACTTCAAGAACGTGATACGCCCGATGTTTCATACTTTGCAGCAGAGGTGGAGCGAACGGATGGGCAAGCATGTGCCCTTTGATGTTGTCAATGATGGTGAGGTGACCGCACTGGCTGGAGCAATGGGGATGAACGATGATGCTGTGCTGGGTATAGCGATGGGCACCTCCCTGGCATCCGGCTACGTGGATCCGGAAGGGCATATTATGCCGTGGCTCAATGAGCTTGCCTTCGTGCCGGTGGACTATCAGGAAGATGGCGGTGTGGACGAATGGTCCAAGGACAAGGGCGTGGGGGCCATGTATTTCTCGCAGCAGGCGGTGGCGCGCTTGGCGCCGCGCGCCGGGTTTGATTTTGGTGATATGCCCTATCCTGAGCAACTCAAAAAGGTCCAGGCAGCCATGGAAGAGGGTGATGAACGCGCCCGTAAGATCTATGAGACCATAGGTGTGGAATTCGGATATTCCGTGGCCTATTTCGCTCGCTTCTACAGCGTGCGAAATCTGCTTTTCCTGGGACGCGTGGCGACGGGTGAAGGGGGACAAGTCATCATCGATAAAGCGAATGAGGTGCTGAGAGGTGAGTTCCCGGAGTTGAGCATCAACCTGTGCGTACCGGATGAGCGTACGAAGCGCCATGGTCAGGCGGTTGCGGCTGCTTCGCTGCCCAAGATAGGGTAAGCCCCAGACCTCAAACCCCGAGGCGCCGGGTGGCACATGGTTTTTCCCCCGTGTGGGGGCAGCGTGTGCGCCCGAGAGTCACAATGATTCCGAGAGGAAACGAATACGATGGCCAGGGGAAAAGAAATATGGGTATGTCCACAATGCGGGACGCACGTGGAGATATCTGAGCTCGGCTTGTATGCGGAGGTAAGATGCCCGCTGTGTCGCCACATGGACAGGGTGCACGTGCAGCTGGGAAACTTCCGGTTGGAAAGCGTGCTGGGGGTGGGAGGCATGAGCGTTGTTTACCGTGCGCTTGATGTGACGCTGCGTCGGCCGGTGGCGCTCAAGGTGCTCAACGATACGTTTCGCAATCAGCCGGAGCGCGTAGAACGCTTCGAAAATGAAAGTGCCATGATGGCACGGGTGCGGCATGCGAATGTGACTTCGGTGTATTCAGCCGGGCGAGCATACGGGCGATTTTACATAGCCATGGAGCTGGTGGAAGGGAAGAACCTGGAGCACATGGTAAGTCGGGAGATCCCCTTGGGTGCGGTGTTTGCGCTGGAGATAGCGGAGCAAGTAGCGCTAGGATTGCGTGCGGCGAGCGTGGCCGGGTTGCTGCACCGGGATATGAAACCGGGCAACATACTGATCACCCCGAGAAATCAGGTTAAGGTGATCGACTTCGGGCTGGCGCTGGATGAAACAGCAGGGGATACCGAGGAGATGATATGGGCGACTCCCTATTACGTGCCTCCCGAGACATTGCAACGCAAGCCGGAGGATGTGCGTACGGATATCTATGCGCTTGGAATGACGCTGCGTTATATGCTTACCGGAGTGGAAAATTTTGCCGGGGATGTTGGTTCGGTCAAAGCTCTGCTCGATTGCAAGCGGCGGCTGCCCTCTTTTGCCGAAGAGCGACCGGATCTCGATCCGATGCTCTGCGATTTGGTCGATCACATGACGCAGTACAGCGTGGAGAATCGGCCACGCAATTACGATGATTTGCTGGATGAAATGAAGGAGGTGCATCAGGCGCTGGCTACCGAAAATACCGGCGGGAAAACGAGCTTGCTCGTCGGGAGGTTGGGTTGGGTGGTATGGCTGGTGGTGGCGGGGGCATTGGGGGTTGGATTGACTCGGTTGGTGGCAGATTACCTTCAGACAGAGTCTGAGGAGGTTCATCATGGGTACCTCGAAGTACAAACGATGGATACCACTCCCCCGGAGATAAGTTGTTTGCAGGATGCACTTGGAAAAATTGATGGCGAGGAGTTTGAGCAGGCTGTAGATGAATTGTTGGTGATGAGTCGGGAGCAGCGGGACCCCTGCTTGGCGGCATGGGCGGCATATTTGGCACGTACGCTGACGGAAATTGTACCGATGGTGGATGGACAGGCAAAAGGGGAGGAGGCGCAGAAGCAGCTCCGACAGCTCATAACCGGTGGAAAAGAATGTGCATTAACCACGGAAACGTTTTGGGAGTGTTTGCGGAACAATACGCAGCGCATGGATCCCCAATCAACAAATTGGTACAGTGCCAAAGGCGGCTGGTCCGGGCAGCAGCTTCAAAGAGTCACCCCTGCGGCCGTGCAGGATATCATGCGCGGAAATCTGCCCGCTCCGATGGTGCTCGTCAAGCTGCTGGAGCTGGCGGAAATGGCGCTGTGGCAGGGTAAGGAAGATATAGTTGAGGAGTGCCGGAAAGGTCTGGAAGACGTCCAGAATAATCTGGGGATGTACGCGGGACTGGGTAAGCTGTATCAGCGCATATTCGAAGAGCGACTTAAGGTTCGCCGCAATGCCAGATACCAAGGAGTGCGCACCAGACTGCTGGAACGCTTGAGGAAAACAGCCCCCACGCAGGAGGATGTCGCCAGCTTTGAGAAAATGAGTCGGGAACGGGGGGTGTCATTCCACCAGCGTTTGCTGGCGGAGGTGGAAGGTGAGGCGGCCAGGATAGGTGTTCAGCAGGCGCAAATGTTGTTGCGAAAAGCGCCCAAAAGTGTCAAACAGGGGATGTCTCTTGCGAAGATGGCGGAGAAAATGCGGCAGGTCGTGGGCGACAGGCCGATCATCGAAGCAAGCAGCAAAGATGCCGGAAATATAACGAAAAATGTGATGGATGGAACGGGGAAAACGGTGCCGCCAGAGATAGTGTCGGATATAGCGACGGTAGCATCAGTGCTTGGCGGTCCGGCCAAAGACAGCAAGGAAAAGCTTGCAGCATCGGCGAAACGCCGCGGGATTGCTGGCGACAGTTTTCGAACGATAGCCAGGTCTTGGCAAAGCCGATTGGAGAAAACAGCAAACGTCTATGCAAATGATGAAGGAGATCCTCTATCAGGGGATCGTGATGCGGCGCTTGCAGGGATTTTGGAAAGGTGCCGTCGCAGTTTCCGCGTGAAGCTTGCCCCAGGCAAGAGTTTGAGCTTTTTGAATAGCCCGTCTGTTTGGAGCGATCAGAGGGAAATGATCATGGATGAACAGCAGGCGCTGTTTCTGATACGTGCGGGGGTAGTGCTTCCAATGGGGGGCAAGCAGGTGCCCGTACTCGTGTTGAAGAAGGCAGAGGTGGGAGGCATCCCGTTACTTATCGGCGAAATAGCCCCGGTGCCGGAGGAAAAGGTCGAGTATGTGGAGCGTACGAAAGTGGGTGTTGCGCTGCGCAATGTGGGTGATTTGCCTGACTATGCCGATCAGATGAAACAAAACCCGACGCCCGCCTGCTTGCGCCTTGAACCAAGATACGATTGAGGGAGGAGGGGTTGGCGTCCCAGGGGCAGGCAAATCACAAGAACGCAGGAGCACAGATCGCAGACACAAAACCGATGGTAAAGGCGGGAGAGTCAATGAGATCAATGACACCACCGATGCCCGGGAGCAAGTTGCTGCTGTCCTTCACGCCGAGGCCGCGCTTAATGAGCGAACCGGCGAGATCTCCCGCTACGGAGATGACAAAAATAATGGCGGAGGCGATAGCGGCAAACAACGTGGGGGATGCCGGATCGACAAACCTGGTGAGAAACACGCTACTGAGAGTGGTAAGGATGAAGGAGCCGATGATACCCTCCCACGATTTCTTGGGAGAGACAGCCGGGCTGAAGGGACGCGATATGAACCGACCTCCGATCCACACACCCACCAGATATGCCCACATATCGCTCAATTTGGTGATGAGAATGAGCACCAGAAGGACGGGCAGCCCGAAGGTGGGGTGAGTGTAGCTAAGCGCAAAAGCGAAGAGCCACCCCGGGTAAATAAAGGCAAGGATGGTAACGCCAATGCTTCGCAAGGCGTCGGAGGCTTCCTGCTTGAGGTAGTCCATGCGCACAAGCTCACACACGAAGGCGATCAGAGAGAACACAACGATACTGCAGAGATAAAAGCCATTGGAGGGTTGAATGGCAGCCAGCCAGGGGTAGAGCAACCCGCCGATGAGGATGAGCCAGCGGTTGCACTTGGATTTGTCCCGACGCAGCATGCAAAACCACTCCACGTACGCCCAGTTGCAGAGCAGGCAGATGAACCCTGCGCAGAACCATGGATTATCCCAACAGTACGTACCCGCCAGAGCTCCGCCCGCTACGAGAAGGAGTCCAGCCGTGGAAAGCAGGCGCTTGAGGAAAGTTTTCAGTTTATCGTTCATAACCGCATGCCTTCAATGAATACAAGCGGGGCAAGCCCAGCCTGCGCGGATATCTGCAAAGAAGTCGTTCCCCTTGTCATCTACAAGGATATAAGCAGGGAAATCCTTGACGGTGATCTTCCAGACAGCCTCCATGCCGAGTTCAGGGTATTCCAGACACTCGATGGACGTAATGCAGTTTTTGGCGAGATCAGCAGCCACGCCGCCGATCGAGCCAAGGTAGAAGCCGCCGTATTTTTTGCAGGCATCGGTGACGTTTTGGGAGCGGTTGCCTTTGGCGATCATGATGAGACTGCCGCCGTGGGACTGGAAGAGCTCCACATACGAATCCATCCGCCCCGCCGTGGTGGGGCCAAAGGAGCCGGAGGGGCAGCCTTCCGGCGTTTTGGCCGGGCCGGCGTAGTAGATGGGGTGCTCCTTGATGTAGTCGGGCAGGTCCTGACCGACATCCAGGCGCTCCTTGAGTTTAGCGTGTGCAATATCGCGTCCCACAATAATGGTGCCTGAGAGCGAGAGTCGCGTTTTGACCGGGTATTTGGTAAGATCAGCGAGCACTTCCCTCATTGGGCGGTCCAGATTGATGGGCACCCCGGCGCTCTTAGTCTCGCGCAGCTCGGCGGGGATATACTTGCCCGGGTCGTATTCCAGCTCTTCAATAAAAATCCCTTCCGGGGTGATTTTTGCTTTGGCGTTCCGGTCTGCCGAGCAGGACACGCCGAGGGCCACTGGACAGGAGGCGCCGTGGCGGGGCAGGCGAACCACCCGCACATCCAACGCGAACCATTTGCCGCCGAATTGGGCTCCAAGGCCGAGTCTCTCAGCCTCTCGCTTCAGTTCGGCCTCCAGCTCCACGTCTCGGAAGGCGCGCCCGTGTTCATTGCCGGAAGTGGGCAAGGAATCGTAATACTTGGTCGAGGCAAGCTTCACGGTTTTGAGGCAGAGTTCGGCACTGGTTCCGCCCACAACAAAGGCCACGTGGTAGGGAGGGCAGGCGGCGGTGCCGAGGGTGCTCATCTTTTCCACCATGAACTTTTTAAGGGAGGATGGGTTGAGCAAAGCCTTCGTTTCCTGGTACAAGTAGGTTTTGTTGGCCGAACCCCCGCCCTTTGCAATGAAGAGGAACTCGTACTCCATGCCGTGAGCGGTGGCGAAAAGATCCACTTGGGCGGGTAAATTAGTGCCGGTGTTGACCTCGTGGTACATATCCAGCGCCACGTTCTGGGAATAACGCAGGTTGTTTTTCGTGTAGCAGTCATATGCCCCGCGTGAGATCCATTCTGCATCATTGCAGCCGGTCCACACCTGCTGCCCCTTCTTGCCCACGCAGATGGCGGTACCGGTATCCTGGCAGAGCGGCAGCACCCCCAAGGCTGCCACTTCAGCATTTCGAAGCATAGTGAGCGCCACGCTCTTATCGTTTTCCGAGGCCTCCGGGTCATGCAGAATTGCCTGCACCATCTTCAGGTGTTCGGGGCGCAGAAAGAAGGCTACATCATGCCAGGCTGTTTCCGCGAGCAAGCGCAGTCCCTCCGGCTCCACCTTGAGAATGGGGTGCCCTTCAAAGTCGCTCACGCTCACGTAGTCATGGGTGAGTAAACGGTATTTGGTGCGGTCTTCCCCTGTGGGGAACATTTCTTGGTAAACAAAGGGGGGCGTTGCCATAACGCCATTTCTTGTACCACGCTTTGCGGCTCAAGGCGAGCAAAAAAAGCGTACTTGGGTGGCGGCTCGGCGGATGCAACTCGTGGGGCGAGCTCGCGGTCATTGCAACAAATCAATGGCGAGGATCGGTTAAATCGTAGATGGTGAATCATCATTGTAAACGCATTAGAGAAAAGTTAAGCAACGGAGGGAACATCCAGGGCAACCGCATTTCCTAATGCGGTTGCCATTTACGATTGACGAGATGCGAATTACGATTTGTTGATCATGTGCTCGTTGCGCGTTTTTTGAACCATGAACGTATGCAGGTTGAGTCTTTAGAGCCACCATCGTGATGACTTCTTGTTGTCATGGTTTTTGATGCGTATTAACAATGATATCAGTCAACAAGGGCATTTCCTCCGTTGATGAACTTCTTTCAAATGCGTCTGCCGTGAGGAAACATCCTGATCGATGGATAGAACTTATTTTTGTGCGTCAAAAAATCATCACGTCGAGGAAGCTCGTGGGGCGAACTTGAGGCATAGCAGTGAACCCGGCACAGCGTAACACCGGATGCTTTCCTCTTGTCAACAACGCATCATCATGTCAAGAATTCCGCTCCGCACCGGCTCGGTAACCTCGCGCGTAACGCGCTAGCATCCAAATCATCAATCGAAAATCCACTTGTGCTCCCGCTCCGCATCTCCCGAGCCTCCGTCCGCTATCTCCCCAAATCGTCATTCGAAAATCGAAAATCTCCCTGTGTTTCAGCTCCGCTTCTCCACTAAGCTTTCCAATCGATCCTATGCGTGGTTCCGGCTTCCCCCGTCGCTCCCGCTTCGCATCTCCCGAGCCCCCGGCTCGCTATCTTTCCAAATCGTCGATCGTAAATCGTCAATAATCAACGCTTTGTGTTGAACGATGTGCCGTTAATTGACTATTGGGGGGTGCTTTTTCTTGGGACAAATGTGGACGTTTGCCGGCCACATGCCTTTTCTGTGCTTGCTAGAGAGAGCAATTTTTGCTACAATCGACCGCATGATGCGGGGATATCATCGAATGATACTGCTCATGTTATGTTTTTGGCTGGGGATGGCCTGTGCAGCATGGGGAGCCACCATGGCGCGAATTTCCACGGATAGGAAGTGGGCGATGGTGCCGTTGGCAGATGGTTTTGACTACCCGGTGGGGAAGCCGAACGGGGAGGGGTATTACAAGTCGCGCGGGGTACGCCTGCAGATACCTCGCCACATGGGTGAGGATTGGAATGGCAAGGGTGGCGGAAATTCGGATATGGGAGATCCGGTGTACACGGTAGGCACGGGGCTGGTGACTTACGCAGCCGATGCGCGTGGACGGTGGGGAAAGGTCGTGATTGTGCGCCACGCGTTCCGTGAGCCGCGGACAGGCAAGGTGTTGTGCTGTCAAACGCTGTACGGGCACCTGGATCGTATTGATGTGAAGCTGGGGCAGATTGTGAGGCGCGGGGATCAGATAGGCACGATCGGTACGAATCGGGGAATGTATCCGGCGCATTTGCACACTGAATTGCATTTCAATGTGCTGGTGAACTGCGGACAGCAAGGCATACCTAAAACATCGCGCAACTATGGACATCTGACCCGCTTTATCGAGCACTATCGGCACTTGAAACCGGAGGGGAAGGAAGTCCGTTTGCCCATAGGTTGTTTTCTCCCGTACAAGGATACGGAGGGATTGTGATGAGGACGTGCTTGTTTGGAGGAACCTTTGACCCGGTGCACACCGGGCATCTGGCCATTGCTCGTGCCGCGGCGGATCAATTAGCGCTGGATCGCGTCGTTTTCCTGCCGGCAGCTCAGTCGCCTTTCAAGACGGGAGATCAGACGCTTTTTGCACCGCAGCAGCGTGTGGACATGCTGCGCGCGGCGCTGGCAAATTGGCCGCAAGCGGAGGTGTCTGAGCTGGATTTACACATGGAGCCGCCGAGCTGGAGCTGGCGTGTTGTGGAAGCTTGGCTGGCGAAATATCCTGCAGATGAGCTGCATTGGCTGCTGGGTGCGGATGAATGGGAACAGTTGCATCGTTGGGCTAGATTGAGTTATTTGGCTGAGCACCTGACCTTTGTGGTGTATAACCGCGGACAACAGCTCCAGCCTCGCCCAGAGGTGAATGCTGTTTTTCTGAGCGGGCCTGTGTATGAGGTATCGGCCACGGAATTGCGGAGGCGTTTGAAGCGACACTTGCCCGTGCCGGTCGGGTGGATGTCGCCTGAGGTGGAGACCATGGCGCATGCGATGTGCGCTGAACGATCAAATGAGACGAAGCCAACGCAACATGGGTGATTGAAGACATTGACGAATGACGATTTGAATGCTGGCGCGCAGTAAAAGCGAAGCGGAATTTTCGAAGACGAGGTACGTTGATAGAAGGAAAGTCTCCTGTGCGAAACCATGGCGTGTTGACTCAGCGCCGCTCCATCGGCGCCTGCTTCGGAGTCGCCTCACGACTCCTCACCCCTGCGGGGCAAAAGCTGCGCTTTTGTCTAATCCCCCTGCGCGCCCTCGGGGGCTTTCACGGCCTTGCTCAATCGTCAATGGTTTGGGCTTCTCGCTGGCTTACCTTCTTTCATCCATAAAAAACGCATGCGAAATGGGTTCAATGAGCCCGGGGAATATTTTATCGGGACACGTGTGACTCATCTTGACAAATTAGTCTTGCCAAGAGAGCAAAGCATGGTAAGATGAGGAGCGTATGGAGGTGGGGCAGATAGTGAAGTATGTGTTTGAGATCACCGTGATGTGGGTGATATTCTACCAGCTTTACCGTTTGTTTCATCGGGAGAGGGCGGCTATGATACTGGGCGGATTGGTGATTTTGAGCTTGCTTGCTTTTGCTTTCATCAAGATCATAGACGCCACGGAATTGGAGGTGATAGGAGGTGCCTTGGTTCCGATAGGTACGATACTTGCGATATTGTTTCAGAATGAGATACGTACGGCGCTGGCGCGCATCGGACGCGGAAGTTTGAGCAAGTTACTCCACCATAACTCTAAAAAAACGGATTTTATCGAAAAGCTTTGCGATGCAGTGAGTTATCTGACTAATCGCCGTTTTGGAGCTCTTCTCGTCATCTGCCGGGAGGATAAGCTTTCCGCTCAGGTGTCAAATGGGATCGCTCTGGATGCTGCCTTCAGTGCCGAACTCGTGGAGAGTATCTTCTACGTGAATAAACAGGGGCAGGGCAACCCGCTGCACGATGGTGCAGTAATTATTGACAACGAGCGCGTTCTGGCAGCTGGTGTGATTTTGCCAGTCTCGGTTCGTGAGCTGAAGGACAGGTCGCTCGGTTTGCGTCACAAAGCGGGGATTGGCATTGCGGAGGAGTCGGATGCGGTGGTCATCATTGTCTCGGAGGAGACCGGGGGAATTTCCTTGGCGGTCGGCGGAGGTCAGGGCAGCAATGCCGGTCCGGAGCTCCAGCGCGACTTGAGTATCGAATTGCTTCAGAAACGCTTGGAAGAATTACTGAATTACCATGAGCAACAGGAACCAACAGACAGCCCAGAGGACAGCGTGGACCACGACGCTCAAGGAAGCGCTGACGAATAACTGGATACCCAAGTACCTTTGCCTGGCGCTGGCGATTACGGTATGGTGGGTTGTGTATGCATCCACCACGTCTCGCGAGGCAGGGTGGGAGAGTGATGTCCGCGAGGCTGCCCCGGAGGATGTCAATCAGCCCTGAGAGACGACGGAAAAAGGATTGCCCATGACAGGATTTTTTATTACCGGTACCGATACGGAAATTGGCAAGACCTATGTGACCTGCGCGCTGCTGCGAGACCTGCGCGCGCGCGGCTTGCGCGCAATGGGATACAAGCCCGTGGCTTGCGGCGACAGGTCGGATCCTCGCGCCATGCGTGAAGCTGCTGGCGAGCCTACGCTGAGCCTGGAACTTATAAACCCTCACTATTTGCGCGCTGCCACGGCTCCGAGTATGGCGGCAGAGCTGGAGCAGCGAACACTGAGTGCAGCGGGACTGGCAGAGGGGATACAGGCGCTGGTGGCTGAGGGGTATGATCCTGTCCTGGTGGAAGGCGCGGGAGGCTGGGAGACACCTCTGTCCGCAGCCGGAGAAACAATGGCGGACCTGGCGGTGACGCTCGGATTTCCCATCGTGCTGGTGGTCGGCAACAAACTGGGGGCAGTGAACCATACCATCCTCACGGTGCAGAGCATACGGGCGCGCGGTCTGGAATGCCGCGCCGTTGTGCTGAACCAGCAGAGCGAGGAGTGGGATGCGGCATGCGTGAGCAACGGCAGACTCATTGAAAGGTATACCGGAGTGCCGGTGTGCGCCGAACTTATTCATGGACAGCAGGATATAGATTCGCGCGTTGTGCTGGGCGTGTAAAAGCAAACGAGAATACCATTCCCCCTATGACGGATACAAGGATGTGGAAATTGCGCCGCGGGACATTGAAACTTCCGCCCGGCGGGGTCGTTATGGGCATCTTGAACGTGACGCCGGATTCGTTTTCGGATGGAGGACAGCATTGCGACCCTCAGGCAGCGCTTGCGCATGCGAGGCAAATGCTGGCTCAAGGAGCTGCAATAATCGACGTGGGCGGAGAATCCACTCGCCCCGGAGCGGAGGCGGTAGATGTGGCAGAAGAACTGCGCCGGACCCGACCGGTAGTGCAGTTATTGCACGAGCAGCTGCCCGATGCAGTCATTTCGATTGACACGCGGCATGTAAAGGTGGCTCAGGCTGCGTTGGAGGCTGGGGCGGATATCGTGAACGACATTTGTGGGTTAGGTGATCCTGCCATGCGTGAATTGTGCGCTCGGAGTGGTTGCGGCGTTGTTCTCATGCACATGCAGGGCGAGCCATCTACCATGCAGAGTAATCCGACCTATGTGGATGTGGTGGCGGAAGTGCGTGATTTTTTGCGACATAGGGTGGAGCTGGCTTGTCGGGCCGGGGTGAACCTGCGTTGCATTTGCCTGGATCCCGGCATAGGTTTTGGCAAAACAACGCAGCACAATATGCAACTCATCGATCATTTGGAAACGCTGCGTTACCGTGATTTACCCATTCTCATGGGGTTATCGCGCAAGCGGTTTTTGTCGGCTCTGTTGCCGGGGGATGCTCAGGCAACGGTGAAGATGAGTTTAAGAGCTGCAGAGCGTGGTGCGCAGGTGCACCGAGTGCATGAGGTGGCTCCCCTGTGTGTGGCTCTGCACCGCGCGTTTAAATAAAGACGGCGCGGAGGCTCTTTTCAGCACGCCGCGCCGGAAAAGCAGGGACTTGCAGCCTGCGGCCTCATGGCACGGCCGCCCAGATAGGCGAATCCGGGTTGAAAGGCGGAAGCTGGAATTTGCCACCCCAGAAGCCTGCATGACCCTTTCTGAGTTGATCAGCAATCTCCTGTTTTGTTGGGGATGAAAAGTTCGTGCGGAAGAGATCCAGCTGACGTTTTTCAGTGCTGGCACGCTCTTTCTTGTTCATGTCGGTGACATCCTCAATGAAGAGGCAGTAGCCGAAGGCGCCGCCAGGAATTTCCGAGACCATAATCTCAATGGGATAAGTCTCGCCTTCCGTTACTTTGAACGCTTTCCCGGCTGTCAAACCGCCCAGCTCCTGGTTCCATATTTGTGTTTCGGCAGTTTTGATTTGAATGTAGTCTTTCTTGTTTTTGAACTCACCATTTCGAATTCTCGCCCAGTAGTCGAGAG
Organism: uncultured Akkermansia sp.; assembly: GCA_947588735.1. Lineage (GTDB taxonomy): Bacteria > Verrucomicrobiota > Verrucomicrobiia > Verrucomicrobiales > Akkermansiaceae > Akkermansia. The sequence goes on from CANQAD010000013.1 coordinate 29,277, forward strand.
ATTTCTTGCCCGAAACCTTGTAGCCAGCCAAAGTCGGGTCGTCCTTCTTCCAGAGAGAAGGAACAATGTAACCGGCTTCCAAAACAACATCTTCTGCCCTTTTCCCTCCAAAACGCACCACCAGCGTGTCGTCCCCGGCGCCTATGAAGCGGAATTCACCGGTTTTAGGAGCGCGCACTTTGCCGCGGTATACGCACACCCAGCCGGCTGGTTGGCAGATGTCTTTGCATTGGTAAGCATAGGGGGCGTAGGCCGCGGTAGTCATAGGTACGTAAAAGCTGGAAGCATAGAGCTTCTGCGGCGAACTGTAGAACGAGGAGAAAGCGTTGCTTTTTCCCTCATTGAAGTAGCTGTTGATCCGTTCCACAATGCGAAAACTCGCGGCGGGCGGCGCAACGTTGAAGGTGTAAACATTTTTGCCGTCTTTCCTTTCGGTCTTGTAGAAAACAACCTTCTTGTTCTGCTCGCTGCGCATGATGGAAGATGGTGAATGTCCGTCTTTCGCGAGTTTGAGGTCGTAGAATGTGCCTTCCAGAGCAGAGCCGCCAGCTGTGCCGGAGCCCATGCCGCTGCCCCCCTCGCCCAAACCATCCCCCAGGTTCATATCCATCGACATGTCGACTTGGTCGAAGCTGATGTCGCCGGTGGTATCAAAACTGACCGGTGCGGCTACGGGCCCCACCGCGTTCTGAGCCACGATAACGCTCGGGGTAACGCTCGGATTCGTGGAAACAGATTTGGATGTCAGTTCTTTGCTCACCGGGGCATTGGTGGGAGGACCATCCTCCGACTGCGGGACGTAGGCGATGAACTCCGCTGGGATCTCCCCTTGAATGATCAGAACGGTGAAGTAGAGGATGCTGCCAAAGAGCAGGAGCATGCCTATGCAGATGCCCAAGGAGACGGCGTTGCTCATAAAAGCATCCTTTTTGAGTTTGCGCAGAGCCTCATCGCTCATTTGAATATGAAGTGCCATAAAGTTTCGGGATGAGTTACAGATTCAGTATACCCTGAAGCAGTAGTTTTTGCCAGAATAAAAATGGAGAGCAAGTGTTACATTTGTGTAACACGCAGGACAAAAAATGGCGGTTATTGAAGAAGCGGACGGGGAGGGATTTCTAAACGGAAAAAGGAGAAAAGACAATGAAGCGAGGAATCCTGATAGCAGGCATATTGGTGGTGACGCAGTTGCCGTGGGACACGGCGGCCGCGCTCACCGTGAACATAGGCAATGATCATGATCGACAGGTCGAGCGCCGTGAAGAGCGCCGCCGCGAGGAACGAGCCAGAGAAAGGGACCGTGATGAACGAAGGCGGGATGGCCGTCGCTTGCATCACGACCACGACTCCGATGATTTTCATCGTGTGCTCAAGCGAGTGATACGCGATGAAAACCCTCCGCATACCCGACGGCGATAAGTCGGTGCATACCGTGTGATCAGAACTTAAAGACTCCCTGCAGCTGGAGTACAACTGCGCCGGAACGTGCAGTCTCATAGACCGGGTCAAAGATGTACTGCACGTCCGGCTGCAGGTAAAAAGTGGGTGTGAGCTGCACTACGGCGGAAAGCTCCATGCCGTATTCGTCCTTGTTGTTATAGGGCTTTGCAGAGCGGGCGGCGCGTTCCCAGAAAAATCCCAGAGCCATTTGGTCGTTATTGGCCTTGCTTCCCCAGCCCGTAGAACGGAAAGGAGCCTGCAGCACCAGGCCTGTGGTGACAGCGGCACGCACTGTGCTCACGGTAGCCGCATCTTCGTCCATAAGCCCGCAGCGGGTAAAGGCTCCCAGGTGGGAATTTTGACCGAGCTGCTGTTGGAAGTTGAAAGCGGCGCCGGAACCATTTTCGCCCTGGTAGCGGGTAGTGGTGTACTGAAAGCGATAGATGCCTGGGCCGAGCCCGAAAAAGTTCTCAGTGATAAGACCTATTTCGCCGATGTGCACCCAGGCATTGCTGCTGATGGAGGGGAAGGGATTATGATTGATGCTCCCGTTGCAGCCGGTGGTGGCGTACATCGTGTAAAAGTTTTTGGTGGGCTGCCAGGCCGTCAGATACCCCCAGTTGGCCCATTCCAGCGGGAGAGTGGGGTTGAAGTTGAACGCTTCATTGGTCAAATTTCCCGCCCAATTGGCTGAATAGGCGTTCTGGTCTAAAAAATCGGTCGTATCAATGGTGCCGATCATGCCTGTCCATTTGCCGTTAAAACAACTGTAGCCCAAGGCGAGATTCGGGATAAACACGCCGTGCCCACCGCGAATGCTGCCTTGGGGGTTGCTCAGAGAACCCACGCTATTTTGTGCGCTGCGCCTGCGCTCGCTGTAACGGATTCCCTGTCCCCAATCCGCTTCCGCTGAGAGGAAGAATCCCTGGCTGTTGTCACAATCCTTCACCAGGTACCACATGGCGTTCAGCACATTATTGGTGGCCGGGAAATCACGCCTGTTGCCCGCCATGCTTTGAGGCAGTCCGGTATAGTTCATGCTCAGTGTGGCGGTGTACTGCAGTCCGATGCGTGAGAGACGCGTTTTGAGTTGTTGGGCAGCGGATGAAATGGCATCCTGTTCGATGATGCCGCAAGGTTCGGCACAGGTGTTGCCAGGCACAAAAATACTGTCCAAGTACGGCATGAAACGCTGGGGAGCTGCCGGAAAAAATCTCCACCCCCGGCAAGTGTTCCCTTTGCCCGAGCCATCCAAATAGCGTTCAATTTGCTCCAGCAGGCTTTGGTGGGTGGGTACGCCCGGGTAGCGCGTGCTCTGCTGCTCCTGCGGGTTGGGCATGCCTTGCCTCAAGCTGCCGCCCGCCTCCGCAGGATCCATGCTGAAGGGGTTGCGCCCGAACATGGTCTCGATATACTGCCATGGATACTGAGCCCGCACCGGGCTTGTCCCCAAAATAAGCGTCGCCACCATGAGGAAAAGATTCTGCGTTTTCATAGATGCACGGTGAGAAACACATCCGTTTGCAACCGTTAAATAACAACCAGAAAAGCGATTGAGAGGAGTCAAGTAACGGAGAAAATTCCCAAAGAGGTTGACAGGGTCCGTTTTTGTACCGAAAAGGTCGTGATAAGGAACATTTCCACACCGGAGATGGAGTTGACTCTTTCCTCGTTCCTGCAAGTTTTGACGATCCGGACAAAGCTGATCAACACGCACATTATCAACAAATCGTCATCGTCAATGTCAGGACACTCTGCGATGCGAATCAAGTTGTCCCTCTTCCCGTCCTGATCACGCCTGTCATTCAAAATAAATCTTCGCAACGCGCACATTATCAACAAATCGTCAATCGAAAATCGTTAATCGTAAACAGGCAAACGCATTTTCCTGCGTTTGTCTCGAATGTATTTCGGCTTGCAAAGGGGGGCAAAAGCTGTAGAATGAGAGCCGTTATGGCTGATCGTAAAGACACGGATCCCGTCCGGATGGAAAAAATTGTGAGCCTTTGTAAGCGCAGAGGGTTCATCTACCAGGCTGCCGAGATATACGGAGGGTTGAATGGGTGCTGGGACTACGGTCCGCTGGGGGCGGAGCTCAAGCGTAATCTGAAGGAATATTGGTGGCGGGTAAATGTGCAGGAACGGCCGGACATTGTGGGGATGGACGGAGCGATACTGACGCACAACTCGGTGTTGGTGGCGAGCGGTCATGTGAGCGGCTTCACCGATCCGCTCTGCGATTGCCTGCTGAGTAAGGAACGCTTGCGCGCCGACCAGATACCGGCGCAGAGTGGTGTGGCGTTTTGGTGGAAAGGCGCGTCAAAAAAGGACGGCAGTTGGAGCACGTCCAAGGAGTTTTCCATGCTGGCGCCCACGGCGGAAGAAAAGGATGCCAAAATGGCGCGCAAAGGGGCTTTGCAGTACTACGCGCAAATGGCGGGCAATAAAACTCAACCGGCTGATATTGAACTGACAGGAGAGAGTACGCAGGAAGTGCATGACAGTGTGCGCTACAATCCCGCCAATGGGTCGTTGGTGACTGAGGCGCGTTCGTTCAACCTGATGTTTCGCACGACAATAGGAGCCGCTTCGGATGAAAACGATCCCGCGAGCACAGGCTGGTTGCGGCCGGAGACGGCGCAGAGCATTTTCTGTCAGTACAAGAATATCATGGACAGCTCGCGTATGAAATTGCCCTTTGGTATCGCGCAGATTGGCAAATCCTTCCGCAACGAGATCAATCCGCGCAACTTCACGTTCCGCTCGCGAGAGTTTGAGCAGATGGAAATCGAGTACTTCTGCCGCGCAGAAGACGGGATGCGGCTCACTGATGAATGGCTTGAGCGTTGCCTGTCTTTCTATGAAAACATCGGCATACCGCGTGAAAAAATCCATGTGCTGGATGTGCCGGATGGAGAGCGGGCCTTCTATTCCAAAAAAACCTACGATCTGGAGTATGCGTTCCCCTTCGGGGTGCAGGAGTTGCAGGGCATTGCCTACCGCACGAATTACGATCTGACGCGCCACCAGGAGGGCTCCGGCAAGCCCATGGAATACTTCGATGAAAGCACGCGCGAGCGTTTCATCCCGCACGTGGTGGAGCCCTCCGCCGGGTGTGACCGTACGGTGCTTGCTCTCCTGTGCGAGGCCTATGATGAAGAGGAGCTTGGTGCTGAGGGTAAAAGTGACGTGCGTATCGTGATGCACTTCCATCCGCGCGTAGCTCCCGTGAAAGCGGCCATCTTCCCCCTGCTTAAGAAAAATGATCAGCAAGTGCGCATTGCCCACGAGATAGAGGCCATGCTGCGGCCCTATATGAACGTCTTTTATGATGAGGCGGGGGCAGTGGGTCGCCGCTACCGTCGGCAGGACGAAATCGGCACTCCGTACTGTATCACCGTAGATTTTGAAACGCTCGGCGAGGGTGAAAGCGGGGATCCGACGCTGAAAGGTACGGTGACCATACGCCACCGCGATTCAATGCAGCAGGAGCGTCTCCCCATCCCGGATCTGCTCCATTATTTGCTCCGCCGTATTCACTAAGGTGAGTGGAGCTGGCGACTCACGCAAATTGGGTGAGCCACCGGCGGTACGCATCTCCATCCTGGAGGGATGGGCGAACCGTGGCGCGCAGTGTCCAATGAATATGCGAAAGAAGCAGGGGAATGTCGGCGGCGGACAAGGCCGCATCCATGGCTCGTTTGTGGGCGCGGATTGCAGCGCGTGAGGCTCCGTGCACCATGCCCATGATTTGAGGATTGCCGAAGGGGACCGCACCGCTGCGGTAATAGCAGTGAGTCATGCAGGTGTGACGCGCGCAGAGACCTCCCGCTTGTTCTTCGCTCCCCGGAGGCACAGCCCACATGAGCAGAGCTGCTTCTGCAGCGCCGGCGGCACGTTTTGCCGCAGGATGCGTGTGGTTGAGGATGACCGCGAAGCGACCGACTGCACCGAGCTGCGCGAGATGATGCGCGCAGCTCAGATAGACCGGCAGAGGCATGCCGATCTCTCTTGCCCGCAGTTGCCATACGGCGCTGCCGGGCAAAAGTTCCTGCGGCCGGAGGGGAGGACGCAGGCTGTTGAGCACGAGCCGCTGCCGTTCATTGAGCGCGGGGGAGGCGGGACGCTGCATGGCGGGCATGACATCATCCAGCGTGCCCGGAGGCAGCGCGGCACGGCGCATGTGACCGACGCTCAGGCGGAACATGCCCACCACCGGCATCAGGGCATACCTCTCTGCACCGATGTGGCGCGCAAGAATACGGCAATGCTCATCGGGGCTGTTTGTCCGTTCCGGGAGGCGCAGAGTGGTCCAAAGTCGGAAAGAAGCGCCGGGGGCGGAAAGATCATCAGGTTCGCGGATGACGACGTGACCGGAAAAGGGATCGTGCTCGATGAGCCAATCGTAGGCGTTGGAAAGAGCAGAAGCGTCCGAAAGCTGCCAGGCCACCAGACAGCCCGGGGTGAGGGCGTTGCCGGGGAGGGTTTGGCGGATGCTGCGGATGATGCCTTCCCTCAACATGGCGCGCAGGCGATGGAGCGCCTCCTCCTCAGTCATGTCGCAGCGAGCAGACAGCTCGGCAAAAGGCTGTTCATGGAAGCCGACGAGTTGGTCCTCCGCCACGGCAAGCAGGCGACGGTTGGCAGTGTCATCCAGGAGGGCGGAGCTCATTGAGGGTTCACAGTGCCGCAGTAGGTGAAGAGGGTGGGGTCGAACTGTTGCCTGGCATCATCGGCGATGCGGCGGGCTTGCTCCAAAGTTTGAGTGAGGGCGAACATGCAGGATCCGCTGCCGCTCATGAGTGCGGCCTGCACGCCTTCCTGCTTCAACAGCCACATTTTGAGCATGGCGAGCACGGGAAACTTGGCAAACACGGGGCGTTCCAAATCATTGCTCAGCCGAAGACCGTTGACCGTTTGAATATCGTACATCACTCCGCGCAAGCGACGCGATTCCTCAAACGCTCCATACGCCCAAGGCGTACTCACCCCAAATTGCGGCTTGAGCAGCAATATGGGACTTGTCCACTCGGCATAGGCTGCGAGCGGTCGCACCTGCTCGCCGCGTCCCTGACATCGGCTCAACACCGGATTCAGGAAAAAGGGAACGTCACTTCCTATGGCGGCGGCCATTTCTGCAAGCTCCTCCGGGGAATACTGAGTCCCCAGAATTTCATTGATTGCCAGCAAGGTGACAGCCGCGTTGGAAGAACCGCCGCCCAAGCCCGCCGCACAGGGAATGCGCTTGGTGAGGCTGATGCGTTGCTTGGCCTTGCGACCGTAATGCTTTTCAAACTCCATAACGGCGCGAATCACCAGGTTATTCTCATCCGTGGGAATGCGGGCGTCATCGCAAAGCAGAGTCGTAGTGCGTGAGTTGTGAAAATCAAGCTCATCGGCCAAGTCGAGCTTTGCCATCAGCATGTCCACATCATGAAAACCATCCGCTCTTTTTCCCTTAATGCGCAGCGAGAGATTCACCTTCGCAGGTGAAGAATAGGTGCTCATGACGCCAGAGTACACGAAAGCGGCAAAAGAATCAAGTAGAATGTCACGGGGCAACCGCAAGCGGTTGCCATTTACGATTGACGAATTACGATGACGATTTGGAAAGAACGCGCGCTTGCGCGCGGAGCTGCGACGCTTCAGCGGCGGCGGTGGGCGAAATTGTGGGTGATCAATGGTTAGAAAGGTCGGTGGAGAGCGGAGTTGATACGCAGCGGAATTCTTAAATGGTGCGGAGTGTCGGTTTGAAGGGCAGTCTTGACGAGTCGTGGAAGCGCTTTGCTTCCTCCGCTTGCCTTTCGAACCAACAACCGCCCGTGATTCGAAAATCCACTTGTGCTCCCGCTCCGCTCACCACTGAGCTTTCTGACTAGTCCTGCGCTTGGTTCCGGCTTCCCCAGTCGCTCCCGCTCCGCATCTCCCGAGCCTCCGGCTCGCTATCTCCCCAAATCGTCGATCGTAAATCGTCATTCGTAAATAACCAACGGCTTATGCCGTATGATGTGCCGTTAACTGCTTATTGGGGGGTGCTTTTTCTTGGGACGGAGGTGGTCTTGCTTTGCCTGTCGCGTAATTGTGCTTGCAATTCGAAGGAAGGTGCGTTACACTCACGCGGGGCGGCGTGGGGCGGCCGGAGCGGATAAAACACGAGCAACCGGGATTATGATACGCATATATAAACAGTCGGACGCCGGCATTTCCCGCACGGTTGGACTGGATGAGCCGTCGGGTCGTGGGGATCGCATTTTCTGGGTGGATTTGCTCACTCCTGATGCGCAGGAGCTCTCGTTTGTCGAGGAATTGTGCGGGTTGGAGATGCCGACAAAGGACGAGATGCGCGAGATTGAGGCGACGTCGCGCTTGTACTGTGAGGATGGGGCGCGGTTCATGACGACAACCGTTCTTTCGCGTGTTGAGACAGATGATCCGATTATTGCTGAAATCACGTTCATCTTGAAAAAGGATGTACTCATTACCATACGCCACACGGACTCCTACTCCTTCCGGGTTTTTTCGCACACGCTTCTGCGGGCGCAGAACACCAACCGTGATCTTGTTTTCATCGGGCTGCTGGAGACGCTGGTGGATCGCCAGGCAGATGTGTTGGAGCGTTTTGGTACGGTACTGGATGCCCTCTCCAAAAAAGTCTTCGGAACCCATCACGCCGCGCGGAAAGGGGAGAGACAAGAGGATCCCGATACGGAGGATTTGCGCGACGCTCTGGAGGAGCTGGGGCGCGTGGGAGACATCATCACTCGTCAGCGGGATGCGCTGGTGAACTTGCTGCGTATGATCACTTTTGCCGGTAATGAGGATTCTTGTCTGGATGCTCATGAGAATTTATACGTGCCGTTACGGCCTGTCTCGCGCGACGTGAATTCGCTGGCGGAATACGCTTCTTTCCTGTCCAACAAGATCAATTTCATGCTGGATGCCGTGCTCGGGCTCATCAATATCGAGCAGAACGATATTGTGAAGGTCTTCACCATAACGTCCATCGTCTTCTTGCCGCCTACGCTGGTGGCGAGCATATTTGGCATGAACTACCGCTACATTCCCTTTTTGGAGACCACGTGGGGATTTTGGCTCTCGCTCGTCCTTATGGTCATCTCTGCGGTGTTGCCGCTTGTCATTTTCCGAATCAAACGCTATATTTGAACACGATGATTGCCACACGCAAGGTTGAACAACCTCAGCAGGAAATCCACAAGGCAAATATCCTCATTGAAGCCTTGCCGTACATGCAGGCGTACCGGGATAAAACGATACTCATCAAATTCGGTGGGTCGGCGATGGATGACCCCGAGCTGGTGAAGTCGCTGATGCGCGATATTGTGGTGCTGGAATCCATGGGGATGAACCCGGTGGTGGTGCATGGCGGGGGCAAGGCCATCTCGAAGGCCATGAATGAGGCCGGGCTGGAGGCCAGGTTCATCAATGGTCTTCGTGTCACCGGGCCGGATGCCATTCGCATTGTGGAAGAGACGCTGACGGGCAGCATCAACCCCGGGTTGGTGGAGATGATACGTGAGCATGGCGGCTCGGCCGTGGGCATACCTGGTACAACGGTGTTTGTAGGTGAAAAGTTGCGCGAAAAAGATGAGCAGGGCCAATCCGTTGATTTGGGGATGGTAGGACGAGTGATAGGTTGTCAGCTTTCGCGGGTGGAGGAGGCGCTTTCCCTGCAGCTCATCCCGGTCATATCGCCTCTGGCGCGCGAGCTGGGCACCCACCAGTCACTCAATGTGAATGCCGATTTGGCGGCGGCAGCGTTGGCCAAGGATCTCAAACCCGTCAAGCTTGTGTACATTTCCGATGTGCCGGGCATCTTGCCTAATCCTGAGGACAAGACCTGTATCATCAAGAGCATTGACCGGCGGGAGGCGTTCCGGCTCATTGCCGACGGCACCATATCCGGCGGCATGATACCGAAGGTGAAGAGTGCGGTGGAGGCGCTCAACGCGGGTGTGCGCAAGGTCCACTTTATTGATGGTCGCTTGCCTCACACCATGCTGTTGGAAATCTTCACGCCTGAGGGTGTGGGTACGGAAATTGTGCGTGAGCAGCGTTGAGCAGACCCCTATGGCAGATCCCCCCACCATCGGCATCTTGGCTCCGTACCGCAGCAACGCATGCCTGCGCGTGTTACAGAAGCTTTTGGAAATGTGCGAGCAGCGCGGTATCCGCGCGCGGGAGCTTGGCAAGTGCACACCGGATGCCCAATGGCCAGGCATTGTCGTGTGCCTTGGTGGGGATGGCACGATTCTCTCTGCCGCTGAACAGGCGGCGCGGCGCGGTTGCACGATTGCAGGGGTCAATTTGGGCCATCTTGGCTTTTTGAGCGCTTGCGGGTGTGATGAGGTGGCTCAGCTTGTAGAGTCATTCGCCACAGCCGCCTATCGGGTGGAGCGCCGATCGATGTTGCAAGTGACGGCAAGCGGTTTGGACGCTGCCGGAGAGAGTGAGTCGCATCTCGCCCTCAATGAAGTGGCGCTTATGCGTGCGCAGACCGGCAAGATGATTGATGTGGATGTGGAGCTGGATGGCTCCCTGCTCAACCGTTACCACGCCGATGGTGTGCTGGTGGCTACGCCCACGGGTTCCACCGCTTATTCGTTGTCTGCAGGCGGGCCATTGTTGTGGCCTACGGCGGGGGTGATGTGTCTCACGCCTGTCTGCCCGCATAGTCTCACCAACCGCTCTGTGGTGCTGCCGCAGAATGTGGAAATTACCTTGCGCCCACGCGAGCGGCGCGGTCGTTCCGGCGAATCGCTCATTTATTCCACGGACGGACAGGCCACGCACGCCATTCCACTCAATGCAGCGCTCACCATCCGTAAAGCTTCGGTGGATCTGCGCTTGCTTTTCCTGCCGGGCAGCGATTATGCCTCCCGCCTCCGCGCCAAACTCGGTTGGTAAGAAGCAAATCAATTTCGATTGACGAATGACGATTGACGATTTGGAAAGTTCGGCGAGCATAGCTCGCGGAGCTGCGACGCTTCAGCGGCGGCGGTGGGCGGAGCCGTGGGTGGTCAATGGTTCGAAAGGTCGGTGGGGGAGCGGAGCTGATATGCAGCGGAATTCTTAAGTGATGTGGAGTGTCGGTTCGAAGGGCAGTCTGGACGAGCCGTGGAAGCGCTTTGCCTCCTTCGCTTGCCTTTCGAACCAACAAGCGCCCGTGATGCTCCCCACTCCCTCCGCTCACGCTCCGCATTTCCCGAGCCTCCGGCTCACTATCTTTGCAAATCGTCAATCGTCATTCGTCAATCGAAAATCAGAAGTCCACTCTATATCCTGCCGATGCGTTGACGCTTGTCCAGCCGCTGCGGTATTCCAGCGACGCGTCCAGGAACAGACTGCCGGACTGCGACCC
>CANQAD010000014.1 GCA_947588735.1 uncultured Akkermansia sp.
CCCCCCTTCCGCAACTGCGTCTATTCTACCGCAGTCCCCCTCATTTTAGCGAATCAAATTAACCGTTTACGATTTGGGAAGATAGCGCGCTGGCGCGCGGGGAGGCGAAGCTGGAGCGACGAGGGAGAACGGAACCGCGCGCAAGACTAATGAGAAAGCTGAGTGGGGGAGCGAAGCTGAAACACAAGGGGATTTTCGAGTTACGATTTTTGATTTTCGATTTGGGAAATTTGCGCGCCGCCATTTTCGTCCGAAGAAAACGCATGGGAAATGGGTTCAATGAGCCCGGAGAATATTTTTGGGACACGTGTACTCCAGGCGCTATTCAATTCAGTCTCTCATGCATTCGTTCAAATCGCAAGTCGCAATTCATAGATCATATATTATCAAATGGTTATCATTATTTAGACGCCATTTTCACCGCCTGCAGAGTCGCGTTTTTCATGGGACGAATGTGCGTTTACTGTGAGATGGCATAATGGGGGCTTGACTTTTCGCATGCAGGCGCGTATGTTGGGTGCGAGCGCGTTATGGCAGAAGACACATCAGATAAAACGAGGCAACCGAATTTGCTGGCGCAGGTGCGTCGGTATCTTATCAATCGCGGCGAGGAGTACCAGTGGGTTACCATGGGGCCGGAGAAAATCGGGCTGGCCTATTTGCCGTTGGATGTAACGGGATTGCCCTGCACTTTTATGTTCACCGAGCTGCATGAGCCGTGCAGTCTGGTGTTCGATGCGCATTTTGCCTCGCGTATTGCGCCGGAAGACATTCAGGAGCTCTCGGAACTGTTGCTCACCATCAACGCTAATCTGCCGGAAGGGCAATTGCTGCTGGATCGCGATGGAGGCTACGTGTATTACCGCCTCAAGTTTGTGGTAGATGATCTGAATATAACCGATGCTGAAATTCTCAACAAGATTCGCCGCATGGAGGAAACAGGAGTGAGGATGAGTCTCACCTACTCTGAAATCATCACCCAAGAGTTCTCCAACTGATTTTCCCCTCTTCAACCAACTCACAATCATGTCACTTGAAAAACCATTGGAAGGCAAGGTAGGCGTGGTCACCGGCGTGGCCAACAAACGCAGCATCGCATTCGGTATCGCCAAAGCCTGGCACGAGGCTGGCGCAAAACTCATCTTCAACTATCAGGGCGAGCGCCTCAAGGACGGGGTTATCAAGCTTGTGCACGAAACCTTCGGTGAAGACACCCCTGTCTGCGATTTGGATGTGACCAGCGACGATTCTATCGCCCACTTCTTCGACTTTGTGAAGCAGCACACTGACCACGTGGACATGATGTTGCACGCCATCGCTTTTGCCCCTAAGGCATCCGGCTGCCTGGAAGGGCATTTCTCTGACATCCCGCGCGATGCTTTCAACCTGTCGCTTCAAGTATCGGCATACTCGCTCATCGCACTTTCGCGCGCTGTTGCTCCTCTCATGGTCAATGGCGGCTCTATCCTGGCCATGACTTATTACGCCAGCCAGAAAGTGGTGCCCAACTACAACCTGATGGCTGTCTCCAAGTCCGCTCTGGAAACGTGCAGCAAGTACCTGGCATTCGACCTCGGGCGGCGTGAGCAACCCATCCGCGTGAACTGCATCTCAGCCGGGCCGGTGCAGACGTTGGCCGCACGCGGGGTTTCAGGCTTCACCGGCATGTTCAAGGTGTACGAAGAGAAGAGCCCGTTGCAGCGATCCTGCACACTGGAAGAACTCGGAGCAACGGCCACTTTCCTGGCGAGCGACGGTGCGGCAAGCATTACCGGTCAAGTCATCTACGTGGACGGCGGCTACGAGATTGTGGGCATGTAACCCCTCCGTGGCATCTCATCCCGACCTCCGCTTTCTCTTATGAAACGTCTTTTTTTGCTCGTGGCAACGTGTGTACTCGGCGCAGCACATGCCGAGCTCACCGTGGACCCCATCTTTCAATCGCACATGGTGCTCCAACAGGGCAAACCGGTGCCTGTGCACGGCTCTTGCACCAGCTCAGCGCCCATTGTGGTGAAGTTCGGTGATACCGAGGTGAAGGCCTCTGTGAAGGGGAAGAAATGGGAGGCGGTTCTTCCTCCCATGAATGTTGATGCAGAGGGAAAAACACTCACTATTACACAAGGGGACGACGAGGTGCAGTTGGACGATGTGCTGGTGGGCGAGGTGTGGATCGCCTCCGGTCAAAGCAATATGCTCTTTCGACTCGACAAAACCGACGACAACAGCGTACTCCAACAACCTGCCATTCCCGGCTTTCGGTTTTACCACGCTGCCCCCCAATTGCATACTGAAGGAGGTGCCTACAATGATGAGTTGCTAGCGCGCGCCAGAGAGAACCGCATATACGAGGGAGCCTGGCACACAGGCGGCGAAGGAGACTGCCCGAGTATGAGCGCCGTAGGCTGGTATTTTGGTCGCAAGCTCCACGAGCTGCTCGGTGTGCCCGTTGGTGTAGTGCACGTGAGTCTGGGCGGATCCGGAATGATAGCGTGGATGCCCACAGCGGTCGTCAAAAGGAAGTACAGGGAAAGCCTCGGTTCGCGTTGGTTGAATTGCAAATACATGACTGCGTGGGTGCGCGAACGCGCCAAGGAAAATCTCGCGCATGATCTCACGGCCCCGCATCCCTACAAACCCACATGTCTCTTTGAAAACGGCATCCGCCCATGGACTCATTTTCCCGTTGCAGGAGTCATCTGGTACCAAGGAGAATCAGATGCAGAGCTTCAGGATCAGAAACAAAATGAGGGATTGCTGAAGGACCTCATCACCGGATGGCGCACTGAATTCAAGCAGCCTGACATGCCTTTCGTCATGGTACAGCTGCCACGCATCAAAGATGACAAGAACGGCCTGCGCGCTTACTGGCCCGAGTTCCGCGAGGTGCAAGACCGCGTCTGCAAGCTCCTCCCGCGCGTGTACGAGATCATTACTGTCGATCTCGGCTCCACCAGTATCGATGTTCACCCACGGCGCAAGCTGGAGGTGGGGGAACGTCTGGCAGCCACTGCAGCGGCCTGTGTGTACGACAAAAAAGATGTGCCCTACTCGGGGCCGGTGGCAAAACAGGCCTCGCTGCTGAGCGAGGGGAGTGTAGTCGTGGAGTTTGATCATGCAAAAGGGCTCAAGAGCGCAGATGGCAAACCTGTCGCACACTTTGAGCTTTCGTCGGACGGTAAAAAGTTTTACCCGGCCAACGCCGAAATACGGGATGAAAAACTGGTTCTCACGGCAGACGGGCTGCGGCAGACTCCCAAAGTGGTGCGCTACGCGTGGAGCACCTTCCTCACCCCGAATCTGGTCAATGAGGACGGGCTGCCCACAGCGCCGTTCACTATGCAGCTGGAGGACAAAAAAACCAAATAGGCTTCACGCTTGGAGCTGAGCGGGCACCCAATCCCACGGCCGGTGAAAATCCGGTTTTTCCCCCGGGCGCATGCTTGTGGACGTGTAGCGATATGAGCCATCCGCCTGGCGCAGCACTGCACACGCACAGGCATGCAATTCCGGTAGTTTCCAACCCAACGTCTCAAGTACGGCGAGCGGCAGACGCAACTCCGCCGCCCATTGCGAACTTTCACTTCGTCCGAAACTGCGCACAGGCATGGACGCAGCGTCAACCCCGGGATGGTCCACCCGCGGGTCATCAAACACCGCAGCCCACCACGCCCCGTTCGGCGCCAAATTAATCTCCATGTATGGTTTCACACCTTCGCCTCGCAAAAACAGCTCAGTCACATCATATTTCCACAGCAACGGGGTAAATTCCCCGCTACGGCTCCCCGGCTTCACATGCGCCACCGCCGCTCTCTGCATGCGGAACACCAACTCGTTCCCCTCCATCTGGATGCTGAACCCTATCGGCGGCTGCACAACTACACCCTCCCAATCGCGCGACAGCCACTGCATACTGCATGCAGCTGCGCTTCGCCATATTTTACAAACTTGCTGTTCTACTGGCATGTGACGCACATCAAGCGCAATGCTGCCGCTTCGTGAAAGACCAGTCTGCCGCGCATTCTACGGGGGATAGGTGTCATTTGCATTCATTTTCAACGCGTTTCCGAAGTGACGCACCCCTTTTTGTCACCCCTTCGGGCGTATTGTGAGAAATTGTGTCATACCGTATCAAACGGCAGGGAAATGATAGACGGAAGTTTTCCATGTGCGAGCACCATTTTATGATCAGATTGGAGAAAATTCAAGTGATTTTTTGGCGTCCTTCTTTGCTCGTTATTTCTCACCCGTTTTTGCGTGTGTTTTTCTTTGGATCAGGATAATTTCTTTCTTGCGTTCTATTTTTCAGCGGTTTGCGTGGTATCCTGCGGCTTGGAATACCGCAAGATACTTTTCCCCTCTCATTCTTCATCATCTGCTTCCTCACCCGGGAACACGAGTGCAGCGGGGATGAAAATTGCCTTGTCTCGTTTCTTGCCGTTAGCGGCGGATGAGATATGGACGCCCCGGCTGTTCGGCTTGCTTCCCTTGCAGCCCGCTGTCAGAACAGGCTTGATTTTACCCATCCAACGTGTCCCGGAGTACACTTTCTTGAGTTGAGCATTGTAGGGTCGCACTTCCAACTCATCTTTTTTATTCCTCCACCGCATTCCATTCGCTTCGAGAGCCTGAACCGCCTCCGATACGTTTCCGGAATCGTTCTCATCTCTCACCATTCGGCAGAGTTGCCTCACGTTCCTGTCTCCGCCCATGAAGTGAACCGTCCAATCCAGCAAGTGATTTAAGCATTCGTCAAACTCGCTTGTTTGCTCCTCGGTTTCCGCATAAGCCCGTGCCACCTCTGCCGCCTGCGCCATGTCAGCCGCGCGCATCTTGCCACCGTGCGTCAACGCGTAGCTCCCCGCCAGTAAGTGCGCCATCAGTTCCGCCCGCCGCGCGTCTTTGAGATCCTGATTCAGGTACGCCGTGAGATTCTCCACGTTCTCTTCTATCGCCGCCGCCTGCTGCATGAGGCGGCAAAGCAATCGCCCGGCAAATCCTTCGCGTTTCACCATCTCGCGCCCTTTCTTCTGTCGCTCCCACAGCTCCTCCTTCTCAGCATCCGGGAGAGGCTGCATCCGCAACTCCAAGCATCGTGTCCTGTCGGTGTCCTGTTCAAGTTGCGAGTGGACGGAGAAATTGAGGAACCCGCAACGCACCATGTAATCCTTCGCCGTGCCATCCTCCCCGCCCTTGGTGAAAATACCCGTTTGGCTCGAATACGCCGTGCGCATCAGCGCGAGTACATCCGCGATATTCTTCCGCGCCGTCTGGTCTCCGTTCCCCTCCAGCTCATCAAACACCACCGGGCGCGCACAGCTCGCTATTTTTTGCCGCGCGCCTGCGGCTGATGTTGCGGCTCCTTCCATGGCCAAACACAGCCCCTCCGTCCTGTCCTTCTCGAAACCGAAAACGCTCATCACGTCATCATGCAAATAGCTCTTGCCTGTCGCCGCGGGAGCTGTAATCCACAAGTGCGGACGCCGCTTCATCACCCCGGCCAATGTGCTGTTGACAATCCACCCCACCAGCAACACACCCGCCCCCGCCTTCATCTCCCATGGTCGCTCTGCAAAGAATGCCACTAGCTCGCGCCCCTCTTGGTCTGTGAGAGGCGCATCGGCGGGCGCGGGCATCGGTGTTTCCGAGCTGTAGATATGACGCTCCTGCATATTGTCCACCTTCTGCGGCCTTTCGCCTCCTTCAGCTACGAAAAAGCAAGCATTCCCCGCGTTGTACAAAATACCGCGAACACCATCCACTTCCTCCTCCCACATCCCGATCTTGCGCAGTCGTTCCGGGTCTTCTCTCCCTACCTTCCGAGCTTCCTCAAACAGTCGAGCTTTCGCCGCCTTCCATATCTTCGCCTCGTGCTCCTCCGCCCATTTCTCATTTTCATCGGGGAAGAGCCATGCCGCCCAGTCCATCAAATTCGCCTGCTGCAAGAAGTAATCCGCGCGGTGCTCATTCGGCTTGAGATCAATCGAGCAGTGCCGGACAGGCACGTAGTACCGCACGGTCTTCCCGTCTTTCAGATACCCGAGAGGAATCATCGGCGGCAGTTTCTTCGTCGCCTCCTCGCGCGCCCTCTGCTCATTGATTGCAACGCGCTCAGCCGCTCCCTCCTTCAATTTCATACGGGCTTTTCGCCCTCTGTCGATCTTGTTCATATTTCGTATTTGTTCAAAATCATATCGTCCATCAGCTCCACCGGATTGCTCATCGTGTACACCGTGCGTACGTCCTTCGCCGCTCCCTCCGGACTCCATGCAAACACCCGGCACACCCCCGCGCCCTTCAAAATCTTCGCCGTCGCCACAGCCCCCTTGCGTCCCGCTTCATCGTTATCCACGCACAGCATCACATCCTTCCCCTTCAGCACCGCCGCCCATGCCTCCCGAAACGTCCCCGCATCCGGCTTGGCCACCACCACAGGCGTTTCCCGCTCCTCCGGATAGCTATCCGGCTCATTGTGGCTCCACCATTCCAGCCACGCCCACAACGCCGCCCGCGCCGCAAGCGCATCACTCTCCCCTTCCGTGATGATCACCAGCTCACTTTCTCCTATCGCATCCGCGCCGAATAAAACCTGCTTATGCGAACCCTTCCCGCACAGAAAACGCGGCTCGCCCTTCCATCCCCTCCGCTTCGTCATCACCGCGCGCACCGCCCCGGTTTCATCCCGGCAAGTGTAAACATACAGCAAATGCCCATCAGCCTCCAGCCCCAGCATCCCCGCTTCCGCAAGCTCCCTGTCTGTATGCGCCATCAGCAAATCCAGCGGAAGCCCCAGCTCATCCGCGTACCTCTGCATTCCCTGCGCACTCGCCGCCGCCCGTCGCACTGCCGCCCATGCTGCCGCCTCCGCTTCGGCGGGCAAATAATACCGCGCGTTTCCCTCATCATCGGCGCGCTCCACCGCCGCCTGCCTCTTCGGCAGTGCTACCTGCCGCCGCCCCCTGTTTCGCTCGCTTCGCGGCGCGTCCGCATCCGGCAAAGCACACCCCGTCACCTGCGCCACGTGCTCCACCACGGCGCGAAAATCTCGCCGCGCATCCATCCCCAGAACACCAGCCGCCACATCAATCACCGAGCCGCCTTTACAGCACGCCCGGCACATTGCCACGCCCACGCCGTCCTTCTCCGTCACTTCCAGCTTCAACCGCTCATGCGAACCCCAAGGGCAGGGGTAAAACACCAGCCTGCCCCGCCGTCGCCCGTTGCCAAGCTCTTTCGCGCAATACGCGTGCAACACGTCCGGACTCTTCAGCGCGCCTAACTCGTTAGCACCCCAACTCACGGCTCACCTCCTCGATCACCGTTGGCAGAAGTTCCCGTATCAATACCGGCTGACCAATCCGCATCGTTTCATTTTTTCCCTCTTCCATGGCTCACCTCCTCCACTTTCCACGCCGCCTCCAAATCCGCCACGTTATACCGCGTATGCCCCTTTTCACCGGCGGCACCCGTGGGGCGTATCATTCGCACCTTCCCCTCAGCCTTCAACCTCCGAAGATATGAAAACACACGTTCCCGACTTATTCCGAAATGTTCAATGATCTCCTTCGGAGCCATCCATTGCTGTACATCTGCCGCCGGGTGCTTCTCCAGCTCGTGCTTCACCATGGCTAGCAACCATTGCAACCCGATAGACAACATCTCCGGTGTTGCCACAGGTGACCCCCCGCCGATACCTAGCAACCGTGCCAACACCTGCTTTTCATCTTGCCCTGTACCCTCTTCCACATTCATGCTACCACCTCCCCTCTCTTCCCCGCTGCGCGCGTTTTGAGCCATGTTTCCACCTCAGCTAAATTGTACCGCGGGCGTGATCCCCTCCGCGGTTCCATCACCCTGCCTATGTAAACACACGGGCATCCTTCTTTAGTCCATCTTGAAACCAACGCACGACTGACACCTAATTTTTCAGCCAATCCACACGCGTCAAACATCGTTGTTTTAGGTATAGCGTCCATGTGAGTAATATAGTATAATATGATCTACATGTCAACAAAAAATTCATTATTTCACAAAACCCATATTGACTTACTAAAATAATATGCTACAATATATACATTCACAGAGACAAAACTATGGACAACACAACTGAAAAATCGAACAGAGAAGAATCTCTCAAACATTTCAAAACTCGCGTTCGCCAGTGGATGCGGGAGCATAAAAAATCCGCAAAATGGCTTGCCGACAAAATTAACAAGGCGGAAGGTAGTGTGAAGAATTGGCTCTATAGCTCTCTAAACATCACGGATGAGAATCAACGAGCTATCGAAAATGTCATGCTGAGATATGAGCAAGGTGGCTATGTGTGTCCCGATTCACCAAAGAAATTCACTCCCCTTTTCATAGCGATAAATCTTTTTTCAAGTACCCAGCCCAATAGTGATATCCTCCTTCCTGAGTACCCCTTCTGGTGTAATGCCGCTGGAGTATCACCGAGCATTTTCACCTGTCGAATGGAAGAAGATATATCGCCTGATTTTCCCGAAAAAGGATACGCAAACAGAACAGAAATTCTCAAGCTTGCAAACTGGGCAACGTCCGCTATAATGCGCCATGCCGCTGCTATTTTGCAAAAAGAATATGATTCCGCCAAGACGGATGAAGAAAAACAAGAAAAAATAAAAAAACGATTCTCTGAGTTCTCTTCGGATGGGGGAAGCCGAACGGAAGAAATCCTTCCAGGCAATACAATAAGAGGGACCTATGACTTGATTATAAGGTACTATGAAAAAGAAGATGAGGAGCCGAGGATGACGTTATACCTACCAGTCATTGAGGAGCGATGGAAGGGTATATATGCGGAACTAGCTGCGAATATATCGAGAAAGTCAACTCATGCTTGGATTGTAGAAACACTCAATAGGGAGGCTCGCAAAGACAGCATAATCAATCTTGGTGATTTCCTAGCCCAAATGGGCAATACTCCGGAAGAAGATACGGTTGAAGACGAAATACCGGAAATTCAGGAGGAACGCAACGACGATATCCCCTTCTGACATCCTCGCTCCCCGTTTTGCTCATGCGCGGCTCGAGTCCCGTGGGCATTCCCTCATGAGGTTGCACGAAGTTATCATTTGTTGCAAAACCACCCCAGCAATCCCTAGCGACAAAGCCTTTTCCTTTGTTGCCGGTTTCCGTCTCGTTTCCCGTTCTGCATGGGTTCATCATAGGGAGCGACATCGTACCAACCACCGGCGGAGCCTCAGGGCAGGTCAACACCACGTACGATGTGCATTATGCCTGCGCGCCCTTCCTCAGGTTGCAATCCCGGCAGAGCATCTGACAATTTTCCGGCGTTGTTCTGCCCCCTTTGCTCCACGGCGTGATGTGATCGGCGTGCATCTCACCAAATGGAAATTCCTTGTTGCATATCGTGCAGCGGTGTTTTTGCCGCTCGTAAGCTGCCAAGGCGTCGCGCCTGTCAAAAGTGCGGATGGATAGCTTCCTCTCATCCCCGGTAAGCAGGTACTCATAAATCCCGCTCTTACGCGTTACATCTTCATCCCCCATCAGTCGTCCCACCTGCTCTTCGAGTTTTTGCGGATCAAGATCCGTGCGCGTGCCGTGCTCATTATACATCAGCCCCCACGGCAAGCCCTTCATTTCCTTGCGCTTCTTCGGGAATATGGCCTGCACCCAATCAATCACCGAGCGAAAATAAGTCCACAGAGCAACCGCACTCGGATCATTCTGATGCTCTGCCATGTACTCTTCAATACTCTTTCCTTGCGCACTTGCCGCCCAAAGTATAGCCGTTTCCAGATAATGCTGACGAATACTCTCTCCCTTCAGGTAATCCCCCGCCATTCGAGCCGCCGGGCACCCCGTCCTAGAAAAGTAGCGTTTCGCGTCAGCCGTCCAGCTTCCGGCATACACTGCATTGCGCAGTTCCTGATCGCTTAGCTCTTCCCCGGCTATATTGATGATGCGGAACCACTCCAACTTCTCGCTCTCTGTTCCGTCACAAGTGTACACGAAAAGCTTGTAGCCCAAAATCTCCCTCTGCTTATCCCTCGGCAAGTTGTGGAAAAACAGCCCATCCACTGCAAAGCTTCCCCTCACGTACTCGCATAGTGAGAGTGTACGCTGCTGCCCATCCATCACCTCATACCCCGCCGAACCGTCCTCCTTCTTTACCCGGCACCAATAGATCACATTGAGCGGCAGTCCCTTTTTTACAGTTCGTATCACCTCATCTCTCTGCGCATCCTTGTACACAAACTCCCGCTGATAAGGCGGGCGTATGTCCAATGCTCCTCCATAGCCGCTCACTCCCTCTTCTGCATCGTTTGCGTACCCTTCGCAGACTTCCCCCACAGTGACTTTTAACTCTTCTATCTTCATGGTATCGTTATTTTGTTCGCGTTTCAGGTTGCTTATTACGGATGAGTATGCGGGCATAACGGGGTTTGCCCATAATCGCCACTCGCCCGCCGACAAGAAACTCCTTAGGAACAGTGTATCGATCGAGTCCGATAATTTCAAATTGCTCTGGATTGTACTTATTCATAAAAGAAATCGGCACACCCATCACCCCATCATAATCACAGGGGATATCCACCGTTTTACTGACCTCAATCGCATCGTAATTATCGTAGTGCGGGTATTCCTCCGGAGTGTAATGGCGGAAAAGAATCATCCGCTCATGACGCTTCTTGTAATCTAGATTAGTAAACCATGTCACATTCCTGAAATGGACCAACCCTGTGCTAGGGTCATACACACCGGGTGCAAACTCACGAGCATTTTCTTTAGGAATTAAAAAATGAGAATCTCCCCCTTTGAAACCATATCCCAGCCACATCTTGTTCTCTTTGATAAGTGGGAAAATCTCCTTGTATGTAATCGCGTTCTGGTTGCCAATGATAAGGAACTTCTTGCCGTACTCCACCAACTGCGCCACGTACTCACGAAAAAGTGAGAATGGCGGGTTGGTCACTACAATATCGGCCTCCTTGAGAAGCTCGATGCACTCCGCACTGCGGAAATCGCCATTCCCTTGCAGCCGCTCAATGGGAATCTCTCCGGACTCGATGAGAGCCCTCACATCCCGCATATCTACAGCATTATCCCCCGTCTTGTCATAAACCTTCGTGACCACAGCCTTGTACGGTGTGCGCTCAGTCTCCGGCTCCTCAAAAAGCATGAGTTGCTGCCCGGCAATCGGCGAGCCTGCATAGCACGTGGCAATCAGTTTTTTGAGCTTCAAGCGTCCAAAATTGAGCACAAAATACTGAAAAAAATTGCTCTCGTACGGATCATCACAGTTACAGAACACCGTCTTCCCGGCAAAGTGCCCCGCGTAATGTTGCAACTCGTTGCTGATATCATTGAGCTGCGTGTAGAATTCATCTTTCTTCCCCTTCTTTGCTAAATGCAGAGTTATGTTATCAGAACTCTTGCGGGGGGGGGGTAGTAACTAGTTCATTATCAATACTTTGCGACATATTTCAAGGTAGCATCCTAAAGACATTCTACCCTAAAAAAGCTACTGAGTCAAGTTCTTTTCACCTTAGCATTTCTTGGCAAACAGCTTACCGGCGTAATTGTGTGTGGAGGGGGGGTGAAACAAAAATCATTTTTTCGGAAAAGAAATAGCCGTATTTCGGGGTGTATCCAGCCGCGTGGGAACGTCTCTCCGCACAGTACCTTCACCCGAATTCATCCGCCGGAATACTTCTTGCACATATCTGGATACTTATACGACAATTTAGAATACTTTTTCAATAAAATAGAATACTCCTTTTATTGTATTTCCCTTAATAATAAACAAATAATACAGCATAGTATCCAAGTATCCCGCCATGCGGTGATCTTTTTCGCGCGCGCATCCGCGCGATTCTGCCGCCTCCGGCAGGCTCAAGCACCTCACCGCCATCATCCGCCGCGGTTCGCCGCGGACCGCCGTCACACCTTCCTCAGTGCTTCCTCAAGCACCTCACCCACCTTTGCCCTCTGTTCCGCCGTAGCACTGAAATACCCCCGCTCCACCTCTTCAGAGCTATGCCCCACAGCCTCCCGCACCACATCCGCCGTCAGCCGCGAATCTGACCGCGCAACGGACACCACCGTATGGCGAATGCTGTGAAACGACTTGCGACTCACCCTGTGGCGGTTCCCCGTCAGCGGCTTCCCATCATCATCCGGCAAAATCCCGAACGCCCTCAGCAAAGCCGTGAACTGCGTGGACACATAGCTGGGGCTATGATTATACCTCTCAGCCATCGATGGGAACACATATTCATCCCCCGGCAGAGCCGCCTTCAGCCGCCGCTCCAGCAAAGAGCGCAGATCATCCCTCAGCAGAATCTCGCGCTCCTTCCCCGTCTTCTTTTCCCTCAGAAAAATCACCCCTTTTTCAAAATCCACCCCGCTCCACCTCATCAGACACACATCCGAAATACGCAACCCATTGCAAAAATACGCCACCGCCACCATATCATTCCAAGGATCAGGAAAATCCGTAATCATCTGTTTAATCTCCTCCGCCGTAAACGCCTCCCGCCTCTGCGAAACTATTGAAACACCCGCCCCCTTTGCCAACTTCGCCACACTCACCCCGTCCCACGGATTCCCATAAATCACCCTATCGCGCACCCCCTTATCAAAAGCCATCTTCAAATACACCCGGAAAATCTCCACTGTCCGCGGCGAAGCCTGCCGAAACTGCGCTAACACAAACGCCCGGCAATCCTCCCCCGTCACCGCATCCACCCGTTCCTCCGCCCTCGCCCCCAAAAACCTGATAAAAAGCACATGCGCCCGCCTCCGGTTACTCTCCGAACTCGCCGCCGAAGTCGCAGGCACACTATCCAGCAACTCCCGCACCGACGGCACAGCTCGCCCCAACCCGCAAGCCTCACCAGCCGCCCTCACGGCATCCATAATCTTATCCAAAGGACACTCCCCCTTCGCCGCCAGCTCCATATTGTCCGCCGCCAACTGCGCCGCCCTTTCCGCCGCCCGCGCATTCATCCCAACCTCCCCCTTAATCCGAATCCCCGTTGACTTCATCACCTTCTTCCCGTCCTGCTTCCAACACGCATAAAAACAGGAACGCCCGCTTAACTTCTGCAACCATGCCATAATCGTAATATCTATCTATTCTTCTTTCAACTTCCGGGGCGGAGGTACACCGCGTACCCCCATCGTACCCCTGAAGCGTACCCCCTCTCTATCATACCCCACCAAACCAAGACAAGCAAAAAGCCCGCCGTCTCTAGGACTCGCGGGCTAATCAAACTCAATCAAACTATCAAATTCGCTACGGGGGATAGGACTCGAACCTACGACCTCCACCATGTCAAGGTGTTGCTCTACCAACTGAGCTACCTCCGCTTGGAAGAATGGGCAGGGATGGATTCGAACCATCGAAAGCAAACGCTAGCAGATTTACAGTCTGCCCCCTTTGACCGCTCGGGAACCTACCCATGAATGGAGCCTCTGAGGGAAGAGGCGGGCACACTCTACACGAAAATGGGCTCATTAGCAAGCTTTTTTTCCTTTTTTTATTTACGGGCAGGAATCGGCTTGCAAAATGAGGAAGCGGATGGTACACTTCGCCATGGCAGAAATTCAATTAGGACTTACGTTTGATGACGTGCTGCTCCTCCCTTGTCTGAGCAGCATCCTGCCGGGGCAGGCGGATCCTTCCTCCCAACTTTGCAAAGCTTTTCCATTGCGCATGCCGGTGCTGTCTGCGCCCATGGATACCGTAACAGAGGTGGATATGGCAATTGCCATGGCGCGTGAAGGCGGATTGGGTGTCATTCACCGCAATAATCGCGTTGAAGACCAGGCAGCCATGGTTGCACGCGTCAAACGCTTCGAAAACGCCGTCATCACCAAACCCATTACCGTAACCCGCCACATGAAGCTCAGCGAGGTGAAGAGCATCATGAATGAGCACGGGTTCTCCGGTTTTCCGGTGGTGGATGAGCATAACGTGCTGGAAGGCATCATCACCGGGCGCGATATGCGCGTGCACGACGGGCGCCACATGGATACCATGAGTGTGCAGGATGTGATGACCCCCTTGGAGCGACTTGTTACCGGAGCCCCTAATACGACCCCCGAGGAAGCGCGCAAGATTCTCTACCGTAATCGTATTGAAAAGCTGCCGCTTGTCGATGACAAGGGCTATCTGGTCGGTCTGATTACCGAAACCGACATTCGGAAGCGCGAGGCTTTTCAGGAGTCCACCAAAGATGAATTCGGGCGTCTGCGTTGCGGCGCAGCCGTGGGTCCGGGACCGGAGTTTTGGGACCGCGCGCAGGCTGTGCTGGAGGCGGGTGCAGATGCTCTCTTCATTGACGCTGCCACGGGGCACACATCGCGCGTGCTTCACGTGGTGGAAAAGCTGCGCGAGTTGGGCAAACCGGTGGTCGCAGGCAATGTCGTCACTCAAGATGGCGCGCGAGACCTCATCGCTGCCGGAGCTCATGCGGTAAAGGTTGGTGTGGGGCCGGGTTCCATCTGCACCACACGCATCATCTCCGGCGTCGGCATGCCGCAGTTTACCGCGATTCAGGAGGTCGCCAAAGTGGCACGTCCGGCGGGTGTCACAGTGATTGCCGATGGCGGCATTCGTTACTCCGGGGACGCCGTAAAGGCGTTGGCCGCGGGGGCGGATTTGGTGATGTTGGGCGGCATGCTGGCCGGGTGCGAGGAAAGTCCCGGCGCCGTGGTGCATTACCAGGGACGCAATTTCAAGACCTACCGAGGTATGGGCTCCCTGGGGGCCATGCGTGCCGGATCCGGGGATCGTTATGGGCAGAATTCCAGCGGCAAGCTGGTGGCCGAGGGTGTTGAGGCTCGGGTGCCCTACAAAGGGATGCTGGCGGATGTCATTTTCCAGCTCGTGGGCGGCTTGCGCTCCGGCATGGGGTATTTGGGAGCCAGGGACCTGCAGGAACTGCGCGACCACGCGCGTTTTGTGCAAATCACCGCCGGCGGGCTTCAGGAAAGCCACCCGCACGACGTGACCATCACTCAGGATCCCGGCAACTATACCCGGTGATCTTCTTCTCCCGCGAGCAGCAAATTCCTATGCAGGCATGGTGCTCAGGTTGCTCGGTTTTGCTGGCAATGGCTTTGCTTTTGTCCTCACCGCTGACGGCTGCCGAAACTGCCAGTAGCGCCCCCGATCGGATGCTCGCCGTCACCAGCGAAATGTGGCGCCTGCTCTGCGGTGTGGTCAATAAGGAGACGGCTGATCAATCCGCCGACAGGTTCGGCCAGCTGGTCCAAATGTCATGGAAATTAAGCGAGGCTATGTTCGAAGGCGAAGCTCAAGACGTGGAGAGCTTGGACGCTCAGACCTATCGCATTGCGGAGGTGTACGAGGAGGCCAGTTACGAATTTGACAGCCTCTGCAAGACCCAATGCTACGGCTCTTCTGCTCTCGTCAACGAGTTTCTCAAGGCGATGGAACTCGGTGTTTTCGGTGATGAGGAGCGAGAAAAGCTGCAACTTACGAGGGTGCTCCTCTCCCCGTCTGATGCGCAGCGGGAAATTGCACGTTTGCGTCGCATGGAGACAGTGGACAGCGAACTGCTCGAGCAGTTGGGACACGTGCAGGACCCCGAATCGGCTGCCTCTGCGGCAGGGCCCATTGTCGCACTGGCCGGGCGGATGAACGAGAGCCGCCCCGCGCACCGTTTCGGACGTTCTAACATACCGGAAACTTTCCGCCCGGAATTTCTGCGCGTCTGTAAGGAGATTGAGCCGATTCTTTGGAAAATCCGCAATGAAATCGTGCGCATTGTTGCTCTGGATGGTTACGATCGCGAGCCTTTTGATTCCTTTTCGGACGCACTGGACAGGATGTACGAAAGTTTAAGCCTCACACACGGCGAATGCTTCGACGATGTATTTGATGCCAGCTTTCGCATGGATCTGGACGATGCCCTGCACGGTAATATCATCACTAAACCATAGAAAAAAATGCCAGCAAGCGACTACGAGGTAACGATTGGCTTGGAGGTGCACTGTCAGATACGCACGCAGACAAAAATGTTCTGTGCCTGTCGAGCCGGCTTTGGCTACGCACCCAACACGAATGTATGCCCGACCTGCCTGGGTATGCCCGGCGCCCTGTCTACGCTCAATGTACGAGCCATCGAGCGCACTATCCTGGCCGGAAGGCTGCTCGGCTGCTCGATTCCGCCGATCAGCAAATGGGATCGTAAAAATTACTTTTACCCCGACATGCCGAAAAATTACCAGACCAGCCAGCTGGATCTTCCCCTGTGCATCGGCGGTTCCGTGCCTCTCTACGAGTGGACATTTCCGGCCAACACAGAAGTCCCCGCGAGTGAGGACGGCATTGTGCGCCACGTCAAGCTCGACCACATTCATTTGGAGGAAGACGCCGCCAAGCTCACGCATTTTGCAGGTTTCTCTCTTGTGGACTACAACCGGGGCGGGACTCCACTTATGGAAATTGTCTCCGCCCCCGACTTGCACACGCCGGACGAGGCGTACGCCTACCTCAAGAGCCTGCAACAAATCATGGTGTACGCCGACATCTCCAACGCCGACATGGAAAAGGGAGAAATGCGCTGCGATGTCAACGTATCCCTGCGCCCGCGCGGCCAGAAAGAGCTCGGCGAAAAAATCGAGATGAAGAATATCAACTCCATGTCAGCTGCTCGCCGCGCGCTCATTTACGAAATTCGCCGCCAGACTGAGGAGCTGGATGCGGGCATTGCTCAAGTGCAATCTACCCGCAGATGGGATGATACGCTGGGCGAGAGCATCATCATGCGCACCAAGGAAAACGCTCATGATTACCGTTACCATACCTGCCCGGATCTCATCCCTGTGCGCACAGCACCTCTTGTGGAGCGCGTGCAGGAATGCATCCCCGAAATGCCGGACGCACGCCGCCAACGACTGATACGAGATTACATGCTGCCTGCAGCGGATGCCACCACCCTCGTGAGCGATGCCTCTCTGTGCTCCTTCTTTGAGCGAACAGTACAGGCTGGCGCTCCGGCACGCAAAGCCGCCAACTGGGTGATCAACACCCTGACCGCTGTGCTCACAGAGAGAGAGACCTCTCTGGCGGACTGCCCGATTTCCCCCGCCGCGCTTGCCGACATCATCGGCATTGTGGAAGATGGCACCGTATCCACTAACCAGGCGCGAGAGGTGCTGGATGTCATTTGGCGCACCCCCGACAAAGACGCCTCCTCTGCGGCTGCTGAACTTGGCTATAAAAAGGCCGATTCCGGCGCACTGGAGGAACTCGTGCGTTCCGTGCTGGAGGAAAACCAGGACATGGTGGAGCTGGTACGCGCCGGAAATGCCAAACTGGTGAATGCGCTCACCGGCAAGGTCATGAAGACTGCCAACCCCAAGCCGAATCCCAAGCTGGTCACACAGCTCATCCTTTCCTGCATCAAATCCTGACCTGCCAGCGTCATGCCGCACCCACAAAAGAAATATCTGGAAGCTTTTCAAATTTGCGGCAAGCAGTTGCAGGAGTGCATGGATGAACTTGGCGATCGCCCGTACGCGTGGCTGAAAGCGGAGCCGCGGAATCCCGCCTTTGCCGACCTGATCTTCAGGGTGGGCAACCGTGTCTATGCGGTGCTCCTGGTTCGCGTGGAGCATGCGCATGGCCAACGCGGCAAGCCCACCCATCTGCAAATATCCCTTCCCACAACCGAGCGCAATCTTTTCCTGACCGAGTGCGAGCGCTACAACATGACGCCACTTTTCTTCCCCATGTGGATGGATAGTATGGCGCCTCTTTCCATGGGCTGGAACCTCCTCATCCCGGAATCCGGCGCTTTCCTTGACCCAGCTACCGAAGAAGACACTTCCCAGCCCGTCCCGATGAGCGATTGGGAGCTGTGCAATTTCAGGGGCAGCGTTGTGCTCCGACATCTGCGCGAGCAGCACCTCCAAATCCTCTCCTGGCAGGATATTCCCGGCATCTGTCCTCACATCTTTTTCCGTGCCTCAGACAATGCCCTCTGTTGGGTCATCGTTACAGCTGAGGATCCATCTGAGAAGCTCCCGGACGCAGCAGAAATCAACAGTAAGCTCCCCGATTCTCCGGACGATGTCCGCGGCTACGTCGCCCGAGTCGGTTTCCGAAGCACCCGGGATCCAGCTTCTCCACCTGTCCGCGGTGATTCCTTCTTCATTAACTTCAGCGGGCTCGAAGCGATGCAACCGTATTAGAAAACGCAGTCGCCCTGAGGCTTGATGTGCCTTGGTCTTTTCTCCTTCGGTGCGCTCTTTTCGATCCTCTGATGATTTTTTTTGAAAAAAGTCTTGATTGGTCGCTATAAGGCACGTATAATGCCCCCGCCTTCCGCTCGGCGCTTGTCGTCGAGAGTGACAGGTATGCGGATGTAGCTCAGTGGTAGAGCGCAACCTTGCCAAGGTTGATGTCGTGGGTTCGAGTCCCATCATCCGCTTTTTGTTGAGGGTGTTTAGAGAATGTAAATGGCTTGTTTTGCTTGATTTTTGAGGGGCGGGTTATTTACTGAACGTTGTGCGAGGCACAAATGAGTCGCATAAGAAACGTTTAGTGAATGTGAATAAGGGTAGCGAAGTCAAGAATGTGATTATTTGTCGGGAGAGGTTGACGCGGGGCAGGCGGAGAGGCGGGCGTTGCTGGTGACGTGGATATGGCGCGTGAGGTGCGCAGCAAAAGCAAAGCGGAATTTTCGAAGACGAGATGCGATGATCAAGGGAAAGCATCCGGAGTAATGCCATGCCGGGTTGACTCAGCGCCGCCCCATCGGAGCTTGCTTCGGAGTCGTCTCACGACTCTTGCCTCAAACTCGCCCCACGAGTTTTGCTTCGGAGTCGTCTCACGACTCCTCACCCCTGCGGGCTGGCTCATCGGTCTTACAGCCCGCTTCGCGAGCGCCCTACCGGGGCCGTCGACCGCTTTGCTGAATCGTCCATGGCATGCTGTCTTGTCGGCTTCTTTCTTTCGTCCCTAGAAAAAGCGATCCTAACAGGCGGTTATTGCAGCCGCTCACACTTCGCTCCCCGCGCGCCAGCGCGCAAGCTTCCCAAATCGTCAATCGAAAATCGTAACTCGTCAATAGCAACCGCATTTCCTAATGCGGTTGCCTGGTGTATGCCCGTTTTTGCCTTGCTTTGCGCATTGTAAACTGGTATCATGCACCCATCTGCATTCCGGTGCCTTTATGAAAAAAATACTTCTCCTTGCTTGTTTGAGTTTTTTGCCGCTATGCGGCATGGCGTGGGCTCAGGCCGATTCCTCGCAACCACCTGCACAGAATCGGGACACTGATACGCCCGTGTACCCCACCACAGGTGTCCGTTTTGTGGTGTGCAGTCCTTCCGATAAAAGCCTTCCCTCACCCCTCTTTGCCCTCTACAAGGACAAGTACCTGCCTATCTACATCTCCTCGCGTGGGCCAAGTGAACGAGTGTTGCCAAGCTCTGACGGGCATGTGCGTCTCTATGAGCATGAACCCGAGGATACAAAACAGCCAGGGGATCCCTCCATTGATATCGCCCTTCCGCCGGAAATGAGCAAGGGACGTGTAATCTGCATTGCCCTGCTCGCCGGGGAAAAGATACCCCCTCAATATTTTTTCATGCGGGAGGCTGATTTTCCCGTAGGCGGTTTTTATGTCCTCAACTTCTCGCCTGTGCCTATTGAGATGGTCGCCATCACGACTCCCGGGCAAATCCCCGAAAAGGGAGCCATGATTTTCCCTTTCAAGAGAACCGGAGGCAACTGTATCTCTCCATCTGATAAAAATGTGTGGTCGATTCTAAGCAAAGACCACCCCGGTCTGAGAACTTTTGATTACATGCTGCGCGTCCCTCCTGCCACGGAAGGCGAGACACCCATGCCTCTTCGCGGTTCCAGGTATGCCATGAGCAAGGCTCTTTCTCATGTCACCATCATTGTCAAGCATCCGACTCAAACCAGGGCATTCCGTCTTATCTCTTTTAGTTACAACAGCGAATATGATAAGAAGAATGCGGCAGCAAATGCCCCACGCGGGAGAAGACAAGGAACCAAGACCACAACCCCACGTTAATCCCGCACAACTATGAGTAAACTTCAGGAGGGCGCTATCGCGGAACGCATCGCCCACATAGGCGATCAATTTGCCATTAGTGGCGATTTTCTCTATGGGGAAGAGTTGAGGAACGGCCACATCAACACCACCTACCGGGCGTGTTACCGCACCGAAGACGGGCATGTGGACCGCTACATTCTGCAACGCATCAACGATTACGTTTTCAAAGATCCGGCCCTGGTCATGAAAAACGTGGAAAAGGTGACACGTCATATATCATGGAAGGTGCTGCGGCGACGGAAAAATGCGGCGGGACAAACGCTTACGCTCTACCCGGCGCGCGGTGGCCGCAATTACATCTACCTGCCGGAGGAGGGAGGAATGTGGCGCTGTTACAACAATATTGAAGGCACTCACACGTACGATGTAGTTGAAAATACGCGCCAGGCTTACCAAGCGGGGTATGCTTTCGGCTCCTTCCAGGAACTTGTCTCGGATATGAATCCGGAGGATATCCGTGAATCCATCCCGGATTTCCACAACACTCCCAAGCGTTTCGCGGCTTTGCAAATGAGCGCTGCTCAAGATATCATGCACCGCGCTGATTCCTGCGCGGAAGAGCTCGCACTCATCGGCACATGGTCGCCCCAATTCAGCAAATTGGTGGACATGCAGAAATCTGGCGAACTCCCTACCCGCATCACCCACAATGATACGAAAATCAACAATGTAATGCTGGATGAGGAGACTGACGGCGCCGTTTGCGTCATTGACTTGGATACAGTCATGCCGGGACTGTCGCTCTACGACTTCGGAGATATGGTGCGCACGGCCACCTGCATGGCAAGCGAAGATGAGCCTGATCTCTCCAAAGTACACATGGAAATGCCTTTTTTTGAATCTCTGGCCGAAGGTTACTTGGATGCAACGCACGATTTTCTTACCCAGAAAGAGGTGGACATGCTCGCCTTTTCCGGTTGGCTTATCACTGTAGAAATCGGTATGCGCTTTCTTACGGATTATTTGGACGGCGACAAGTATTTCCGCTGCGATTATCCGGAGCACAATCTTGTGCGTACACGCAACCAACTTGCACTGGCCAAGAGTATCCACGCGCACCTGCCTCGCATGCAAAAACATATCCGCAAGCTGGTCAAATCCTACTCCAACTAACGAGGTTCCATGGTGGAGCGCATTTTCACTTTTTTCGCGCTGACGTTCCTGCTCGCAGTGAGTGCACCGGGCGTTCCTGCTCGCAGTGAGGTTGATCGTGGCTTTTCAGTAGCAAACTTTAAAGAAATGTTTCCGGAGGCTGTACAGGATGGATTCTGCTACCTCTTGCGGCTGGATAGAAGTAAGATTGTGGCGGTTGGCACCCCTTCCTCATCCGGGCATATAGAACTCATTTTTGTAAACGCACATAAGAAATCTGCCGCGATCGAAATTGCGAAACGCCTGACGGAGGAGATACCCCTACCAAGCGTGATACGCCCCTTTGAAGGGAATGAAGCATCGGTAGCAATCATCTTCTCTTCACCTGCCCAAAACCACCCTGACCTGTCCTCCATACTCCGTTCCTCCAGCCAGGTGCAAAACGTGCGCTTTATCGGCTGGCGAGGCAATCGGTTGCGCGCCCAAATGGAATACGCCCCCTCTTTTGACCGACGTAAAAGGCATCGGACTCTTATTGAGGTGTTACTGGATTTGAGGTCATCCACGTATGAACACGTTGAATTTCATGTTGTAAAAGGGCGGCTTGATCCAGAGGATGCAGCAGACTTCATTAATGACCGTACGAAAAACAGAATTTCTTTCCCAACCGAGCTCACTCCGCGAGAAAGGTATGAGTTGATATCTCAATTCCCTTCCCATGAATTAGTCCTCTACAGCAAGCACGCCAACTTCTGCATGGTAAACAGACGTAAAGTATATCACGCCGGCACGATTGACGGTGTCTCATCGTTTCTCCGCTCAAAACAATCTGTTGCAAAATTTGATTTTCCGAGAAAGGACATGCGCTGGCCAAGTCAACTCACGACGCAGCAAAACCCAGCAACGGAGGATAACCTTCCTCCTCAAAAAGGCGCCACAGGTGGCAGTTCACCAGCCATCGCTTCTGCTCGTCCCGATGCAGCAGATCAGCCAGATCAAGATACCTCTTCTTCATTAAACAATAGTACGAACACTGACGATAAAAATCGCATCGCCGCGGTCGTTGGCGACCCATTTGATCAGGGCGAGACTCCTGAGCCGGCTCCTCCAAATGTACAAAATGAAATCTCAAGGTACGTGCAAACACTTCAAGCTCTCTGATTTCCCCCCTACTTTTATATGGAGCGTCGAAAACAGCACCTTCTCTTCGAGCCGCAATTCCTGACGCCCGGCGAACGGGCTCGGGCACTCCAGAACCTCTTCTGCCGCGTGGCTTCTCAGCCTCAGCCCCAGCATTCCCCTCAATACGTGCCACAGGACGTGCTTGCTGCGTATGGAGAGCTTGAAAGCCGCCTCCACCACCTCATCAACGCAGCGACGCTTGCTCATCCTGACCGCACCAGGCAGGCTCTGCTGCGCAAAATTGATAAAAGAATTACTGCAATGCCGGAGCACATTATGCGCGCGCTGTCTGCTCCCACGGAAGGGGATTGGATGGTCTGCTACCGCCGTATGATCGAGCTGCACGAATTGCTGGAAGACGCCCATTTGGTGGACGATTCTCAGGAATATGCGACCCTGGTGGAAATCATGACGCGCCTGGCTCTCGCGCTTTCGCAATCTGCTGCAGTGCGAGTCGATGCCGCCTCCATGTTTGTGCTTTGGCTCATGCAGGTACACCTGCAGCGCTACGCCCCTCGCAGAAAACGCCGTTCCCTGCGCAAATCAACCCGAAATCCTTCCCCAACTGCCGATGCCCGCCATGCCAATATCACCTCAAAAAGTTGACAAAGCCAAGCAAATGTTTGAAAAGACGCGCAAGGGCACTATTTGGACCCCACGCAACAAACTGCTCGCCACGCTGGCGCTGGTTTATCTCGTTTTACCCTTTGACTTGCTGCCAGAATGGCTTTTCCCCCTCGTTGGTTTGCTGGATGATATGGGGGTACTCAGCCTTGCGGCTCTTTGGATTTTTTCTCACCGCGGCTCTCCTCCTTCATCGGAGCAGAATAAGGAGTAGAGTCCAATGCCTGCTGAGCCGGGCGGTATCCCTGCTCCGCAGCCTTACGCCACCACTCATGCGCAGCTCTCGGATCGGAAGGCATCCCCAGTCCGGCTACTCCGTTGTAAAGCAAATTACCATAGGCGAACTGCGCGGCCGGGGAACCTTTTTCCGCCGCACTGGCAATACGCTCCATATACTGCTTCAAATTTTTTTTCTGCTCATCCGGCGGCAAGGGAGAGTCTCCCGGTTTTCCGTGCTGCTCCGCACCTGCCTGCATCGCAGGAGCTCCCGTCATTCCCCGCACGGCTCGCGCAATACCCGGCACAATGCAACACAGGCACATCGCACACATGAGCACGTACTGCCAAGCCGGTACTCGCATGCTGTGCCGCAGCAAAAACGGTCTCACACGCCCTCCCCTGCCCGTTGCATGTCGGGTGGTTCTGCGCTCACTGCGTCTTTCCGCATTGCGAGATGACATGCGAGCGTGGTGGCGCGGCATCTGCGCTAATT
This sequence comes from uncultured Akkermansia sp., assembly GCA_947588735.1. GTDB lineage: Bacteria > Verrucomicrobiota > Verrucomicrobiia > Verrucomicrobiales > Akkermansiaceae > Akkermansia. Next base: position 23,719 of record CANQAD010000014.1, read on the forward strand.
CGGGCATACGGCCATACTTCCTGTGTCGCTCCAGCCAGTTATCGTAATCCGCACGACGAGACTCATCGCTCAGCACATGCCAGGCCTCGGCCAGCAATTTGAATTTTTCAGCTGAGGAGGCATCGTTCTCATTGTGATCCGGGTGCAGCTGCATGGCAAGCCGTCGATATGCGGTCTTGATGCCTCTCCTGTCGGTCTCCGGTTTCACCCCGAGTATCTCGTAGTAGTCATCACGCATCACCATGCTCCTCCTCGTTTCGTTCATCAATGATCTGCCGCGCAAAGCTCAACAGATCTTCCTGCGCTTCCCACCCGAGCAAACGAATTTTATCTGACCTCACGCGCATGTTCGCACGTCCTCGTTTCTCCGGCAACACCGGAATTCCCCGTTCCTCCTCATGCTCCCTGCGCAGGGCATCCAGGCGTCCGTATAGATCTCCAAGTTGTCGAGTTTCCCCACACACATTATACACCTGTCCGGCCTCACCGCGCGTCGCCAACAACATAAGCGCGCGCGCCGCGTCCGCCACATGCACGTAATTCACCCATCGTTCCCGTCCGCCGGGTAATTCCCTGCCAAACTGCAACACATAACGGCGTACAATCTCACACCGACCGGGGCCATACAAAGCCGCTAACCGAGCCACCACCCCCCCGGCACGCAACACTGCCTGCTCTGCGCGCAATACCAAGCGCATTTTCTCTTCTGTTCCCGGGCAAATACTCGTTTCCGTTACCTCTCCTCCGCCCTGTTCCTCATACACCGAGCAAGTGGAGCAGAAGACCACCCGCGCTCTCGGTACCGACCGCACTAATTGCTCCGCCACCTCTGCATAGCAACTGCGATATGCCTTCGCACCGCCGCCCTGTGTCGAGGTGCAGCTGTATATCACCTGCGGAGAACATTTCTGCAGGGCTCGCCGTAATGTGTCGGCCTGTTGCGCCTCTCCACACACATCAGCTGCTACCCGGCTATCAATACTAAGCGTTTTAACCCCGGCCGAGAGGCAAAGGCGCACCAACTCGCCACCCAGGAAGCCGGCACCCACTACCCACACACGCTGTGCAGGCCAGTTCATCATTGCTGTCCCCGCCTCACGCACCATGCTTGCGCCAGCTCCAGATCATGCGGCAAGGTAATTTTGAGGTTCATTCCAACTTGCACCAACTTGGGGCGGAGTCCCAACCGCTGCAACGCCGTCACCTCATCCGTACATTCGTTTCCGTATGCTGCTTGCAAGGCTTGACGCAGTATCCCGGCGCGACAAATCTGAGGAGTTTCCATTCCCCACATACCCGCACGCTCCACCAGCTCGGGCAAGCAGCAACTTTCGACATCCGCCCGCTTCAGAGTATCTACGACAGGATGTGCGCAAGCTGCCGCTCCATATTGCTGCGCAGCGGACAGACATGTGCGTATGCCTTCCGCTGTCACGAGTGGTCGTGCACCGTCGTGCACCGCCACCCAAGTTTCATCCTCGGCTACCTCGCGCAGACCGGACATCACTGAGTCCTGCCGTCTCTCCCCGGCATCTGCACGCTGCACGGGCACGGATCCGGCACTTTCCCACGGCCGTAGCTTGTCCCAGCGTGCCTGCTGGCACACAATGATGATGCGCTCCGCCCCGGCTTGAGCAAAAGCCCGCACGCTATGACAGAGCACGGGCAGCCCCGCCAAAGGCGCGGCCAGTTTGTCGAAGCCCGCACGACGAGACTGTCCGGCGGCTACAATGACGGCACAAAACATTGCGTTTTAACTTAATCTTTGCCCTACCATGGCAGAAAGAAGCTTGCCAGGAGCACGCCCCTCCGTACGGGTTTGCATCTCCTTCATCACACGGCCCATGTCTTTCTTGCTCGTTGCTCCAAGCTCACTGATCACGGCTTCCAATATCGGCAATATTTGCTCTTCGGTCATCTCCGCAGGCAAAAAGGCAGAAAGCACCGCCACCTCCGCTTTTTCTTTTTCGGCAAGCTCGCAACGTCCGGCCTGCTCATACACACGTATAGAATCCTCCCGCTGTTTCAACTGCTTGCGTACCACATTGAGCGCTTCATTGTCCGGCAATTCCACATGCACATTCCCTTTTGCCACCTGCGCATTCTGTAACGCGGTCTTGAGCCCGCGCAGCGCTCCTAATGCCACCGTGTCTTTCCCAAGCATTGCTGCCTTCATCTTTTCCGTAATTTGCGTATATATCGTACTCATAACTCGGCTATTTAAGCAGCTTTTACCTCTCCTGTCAACTCCGTGACTACGGCAGCCCACACGTGTCCCAAGAAAAAGCACCCCAGACAGGTCGTTTACGGCAAATCATGCAGCATAAGCTGTTGGTTATTTACGAATTACGATTGACGATTGACGATTTACAATTTGAAAAAGCTAGCGAGCCGGAGGCTCGGGAAATGCGGAGCAGTAGCGACGGGGGAGGGCGGAACCGCGCGCAAGACTAATGAGAAAGCTGAGTGGAGGAGCGAGGTTGAAACACAAGGGGATTTTCGAGTTACGATTTTTGATTTTCGATTTGGGAAATTTGCGCGCTGGCGCGCGGGAAGGCGAAGCGCTCTGCCATTTTCGTCCGAACAAAACGCATGGGAAATGGGTTGAATGAGCCCGGAGAATATTTTATTGGGACACGTGTGACGGCAGCCAAGGCAAACGCGTGGAAAATGCGTTTGCTCATTTACGATTGACGACTTTCGATTTACGATATTGATAACGTGCGCATTGTGCATGTTTATTCTAAATGACGGCCGTGCTCTGACTCGGGAACACGACTCAGTTCTTGAAAGCACTCGCTGGAACCAGTTCTCGCTTGCCGCCGTTTCCAGGCTGCCGTTCAAAGCGGACCTTGCCCGGGCCATCCTTCCCCTGCACAACAGTGATATTGATGGCATGCAGACCAGCCTTCAGCGGAATTCCGGCTTTGCCGGTCTTTTCCTCCACACTCTCTACCGCATTGGCAGCGGCGCTTTCCGTGGCTGTGCTCCCGGGTTTGTAGTTTGCATCGGCATCTATCAACTGAAAATTGTGTAACTTGATATAAGCCTTGGTTCCAGGCACATTGCTCAGAGTCAGATAAAAATGCCATTGTCGTTCATCGTGTGGCACGAGCATGTACCCCGTGTATTGCGTTACACTGCCGGCCGGCAACTCTTCTTCTGTCAGATCCATCGCCTCCCCCTTTTCCGCCTCCTCAGCTTGTGGAAGTGTGTCAAATACGGGTACCCACGGAACTTCCGCCATCACGCGTCGCATCTTCAGTCCGGGTTTCAGCGCTGCGCTCTCTATGTCATCCGGTGGTACCAATACATTGTCATACGGACGTTTGCCGCCGCATGGATTTTTACGTTTGCCCGCAGAAGGGTCACGTACGTAGTCGTAGGCTCTGCGGTTCCAAAGCACACTTTTCTTAAGCTGATCCTGGTACTCGGCGTATTTGTCTGCCAGATTTTCGGATTCGTGCGTATCTGCATCTACATCATAAATATCGAAATCCTCCTCGCCGGTGTTAACGCCCGTGCGAATTGCTTTGAGCCATCGGGGAGCCTCCCCGCTCTTGCCAGCAGGCACGGGGAAGAGTATTGCCTGTTGCTCCCCACGCACGCGCCCGATCTTGTTGGATGCGAAGTCATCGTAATATGGGATCCCCCCGCCGTAAGCATACTCGGAATATACCACACCATGCTGCTGATTTGCCGTCTCTTCCCCGCGCAGCATCGGCAGCAGCGACACCCCATCACTCCGCATCGGCACAGGTACACCAGCCAAATCCGCAAAGGTCGCCATCCAATCCTGAAATTGCGCGGGTTGCGCATTCTTCACTCCTCCGGCTATAATCCCCGGGGCCCATACCACGCACGGCACCCGTAGTCCTCCTTCCCACGCATCACGCTTGATGCCATCCAACGGCCCATAGCTACGGAAAAACGATGGGTCCTGCGCCGGAGCCGGATGACCCTTCTCACCCCTTACGGAACCGGGCTCATTGTGCGGCCCGTTATCACTGGTGAACACCAAAAATGTGTTGCGGTCAATTTTCAAATCTTTACAGAGGCGTACAATATCTCCCACGGCGTCATCCACGCGCGTGATCATGGTTGCGTGGCGGCGTGCGCCATCCAGCTTGGAAGCAGCCTTTTCGCCATACCTTTGCTTTGCGTACTTCTCCCAGGCAGCACGATACTGAGGGTATATAAAACTGTCCCACTTGCCGCCTGCCGTGTTAATCATCATACCCGGCTTCCCCAACCATTGCATCCCGCCACGCACGCCACCGCTTTTCGGATAAGCCATGGCCGGTACAGCCAGGCGAGCATGCGGCGCTATTAATGTGAGCGCCAGAAAAAACGGTTTCTTCGGGTTGGCCTTGTATGTATCTTCTATCCACTTCTTCGCTCTTGCGGTGAAGAGATCCGTGCTGTACGCTCCGTCTAAATCATCCGTCACGATCTTATCCCCATCCCATATCGCATTTTTTTGAGTCTCAGGGTCGGCTACACTCTCTTCCTTGGGGTAGTGCCTGTGTCCGGCAATGTGATTATTGTACCCGAAGAAATAATCAAACCCACGCTGCGTGGGCCATGCCCCGGTGGTAGTCGGGGTGCCGCCGCCTTCACTTCCACCTCCTATTCCCCATTTGCCTATCAGAGCCGTTGCGTATCCTGCCTGTTTGAGCACACTCGCCAGCGTGTGACTGTTTTCCAGCGCAGCATCAAAACTATTGTTACGCACCACCTCTGCATGTCCTTGGTGCACACCCGAAAAAAGGGAGGCGCGAGCTGGCGCGCAAACGGGGGCGCACGTGTAATGGCGGGTAAGCAGCACTCCCTGCTGCGCCAGTTTGGCTAAGTGCGGCGTACTGATCTGAGGCGTACGCTTCTCCACTAAACCTTGGCTGTTCAAGCTCAAATCACCCCAACCCATGTCATCCACAAGCACCAGTATGATGTTTGGTTGCTGATTCGCAGCCCACGCCATCATGCCCATCATCAATGCTCCCGTCACTAGTATAATTTTGCGCAACATGTCTTCTTCATTCTACCGGAAAAAACGATTGTCAAAAAGGATATTTACTGTCTTGCTCCATCTTTTTTTGCAAAAAATGAGAATGACAGCGAGATTATGCTTGACGTTCGGTTGAGAAAAGTGTAAATTGTGCGCCCCGTCTTGCAGGTGCATCTCGGGATAATCATTAGAACCACACACGATGAAGACCCACGTTAAGAAAGGCGATGAAGTTATAGTCATTGCCGGCAAGAACAAGGGCAAGCGTGGCGTTGTCTCCTCCGTGAATGCTGCCAAGCAAACGGTTATCGTTGAAGGGGTGAGGAAGCTTAAGAAAGCGACCAAACCCTCCGAATCAGATCCGGAAGGCGGTATCAAGGAGATTGAAGGCGCCATCCACATCTCGAATGTGAAGAAAGTGAGTTGACACCCGGGAGGGCAGACACTCCGCGCTTAAGCCAAAACAACCTAGCTGACCCGCTGATCTATGAATACACCAACACTACTGAAATACTACAAGGAGAAGGTCATTCCGGCCCTCCGAGCCAAGCATCAGTATCCCAATGTGCATCAAATTCCACGCTTGGAGAAAATCGTGGTAACCACGTGCATGGGCAAGCAATCGGACCGCAAGCAGGCCGTGGAAGATGCTGTTGCTGAGATTGCTAAAATAACCGGCCAAAAACCCGCCGTTACCTATGCCCGCAAGAGTGTGGCTAATTTCAAGCTGCGCGAGGGGGAAGTACTTGGAGCCCGCGTTACCCTGCGTTCTACCCGTATGTGGGAGTTCCTGGACCGCTTTATCAACGTAACTGCGCCCAATATCCGCGACTTCCGCGGTCTGCCCACCAAGTCTTTCGACGGTCGCGGCAACTACGCCATCGGTATTCCGGATCAATCCATCTTCCCGGAAATTGAGCTTGACCAAATCAAACGCACGATCGGGTTTGACATCATCTTTGTGACTACAGCCCGAACAGATGCAGAGGGACGAGACCTGCTCACCGAGCTGGGCATCCCATTCCGCAGGCCCAACAAGAAGACAGAAGAAACCGCCTAACCTCATTTGACTACCATGGCAGTACTAACTGATCCCATCGCAGATTTCCTGACCCGCGTGAAAAACGCAGGTCGCGCGCACAATGAGTCCTTCACGGCTCCTCATTCCAAAATCAAGGCAGAAATTGCCCGCATCCTCCAGGAGGAGGGCTACATCTGGTCCTACGATGTCTCTGGTGAGGGTAAAAACAAGATCATCACCGTGAAGAGCAAGTTCGCCCAGAATGGGAAACCTCTTGTCACCGAAGTGAAACGCTGCTCCCGCCCGGGTCGCCGCCATTACGTCACTTCTGATCAGATTCCCACGGTCATGAACGGCCTGGGTATCTCCATCGTCTCTACGTCTCAAGGTCTCATGACCGGCGCCAAAGCCCGCAAGCTTAGCATCGGTGGTGAGCTTATCGCCCTCGTCTGGTAACCTTTAACCCGCATTATTATTATGTCTCGAGTCGGTAAGAAAGTTATCACGATTCCCTCGGGTGTCACTATCTCCCAGAAAGACGGGAAAGTTATCGTCAAAGGAGCCAAAGGCGAGCTCTCGTGGGCGCTGCCGGAAGGCATCTCCGTTTCTGTGGAAGGGGCAACTCTGAGCGTTAAGCGAGCGGATGATTCTCGCCGCATGCGCGCTCTCCATGGCACCAACCGTTCCCTGCTCTCTAACATGGTGGAAGGTGTTTCCAAGGGCTTTACCAAAGAACTTGAAATCGTAGGCGTGGGCTTTAAGGCGGCGGTCAAGGGCAAACAGCTTGACCTCGCGCTCGGCAAGTCTCACCCCATCCTGCACCCCATCCCTGCCGGTATTTCGGTGACTGTCACGGAGAACACCAAGATTAAGGTGGAGGGTATCGACAAGCAGGTTGTTGGTCAATTCGCTGCCGAAGTACGCGGGTACTACCCGCCCGAGCCGTACAAAGGCAAGGGTGTGCACTATGTTGGCGAACACATCCGACGCAAGGAAGGCAAGAGCGTTGGCAAGTAATCATCATTTAACCTTTAGAAGATATGAGTACGATCAATCGTAAAGCCGTTCGCAGCCGTGTTCGCACGCGCATCCGCAAGAAGATTTCCGGCACCTCCGACCGTCCGCGTCTGGCTGTCTTTTTCTCTAACCAGCATGTGTATGCCCAAGTGATAGACGACACGAAGGGGAACACTCTCGCTGCAGCATGCAGCAAGAAGCTCGGGCTCTCACGAGCTAATGTGGAAACCGCTGCCAAGGTGGGCGAAGATATCGCAAAGAAGGCGTTGGCAGCCGGTATCTCTGAAGTAGTTTTTGACCGCGGCGGTTTTCTCTACCACGGCAAGGTCAAATCCCTGGCAGATGCCGCCCGCGAGGCTGGTCTGAAATTCTAACCGCTTAGAACAATGAGTACAGAAGAAATAAAGGACAACGCAGCCGCTCCCGCTGAGGCATCTGCTGTGGAAACATCTGCCAGCGAGATGGCTCCGGCTTCTCCGCATCCCGCATCCCGCGCTCCGCGCAAGGATGGCGCTACCGGTCCCCGCAATGCTCAACGTCCCGGGCGTCGTGATGCCGCTTCCTCTCGTCGCACTGCTGAGGGCTCTGCTGAGGATGGCCCCCAGCTTGTCGAAAAAGTTGTTTACGTCAATCGATGTGCGAAAGTTGTGAAAGGCGGGCGCCGCTTTTCCTTCTCCGCTCTCGTGGTTGTGGGCGACCGCAACGGGAAGGTCGGCCAGGGCTTCGGCAAAGCCAATGAGGTTTCAGACGCCATTCGCAAAGGCACCGATGCAGCCAAACGAGCCATGAAGAAGGTAGTGGTGGTCAACGAAACCCTGCCACACGAGGTGTACAGCGAGTTCGGCGGGGCCAAGATTGTGCTGAAGCCCGCGGCGCCTGGTACTGGTCTTGTAGCTGGTGAAAAGGTGCGTGCCGTGCTGGAAGCAGCCGGCGTGAGCAACGTTGTCGCCAAATCTCTCGGCTCCTCGAATGCTGCTAATGTAGTGAAAGCTACCATGCAAGCCATGCTCACCATGCGCACAGCTGACCAGGTGCTTTCCGCTCGCGGCAAGAAGAAGAAAGAAAAGGAATCCGTGTAAACTATCCGACCCTTTACGACTATGTTGACACTTCATTCACTTAAAACGACTCCAGGTTCCAGGCACCGCAAGAAGCGCGTCGGCAACGGCGAGAGTTCCGGTCTCGGCAAAACCTGCGGCAAAGGCAATAAAGGCCAGAAGGCTCGCTCCGGCGGTTCCATCCGTCCGGGCTTTGAAGGCGGTCAAATGCCTTTGCATCGGCGTCTCCCCAAGAAAGGATTCAGCAATGCCCGCTTTCGTGACCACATCGCCATCATCAACATCTCCCAGCTTGAGGCTTTCTTCAACGCCGGGGATACGGTAACAGAGGTGGAGCTGCGTGCAATTGGCCTGGTGAAAGGGTCATGCGACGCCGTGAAACTCCTGGGTCAGGGCGAGCTGAGCAAGGCTCTGAATGTGTCGGTGGATTTTGCCAGTGCCTCTGTTGAGCAGAAAATCACCTCAGCCGGGGGTACTCTTACGGTTCTGAGCCGCAAGAGCGCTGAAAGCTGATCTTCCACCTCACCCCGCAAGTCCGGCGTGCTGATACAGCAGACCGCCGGACCGTGCGGATTCCAGTGGGGCCGCATGAACTTGTCCCGCAGCGGAACAGCCGAGGTATCCTCCATCAAAACAGTCTTTACAATCACCAGAATATGATCGCCGCCTTTGCCAACACCATGAGAGTTCCGGAGCTTCGGAGCCGTATTCTTTTCACCTTGGCACTCATTGTTGTTGTGCGTCTCGGAGTGCATCTTCCCCTCCCCGGCGTGGATGTGCATGCTCTCACCACTTTCCTGCAGCAGCAGGCTGCAGAAGAGGGTGGTCCCCTGGCGGCTCTCGGCGCTATCCTTACCATCTTCTCCGGTGGCGGTCTGCAGCAATGCGGTATTTTTGCCCTGGGGATCATGCCCTACATTTCCGCCTCCATCATGACCCAACTGATGGGAGCAGTTCTCCCCTCGTGGAAAAAGATGCTGGAGGAGGAGGGAGGACGTCAAAAGATGACGCGCTACACGCGTGTCCTTGCCATCATCATTGCCATTGTGCAGGGATTTCTGCTCACGCGGACTTTGGAGAACCCGTCCACCATAGGCCTGGATGTCGGCAATCTTGTCATGCACCCGGGCTGGGTCTTCACTCTCTCCACCATTTTCATCATCGTTACCGGCACCATGTTCCTCATGTGGATTGGTGACCAAATCACCGAGCGTGGCATCGGCAACGGCATCTCCCTGATTATCTCCGTCAACATCATCTCCGCTCTGCCCGGCGCCTTCTCGATGGCATGGAAAACCTGCGTCATGAGAGGCGGTGAAATTAACCCTCTCGGTTCGCTCACCCTCGTAGCGCTCATCCTTTTCATGGTGGTTGTGGTGGCTCTCGTGGTCACAGTGAGTCAGGCGCAGCGCCGCATCCCCGTGCAGCAAGCCAAGCGCGTGGTTGGCCACGGTAAGATGACCCAGGGCGGCACAACTTACCTGCCCCTCAAGCTCAACTACTCTGGCGTGATGCCCGTCATCTTCGCCACCGCTATCCTTGCCCTGCCCGGCATGCTGGTGCAGCAGCTCTTCACCGGCGATTCACCTTGGGTATCCTTTGTGAATACGATCCTTTCCCCGAGCGACATCTGGTACTACCTGATTTCCTCCGCCATGATCTTCTTCTTCTCCTACTTCTGGGTGGCCACCATGTTCCAACCTCAGCAGATTTCCGAGAATCTGAAACGCTCTGGCAGCTATATCCCCGGCATCCGCCCCGGCCCCGCAACGGCCACTTTCCTGGATCAGACAATGACCCGCCTGACCTTTGCGGGTTCTCTTTTCCTCACACTCATCTACTTCCTGCCCAGCCTGCTTTCCGTGTTTGGAACCCTGCCGCACGTGGTTACTCAGTTCTTTGGCGGCACCTCTCTGCTCATTTTGGTGGGTGTGCTGCTGGATATGATGCGCCAGGTCGAAGCTACCCTGTTGCAGAAAAATTATGACGGCTTTATGCGCAAGGGGCGTCTGCGTGGTCGCTACTCCCATATTCAAGGCACCGGCGCTCCCGCAGAGGGCAAGGGTCTTGTCATTCTCTGGGTGCTTATTGCCATTTCTGTCCTTGCGTGCATGATCATCATCATGCCATGATTTGCTTTGACCATCCGGGGCCTTTGCTGTCTTCCCGCAAGGAAAAAATCGTTACCGATTCTGCGCCGTGATGCGAATTGCCCTGTCCTTGTGCATGTCGATGCGTTCAGGCATTCCAAATCACTCCGTCTTTGTGTTGGGAACAGCCTTAAAAAAGTGATTTCCGCTTGCCTTTTCTTTGCATAACATATAACATCGGCATGTCCGATCATTAATTGGGCGCAGTCGGTTCTTCTCACGGTAGGTTAACGATGCTTTCGGCATTGTTATATGCATGCGGTAATACAAAATAGATGCGTAAACATATGTGGCAAAGGCGCCATCATATTAGTTGCTCTCCTTCACTCCCTGGGCGCGGTCTCATCCCCGGCAGTAACGCCCACCAATGATTCCGGGAACGCCCTGCAAGGCGTTCGTTTGCTTTCAATCGAACCGGCGGGACGGTCCACTCAGTCTCGACCCGATCCTCTTCTTGCAAAAAGGCTCTGTGAGATTGAGAAGGGTGCCGACATCAATTTTGCAAACTGTCGCGGGCAGACCGCGCTTATGTGCGCTGCCGCTTCCAACGACTTCCTTGCCACCTGTTGGCTGGTAGCAAAGGGAGCGGATGTCGCTCTCATCAATGAACATCGCCAGCAGGCACGCGATTACGCCACGGACGTGCGAATCCGTAAGCTGTTGCGCTTCGCGGCAGAAGCTACATCAGCTCCAGGAAACCTGGCTGACATACCTTTCCCTGTTAGAAGCGCAGAGTATTTGGCGCTTCGCGTTCGCCGCACTGTCCCGGCATCCGGGGAAGCACTCCCCGTTCAAATGACCGCCGACATGGCAGGAGAGGAACTCATACTTGCACTCGCGTTGCGTTTGCCTCCCGGAGTTTTTCCTCCTGCGCAGCAACTCGCCTGCGCCCTGTTGCAGGAGGATATGCCTGCCATCTCCTCCTTGCTGCGTGACCACCCGCAATTGCTGCATGATCACGATTTGATTCGCTATGCCCGGTCAGCTGATGCCGTGCGAACACTAATGAACGTCGGCATGAATCCTGGCGTTACATGGTGTATTTCAGGCCGAACCGGTCAAGACACCCTCAGTCTTCTCGTCCCGGCGCTGCACAGTAATGTGCATGTCGTACATGCTTTGCTGCAGGCAGGGTGCCCCCTGCCAGTGTATGCCGATGGCCGTAATATCCTGCATACCCTCGCCTCGCTACCGCACTCTGCCGCTTTGGCAGATGAGCTTGTATCTGCGGGAGCGGATCCCAACCAGGTCACCCATACGACCAACGAGACACCCCTTTCCACTGCCCTGCGCCATCGCAACCTTGGCATGGCCGCCGCTTTACTCCGTCTTGGGGCTCGCGTTGACGATACCTGCGCCGCCGCTCTTTTCGAATCTTCCGAGCAATCCCCTGCGAATCCGCAGTACATTCCGGCTCTCATTGCTCTTCTACACGCCAACGGCTGGACAGCAGATGATCACATTTGGCGTCTCTTCCTCTCCGAATACCTGGCGGCTCCTCGAATCTCCCCGGACTTACCACAATCCATGGAGCCGCGATGCTCAAGGCCGCACTGCTCTCATGCTTTTGGTCATGGACAGCCGACCTCACACCCCCGCCATTCAAAAGCTCCTTGCCGACGGCGCCGACGTCAACGCACAGGATCGCCAGGGTTACTCCGCTATCATGCACCTGATGACCTCTTGCGATAACCCGGAACTCCTCTCTCTGTTCCTTGATGCCGGCGCCAGAATTGACATTTGGAGCCGCGACAGAAAAACTCCACTCTCTCTCGCCCACGAGTTCCGCCGCGAGGCTTCCGCCAAACTCCTCACCGAATACAGCACCTCCAAGTTCAACCACATTATTGGTACCGTCCTGCCCAAAGTCCAATTTCCGGAAGCCTACCAATCTTTTCGTAGCCGCAGCGACTACCCCCGCACCTACGACACGTGGCGCGATCCGGATGCTTTGAGCTCCGTCGGCAAATTTCTCGTTGTCATCAGTCTCTCCTCCCAGCGAGGCCTCCTTATCGTAGGCGACCGTCCCGCCATGGACTTCCCCGTTTGCACGGGCCGAGGCTCCAGACACGCCACGCCGACCGGATTTTTCCGCATCAGTCAAAAGGATCGCTACCACCGTTCCAATCTCTACCACGCTTCCATGCCCTTCTTCATGCGCCTCACGAATGATGGCGTCGGTCTCCACGTCGGCAATGTCTTGCGCATCCCGGCCTCTCACGGCTGCATCCGCATGCAACGCGACGCCTGTCAAACGCTCTTCACCATCCTCCCAATCGGTACGGAGGTCGTTATCCGCGAGTAATTCTCTACCTTTTTTTCAAGGACGCGCTGATCACGCCTCACTTTGTTCATCTCCACATGTTTTGCCTGAAACAAACCCAAAAAGGCAAATCAGCCTTTGGGCAAGAAATACCCGCGCTGTCTGGCAGAGATGGGGAGGTGAGCAAGCTCCATAACGCGCAACATTTCCTTCCAGAGTTTGCGACGCTCGGCAAGAATTGACGTGCGCAGCAAATAACTGGGATGATGTGTGACGATGACGGGCGCACCGCAATAGGAAAGGTCTTTCATTTGCTGGTAGGCGGAGAGGGGTAGCTCCCCCTGTCCGATGATGCCACGAGCCGCCACTACGCCGAGAGCCACAATCACCTTAGGACGTACGTAGCGGACCTCGAATTCCAGTACCGGCAGGGAAAGGCGAACTTCCTCCGCATCCGGTGCACGGTTATTGGTGGTTTGGCGCGGCATTTTGGGTCGGTATTTCACCAAATGGGTAATGTAAACATCCTTGCGGGTAAGCCCCATGGCGCGCAGCATTTCATCCAGTTTCGCGCCGGCTTCCCCACAAAACGGGCGACCTTCCTGCTCATCGTAATAGTTGGGCGCATCACCCACAAAAAAGATATCCCCATCCGGCGCGCCCTCACCCCACACCATCTTATCACGCAGCGTGCTCAGTTCGCGCAGAGGTTCCCATCGGGTCAACAATTTCTGCGCCTGATCCCATATTTCTTCTCGTGTTCTGCCAGCGGGACGGAAAAAAACGGGCTCCTTCTCTGCGGATTCCGAGGGCACAGCTTCCGGCTCTTCAGCAGCCAGCGCGCTCAGGAAGGACTTTACCTCATTCGTCTCCCTCGGAACAACCTCTGCAGCATCCGTGACCTGAGCAACTGGTCGGAGTTCAGGATTTCCCGCACGCTTGCTCGCAATATCACCGCGACGAGCTGCCCGCATCCACTCGCGCAAAATCGGTCGCACATCTTCCTGCAACGCCAGCCGTTCTGTACCACGCGCCAACCTGCCCGTAAGATACGACTTCACGAGGCTGCGCAAGCCCATCCGTCCTGCGTTGTTGACCACGGACTGTTCCACGCGGCTATCCTAGCCGTCGCCGCATAATTTGTCAAGCAGCTTCGCAGACCGAACAGGGCAAACGCATTAGGAAATGCGGTTGCTATTGACGATTGACGAGTTACGAATTACGATTTATTGATCATGTGCGCG
>CANQAD010000015.1 GCA_947588735.1 uncultured Akkermansia sp.
GAACCCGGAAGTGAAACATTGGCACGTCGATGATAGTCGGACGATAGGTCCCGCGAAAGTAGATCACTGCCAGGACCAACGCAGCCCGCAGGCTTTACCGCCCTGCGGGCTGCCCCTTTTTACCCCTCTTCATGAAGCGTCAGCAACGTCCCGACGCTTTGGATTGCGTCGTGCTCCGGGTGACTTGCAGGCTTTAACATGCGGAGTCGTGCGTTTTCGCGTTGAATGGAAAGTAAATAACGGCAATTTAGAGGCGTGGAGTTGGGGTAAATTTTTGCATATGTCCATAGGGCCTCAGAGGATTAGATTGACATAGCTTATAGCCGCCCACATCCGTCTCAAGAAAACGCCAAGTCATTGACGATTGGGAAAGTGAGCGCGCCTGCGGCACGGGAATTGCAGAGCGCTTAATTGGAACGACGAGCATCGGACATGACCGGAAAGAGGCGAGGATACGGAGCGGGTACGCAGCGAAACTTTCAGAACATGGCGTGTTGTCAGTTAGAATGGATTATGAATACGCGATGCCAACATACAGACCATTTTTCCATCTTCTTTCTTCCATGAAACGCATGCGAAATGGGTTCAACGGGCATGGAGAAATTTTATTAGGATAAAAGTGAGTCGGAAGGGGAACATGTAGAGATCCACGGAGAAAACTCCGGAGGGATAGGGGCAAGGAAGGTCATACGCTTGCCCGAGGATGGATGTGTAAAGGCAAGGCGCCGCGCGTGGAGCATGAGTCGTCCCGGTTTCGCTTTTTGCCTTGCCGGATGGGCATAGATGGTATCCCCGATGAGGGGGTGCCCAAGATGCAGCATGTGGACGCGTATTTGGTGGGTACGGCCAGTGTGCAGGGTACAACATACCAAGGAACTATCTGTCGCTGGATCGTAGTAGAGGAGTTTGTAGTCCGTGATGGCCGGTTTCCCACAGCCTGGGTTGACGACCGCCATTTTCAGTCGATTGACAGGATGGCGAGCGATGTTCGTGAAAATCGTACCTTCCGGAGGGTTCGGGCAGCCTTGCACGACAGCCAGGTAGATTTTCTCCGTATCGCGATCAGCAAATTGTGCACTCAGGGAAGTGTGGGCCGCATCATTTTTTGCCACGACGATGCAGCCGCTGGTGTCTTTGTCCAAACGGTGGACAATGCCCGGGCGCTCCACCCCGCCTACGCCGGAAAGGTCTCGACAGTGATGCAAGAGGGCATTCACCAAAGTGCCGTCGGGATTGCCTGCAGCGGGATGCACGACCATGCCGCTCTCCTTGTCCAGGACAATCAGGTCGGAATCTTCGTAGAGAATGTGCAGGGGTATGTCTTGGGGCAGGGCAACGGCAGGCGAGGGGTCCGGAATGTCAATGCGCAGCCGCATGCCGATTTCCACGGGAGTTTTCGGTTTGCATGGCGTACCGTTCTCCATGCAAATGGCCCCATCACGGATGAGAGCTTGGATGCGTGCGCGTGAAAGCTCTGGCAAGTGAGCGGTCAGATACTGATCCAGGCGTAGACCGGAGCCTTCTTCCACGAGATGCAGCATGTTACATGCGGGTGGGATTGTGGATGAAAACTGTCGGGAGCCTGTAGCGCTCGTGAAGCATGGCGCCAAGGGATTTGACTCCAAATGTTTCTGAGGCGTAATGGCCGGCAAAGAGTACATTCATATGCATGTCATGGGCAGCATTAAGTACCCAGTGATTTTGTTCGCCTGTCAGGAACGTGGTAAATCCTTTTTCCTGGATACGGTAGATTTCAGGACCAGCCGAGCCGGAGGAGATAATGACGCGTCCTGCCGGTGCATCCGGATCGGCAATATTTCCGGTGACCTCAGCTTCAGTGACCTGAGCGTAGGCATTGCGCAGTTCCCCAACAGAGCCGCTGAAGATGCCCGAAACAGCGAGGGCAATGCCGTGGCGTTCAATTTCGGATGAAATACGCGAGAGGTTAAGAGCCCGGGCAATGCCAATATTGTTGCCGAGGGTAGGGTGTACATCCAGCGGCAGGTGTGCTGAGTAAATGGCCAGATTATGGTTGAGGCAGGTTTCAATTTTTTGGCGCCACCACCCAATGATCGGGCGCAGCCCGCACCAGAATATACCGTGGTGGACGATGAGAAGATCCGCTTTTGCAATGATGGCATCATCCAAGGTTTTCTGCGTGGCATCTACTGCCAGGGCAATTTTGTGCACCAAGCCGTTATTCTCGACTTGGAGTCCGTTTATAGCCATAGGAGAATCCTGAATGGATTGAACGGAGAGCGTGTTGTTGAGCAGAGATACAATGGTATGGAGCTGGACGCTATTCATCGTTGCCGTGGATATGGATGTTTCGTGTTGATATTTCCTCGTGGAGTCGGCGAGAGAACTCGTGCGCCATGTCGTATCCGTTTTGGCGGAGGTATTGGCCGAGGGCTGCCACCTCAACGAGACGTGTCATATCACGGCCAGGGGCGACGGGGAGTGTGATGAGCTCAACTCCTACGCCGAGAATAGTAAAGACTTTGCGCTCCAAACCAAGACGTTCGGTTTCAGACATTTCTCCACCGGTGAGATCAATGATGAGATTGATTTTTTTCTGCCGACGGAAGGCCCGCAGACCATAAAGATCCGTGACGTTGGTGATGCCGATGCCTCGGATTTCGATAAAGCCGCTGCTCAGTTTCGGGGAAGAAGCAATGAGATCGCCGCTGATGTTACGAATGAAAACCATGTCATCGGCAACAAGAGATGAACCGCGTTCTACAAGACCAAGAGAAACCTCGCTCTTACCGATGCCGCTTGGCCCTGTTATGAGCACGCCGACACCGCGAACATCTACCATGCATCCGTGCAAGGTGATGCTATCCGCAAACTCGTTTTCCAGAATGATGGTGGCGCGGTTCACCAAGCTCATGGTGGGCAGGGTGGAGCGAAACACAGGTACCGAACACTCATCGGCAATGCTGATAATATCACCTGACACTTCAGCCCCGCGTGAAAAGATGAGGCAGGGGACACTTTCGCCGCAGATGCGCCGCATGCGCTCACTACGCTCGGGATCTCTGAGTTCAGCCAGGTAGGCCATTTCCCCAGAGCCAAAGATTTGGACGCGCTCTTGGGCGTAGTACCCAAAAAAGCCGGAAAGCGCGAGCCCTGGCCGGTTGAGAGCAGGCCGAACGATAGATCGGGTCATGCCCAAAGGACTGTTGAGGAGCTCCAATTCCAGCTGTGACCGGTAGGTCTCATAGAAATGAGCCACTGAAATCTTATCCACCTTCTTGACTACCGGAGCTTTCATCTGCCCGACATTTTCGCACATCGTGTGCGCGCCGTCAAGCATGCAGCTCACGCGTTTCTCGAAAAGGTATAGCGGATGGCTTTGAGAACTGAGTCTTTCGAGACATTTCGCGGCCACGTTTCTAGTTATGCCTGCGGAGCGTAAATATTTTCCTGTTGTTCTTGTGATAAAGTCCGTTTTCTCGAGGTGCGTGCGCCCGGCAACCCGCTACTTATTGCATGTTTCCACGATGTTTGTGAAACTATCTTATTCATTATCTGTATTTATCATACGGAGACTACGGTGCACTATTTTTGTCCAAACGATAAACCCCATGCCTCCTTTTTCTCCGTTCGGTCCACACATTTTTGTCCGATTGCGATTTCTCAGGGAGGTTTCTTTTATTCTTGCACGCGTGAGATATCTTTGTTAAACTCCGGACCGGAAGGTTATGCTCGAAGCGCGAAATATATGCTTGGAAGTGGAGAACGGGGATGAATCTCTCTTTTTGCTCAACGGGGTTAGCTTTTGCATTCCCCGCGGACATTTCATGGCAATCGTGGGACCATCCGGCTGTGGCAAGACCACTCTCTTAAAAACGATTGCCGGCATCAAAACTGCCACGGACGGCACTTTTATATGGGAGGGGCGCGATCTTTCTATGGAAGGCGATTTTGAGCCTCACGAAATCGGTTATGTGCCACAGTTCAGTATTGCATATGATGAGCTCACCGTTGATGAAAACATAGAGAGTGCAGCGCGCCTGCGAGTCGTCGGAGATGAGGATGAGATCAATGATTTGATTGACAGCGTTCTGGCTGAAACTGGGATGACAGACATAGCGGATCGGCAAGTAAAGCTGCTTTCTGGCGGTCAGAAGCGGAGGCTGGCTCTGGCAATGGAATTGGTGAGCAGCCCTCGCATTTTGCTGTGCGATGAGGTAACCAGCGGGCTGGACCCGAGATCAGAGCGTGAGATCGTGCAACTGCTGCACGATTTGAGCCGCAAAGATGGACGCATCATTATTTCCGTGACGCATAGTTTGGCTCAGATGGAGCTATACGACAGCATTATGGTGATGGTGCGTGGTAATTTAGCGTATCACGGATCTCCAGATGCCATGAATCATTACTTCGGAGTGAAAAGCTTTGAGGAAGTGTACCCGCAGTTGACCTTGCGGATGCCAGAGGAGTGGCGCATGAGTTGGCTGAAACATCGCGTAGCATATTACCAGCGTCTTGAGAACGAGCATGTGGAGAAATATCGGCAGCTTGGCCAGCAACCCCCGCCCCCAAAGCCGGTCGATGAACAAGATGTGCCTGTACCCGGGTTCCTGGTGCAGATGATGCAGCTTTTGCAGCGGAGATTTATGATTTTAATGCGTGATCGCACGCAATTAATGCTGCAGGTTGCCATGATCGTGATCTTTCCCGTCTTGGTGGCTATTTTTTCCAGCAAGGGGCAGGATCAACTGCTTACGCTCACGGATACTTACAGCGGGGATATAGCGGCAGAGGTGCAAGCTCAGCAGGCGCAGGCAGAGGTTCGCGCTCGCGTCGGTTCTGCAGTTTCGGGCATTATCATGTTCGAGGTTATTTTGCTGGGGTTGATGGGATCCAACAATGCCTCTCGGGAAATCGCCGGAGAGCGTCTCATCATGGAAAAGGAAAAATTTGCCGGCATGCGAGTAGGAGCCTACGTAGCATCGAAAGTGACGTTTATGGCGATACTTGTGGTGCTGCAAAGCATATGGATGTACGCTTTTGTGCAGTTTTTCTGGGAATTCCGAGGGGATGCCGTTAATCACTTGTATTTTCTGCTTATGGCAAATGCCGCCATGACGAGCGTCTGCTTGGGTATATCCGCCAATTGCAATACACCAGATCAATCGTCTCTGCTCAGCATCTATTTAGTCGGGTTTCAGCTGCCGCTCTCCGGCGCTGTCCTGGCTTTGCCGGATATGGTGGAGACATTCACGCAGCCATTTATTTCGGCATACTGGGCATGGAGCGGAAGCATTGAAGGTGGGTTGACCCCGGATGTGCTCAAAGCAGTAAAGAGTATTGTGCAGACGAGTTTCTGCTCGGAGGGGTTATGCCGCATTGTGCTGTGGGGACATGTGGTTGTGGGCGTTTTGCTCACATGGTTTGGTTGCCGCAAGGCACGCTGGGATTAATGTACAATTTAATACCGTCTTCTCACTTTAACACATTACGAATATGGCAGCACGACGAGCCCGCAAGGGCGGGAAAAGAAAAGGCAGGAAAAACCTGATGCCGGTGTTCGCTGGCGTGGCGGTCATCACAGTCATGGCTCTGGTGTTGGGCTCAGGTATCCTGAAGAAAGGGAGTAGCGCGCGTGGGCTTGTGCCAACGCCGGATTTTAGCGTGGCAGATTACAGAAGAGATGGCTCGCGTTTCGCCTCCTCGGGCAACGTGTATGTTTTTGACGGACGCGTGGAGAATATAGAGACTATTGGCAATGCTCGCGTTGTGAGCATATCCATTGCAAACAATCCGGATGAACGATTGCCCTTGCTGGTGCCCAGCCACGCGAATCTGCGCGTTAATCTTACCCGTGGGGATCGATTCATATTTGAGACGACGTGCCGCACTGGGAGGACAGATGATGGGAAGCAGGTGAAGGGAGTACTAATAGTGAAAAATGTGGAGACACGATGATGAAACGAGAATTCTATATTGTGCTGTTGGGGCTGGTAACAGCGGGAACGGGCGGAGCGCAAATGCCCACAGGCGGTGGGGGGAACGCTGGTAATGTGGTTGTGCCGAGCTCGTTTGATGCTTCCGGCTCTTCCGTCAAACCTTCATCAAATGACCCCGCACAGCAGGGAGAAACGCCCAATCCGCAACTGCTTGGTATGGAGATTCCTCTCATGGATCCTTCTACTGATACAGTAAAATACAACGGAGGGCATTTTGATGTAGGCAATAACGCGGCTGTACGTGCGCGTTTTGAGAAGTTTTTGCAGCAAGTGCCGGATGATACTGATGAGTCCAAACGCTACCGTGCATTGATTCAGGACATGCTGAAGAGGACACGCCTTCCCAGCCGCGATCGCAATTACGCTGTGGGCGGTAATGTGTTAATCGAGGTAGGCAGGAGTCTTTACAAGGCGTCTGAGTACCCCGGCGACGGTAACCAATCCGGAGCATTGGCAAGTGCTATCGTGAGTGCGTTAGATGTGCAGCGAGAGGCGTTGGTGCGCGAGCGCGACAACGAGAGAATGGAGAAAGAGATGAATGCTCTTCTTAAACAAGCCGATCGATGGCAAAACCAGAACGTTGCACGCAAGATGGCTATCTCTGCCGCAACTCAAAAAATTGGCGATAAGAATGGTGGTGGGCATGTGGATACAGGAGGCGATAAAAACGCCCTGCGCGTCGCCCAGAACATTAAAGCGGCCGCAAAAAAAGAGGCGACGCAGGCAGCGAATCTTGCCACAAATGAAAGTTCGAAACTTGCGGCTAAGCTCAACTATCAGGCTATGCTCATGTCGTTACTTCTTTCACGTCGTTTTGACCATGTGGTCATAGGAGCGCGGGTATATCGCCATATTTTCCGGGATGGAGACACCGAGTTGAAGTTGGATGATGACTCGAAGGCGCATGAAGTGTTCACCGGCGGTTTGGGGTTGCCTCCCACAGTCACTTCGATTGATGCTGTGGCGAGTAATATGCGCCGAGAAGTGGACCAAAGCATTGACGCGGTGTACGGGATGCTTGCGCGTAACAAATTGGGCGAGGCGACCCAACATTTGATTGAGGCCGTAGCTATAGGTGAGTACATGCAGAGTGTGGCCACATTCCCCGCAGATGCGCGCCAGCGCATTGCGCAATTCTGGACACTGCGCAAACGAGCGTTGACTGCTCTGAATGCACGGGATTATGCCACAGTAGAGGAAGTCGCAGCAAAAATGAAGGAGATGGATGTGGATTTCAACGATTCTATGCTGCTCAGCTACACCACAGGGAAAAAACAGCAGAGCGACCTTGCCATACGCAATGCCAGAAAGGCACTGCGCAATGGAGATGAAGAGAGCTTCAATAAGTACATCACCGAGGCTGGTTCCATTTGGCCGCGTAATCCGAATTTGAAGAAAGGCGCGGAGATGCTTGAGATGATAGATTTGGGTGCCCCGGTAAAGGAGGAGTTTGTGCGTCTGTACGATGGTAAAGAATTCCGCCGCATTGCGCGCGAACGTGAACACTACAAGATTGTGGCAATGGATCCCGATCTCGCAAAAAAGTATGAAGAGGTGATAGCGCTCGTGATGCGAATGGATGAGGTGCTCGCACGGATCAGGAGTGTATCGGAGCGAGATACGGCACTCGGTCCCTGCGTGGCGTATGAAGAACTGGTGGAGTGGCGCAATTCGGATGAAAACTTTGCGCGTGATACGCAGGTGACCCTCGCTCTTAAGGATTATGAGTCTAAAGCGCACGATTTTGTGCAGGCGTTGCGGGATGGCGAAGCGTGCGAAAAGCGTGGAGAGTATGGCTCAGCGCTTTCATGCTACTACCGTGCGCAGTGCAAATACATGCGATCTTCTCTTGCGCGTGATGGAATTAAGCGTGTGATGGATGTTATCGTGAAAGCCCGTTACGAATGAGTCTTCGCCATCCGGTGATTACACGATTTGCGCCCACTCCAAGTGGGGAATTACACGTGGGGCACGTGTTGGCAGCGTGGCAGGCCAGACGTCTGGCGGACCTCCACGGTGGGCGTTGCATGCTGAGAATTGAGGATATCGACACGCAGCGTACGAGAAATCCGCAGTGGATTGCAGGAATCTATGAAGATTTGAAGTGGTTAGGCATACACTTTGATGGGGATGTCATGGTACAGAGCCGCCGAATGGAGGTGTATGCGGCAGCGTTGGAAAAACTGCGCAACCTTGGGTTGCTTTACCCCTGCTTCTGCACGAGGGCGGAAATTCGTGCCGAATGGGACAGTGTGGCTCGAGCTCCGCACACTGGGGAACATAGACGTTACAGCGGTCGTTGCCGAAACTTGCCGACAGATCGTGTGGCTGAGCTTCTGCAAAGAGGTGTGCCTCACGCTTGGCGTATCAATATGCGGCGAGTAGAGGATATCATCGGCTGTCCACAGTGGGAAGATTTGAGGCTCGGAGTGCGTCGCTGCGTGCCGAGTGCATGTGAGGACGCTATATTGGCGCGTAAAGATACACCAACGAGTTACCACTTGGCAGTGGTGGTAGATGACGCAGCCCAGCTCGTGAATGTGGTGACCCGCGGAGCAGACTTGTTGGAGTTCACCCCGTTGCAACGTGCTCTGCAAGCGGTATTGGGGTTGCCTGCACCGATTTATGCTCATCATCTGCTTTTGAGAGGGAAAGAGGGAAGGCGTTTGACGAAGCGTGACGGATCGTGTTCCGTGCGTTCATTGCGTCAGCGCGGAGTGACGCCTCGGGAGCTGCTGGCCGCTTTGAAACGCGCAGTTGAGCTCGGTGGAATATGGGGCGATCAGCCCCTGTAGAGGGCCTTGTGGTGCTGCCAGAGGGCAAAGGCAACACAGAGGATATTCGGGAGCCAGAGAACGATGTAGGGCGTCATACCGGGACTCTTGCGTGACAATTCGCAAAAGACGAGAGCGATGAAGTAAACTGCCGCAACCATAATGCCGAGAAAAAAGCCGGTAGATGTGTCGCGTCGGCGTGCTGCAATGGCCAGCGGAACGCCGATGAGAGAAAAGACGAGGCATGCGCACGCAAAGGATGCGCGTTGCACTCCCTCGGTGCGGAATGCAAGCTCATTTTCCTTGTTGAGCTGGGTTTGGTAGAAAGATATCTCGCGGGCGGTATCTTCCATGAGCAATTTTGCGCAGGGGAATCCAGGTCGAGCAGATGCGGCTGAAGCATATCGCATGGCTGCGCCGGGTTCAAGCGAGCGTATACGCTCAAGATGATTGAGGGTTTCGGCGATTTCGGCGTTGGTGAAGCGATTGGGCTTCATTTTGCGACGGTTGCGTAAGGGTATGTGTATGCGCAGCGGCATTGTCTCGATGAGCGGAAGGTTAGTTACATCACCCTCGCTGTTTTGTTCAATGGTAGCCTTGTGCAGGGTGAGGTAAAGCAGGCGTCCTGCAACATCGAATTCACCGATGTCGGCGCTGCGCGCGTGCATAGCACGGAACTTGGGCATTGTGGCGTCCGATTCGGAGACATCCGGGTAGATGTGAAGTCCGTGGATAACATCTCCCTCGCGTTTATTGATAAAGAGGCGCACACGATCAAGTTTGGTCGCGCTGCGTCCAGATTTCAGAAGGTTGCGGGGATTGTCCATGGCTGCTTGCATGGCGAGCTCACTCATCGCATTTTTCCCGCGGGGTGCCACTTCAATGTTGATGTAGTAGCATAGTGCGGACAAAAGGATCGCCATCACGAACGCAGGCATGCTCAAGCGCCAGAGACTCAGCCCGGCCATGCGCATGGAGGTCAGTTCATTATCTGCCGCCAGCCGTCCGTACACCAATAACACAGCCGTCAAAAAACCCCACGGTACAGAAAAAGTGAGTGAAAAGGGGATAACCTGCAACACGAAATCAATTACAATGCGCGGTGGGGCGCCACTTTCCACCAGAAGCGCGTGTAGTTCCTTAAAGAGCTGCCCGAGCAGCATGAGCAAGGTCAGTGAAACTACGCCAAGAAGTGTCACTGACGTCAGCTGCCGAAAAATGTAGAGATCCAGCGTGCGCATCTCGCTTTCCTTATGCTAGCATATTTGAGGTACATTTGCCAACGATAAAGTGGGCAATTCAATGGAGGAAGCAATATCGTACGGGATCAACCATGGTTTTGCTGAGCCAAGTATTCCTTCATTTGCAGATCATATATTCTTTTTTCCAACTCCTTGATACGTTTCTCAATGGCATTCTGCTGCACCCCTGCCGATAGGGCGGAGTACGAAGGGAACTGTGGTTCAATATCCTGAATAACAGTAACTTTTGTGCCGATGGAAGTTATATGGTAGAGTTCACGAGCCATGTCTCCCGGGGTTCGAATGCAGCCATGGGAGAGCCTGTGTCCTGCCCGCACCTTGCCGATATGCATACCAACGCCATCGCCGGTGAGGCGCATCCAATACGGCATGGGAGAGCCTACAAAGGAGCCCCCTTCTGGCATGGGGTCAGAGAAAGCATCAGCGTTGCTGTTCACACACTTGCCATCCTTATCCAGCATCTTGCCATAGCGGTTGGAGGCATAGTTTTCTTTTTTCTCGCGTATGGAGAAGGTGCCGGTGGGAGTCGATCTCCCCGGGACGCCGGTAGATACCGGCCAGTCGGCCGCCACCTGGTTATTCACATAAAGGCGCCCACGTTGCTGGCTCAGACAGATGACTACGTGGCAGTTTTTTTTCGCTTGATCGAGCAGCTCCCGGTTTTTGTATATTTTAATTGTCGTTGGATATTGATTGTGGGAGATGAAATATTCGTAGGAAGAGGGGGCGTAGTTGTAAATGTTCTGCTGTTCTTTCAAGCCTGCTAATTCTTTCTTGGCTGCCGTCAGCTCCGGGGCCTCAAAGTTCGTGCAAGCCGGAAAAATCGTCTGGATGACAAGCAGGCAGAATACCACTGTGGAACGGCAAAATAATGTGCGCATGTCAGGTCGGCTTATTTGATGATGACTTTTGAGCCAATGGGCGTATTTTCAAAGAAAATTTTGGCCATTTTTCTTGGCAAACGAATGCAGCCATGGCTTTCCGGAGCAGATGTCACGATCCCTTCGTGCATCCAGATGCCGCTCGTCGTGATTTGCATACCGAAGTTCATTTCAGCTCCTTTGTAACGGCCACCCGCAGGGATGGGGTCCCCCACGCTATATTCTGCAACCAATGTATTGCCGGCCGCGTCCACCACGCTGCCATAAGAAGAAGATTTATGGTCAATATCTTTGGCAATCACAGAAAAAGTTCCCTGAGGTGTGCCGTGCCCCGCTCGCCCACTGGAGATATCGGTAAGTCCAACTTGGCGCCCCCCAATGTAGTACTTCGCTTGCTGCAGACGCGTATCTACCACAATCACGTGCTCCCCGCTCAGCCCATTCGGTTTATCCCAGTAGCCATCAGATACGGCATCTTTCACCGGGGTGAAGAGTTTCTCGGGGCGGAACATGTAGCCGCCGCCCAACGCGCTTGCTATCTCATTTTGCGCCGTGCAGGCCGTCATAAGCACAGCTATCAGGACAAGGGGATAATACTTCATGACTTGCATGCCAAGATTGGAAAAGGTACGCCTGTTCGGACGTGGCACGTTATGCACCCTCGGTGCGCAAATGTCAAGTATTTTCCGTCAAAAACAGATCTGGCGCACACGTGTCCCAATAAAATATTCTCCGGGCTCATTGAACCCATTTCCCATGCGTTTTCTTCGGACGAAAATGGCGGCGCGCAAATTTCCCAAATCGAAAATCAAAAATCGTAACTCGAAAATCCCCTTGTGTTTCAGCTTCGCTCCCCCACTCAGCTTTCTCATTAGTCCTGTGCGCGGTTTCATCCTCCCTCATCGCTCACGCTCCGCAGTCCCGCGCGCCAGCGCGCACTCTTCCTAAATCGTAATTCGTCAATCGTAATTCGTAAATAACCAACGGTTTGCGCTACATGATGCGGCGATAACCGCCGTTGAGATCGCTTTTCTGGGGACGAACGTGGATCTAGCGCAAAGCTCGGCGGTGGCGGCTTTGCTCACGCAGGGCAGCCTGCATCTTTGCACAGTGACGGTACCGTGTGCGATCTGCAAGCATCTTCATGCTCAGTTGGGATGAGCCCCAGCGCAACACTTTGATTTCCACCACACGAACGCCCCATTTACGCATCAAATCCTTGGAGGGGTGGTAGATATCAATGGTACCTGTACCTACG
This sequence comes from uncultured Akkermansia sp., assembly GCA_947588735.1. Classification (GTDB taxonomy): domain Bacteria; phylum Verrucomicrobiota; class Verrucomicrobiia; order Verrucomicrobiales; family Akkermansiaceae; genus Akkermansia. The sequence continues at coordinate 12,154 of CANQAD010000015.1, forward strand.
AGTGCACTGCCATAGTCATCTACAACATAAACATATGGTTCACCTTTAATCATAAACCGCGTGCCGAGGGGATAAACAGACCAATCTGCCGCAGCGCTGCGTACCTGATTCGTGTACTTAAGCTGGGTACCGATGGCATTGCGGGCGCCATAACTGACGTGGTCGAGCTCGGAGTGCGTGTAAGCCGTAGTGCGCACAACACGATTCATTTGGGAGGGGTGGTAAAAAGGCATGCCATACCGGTCGCGCCCCAGTTTGGGCAACCTGGGATTTGGCCGCGCACTTGGCGATGGCATTGCGGGCATGATAAAGTCACGACTCACTGTATTCAGATTAACCGCCGGGGCTGATTTCTGTGGCTTAGCCGCCCCCCACACCAAACCCTGCCCCGCCAGCAATAATAGACAGACAAGCATCGTTGCACTTTTCATCGCGTTTTTCATGCACAATAATTTCCTGTTATTTATGCGCCGACTTAGCTACCAATGAACCGCGCGTTTCCTCATTCTAGCATAGGACTCCCGTGGTTGACAAGCATTTTTTTTCAGTCAGATGTGAGTAAATTGCGTAGATAGCTAATTATAAGTTGCTAAAGCGTTTTACGAAAATATTGCGTAAATTGCCCTGGCTTTGGTGACTCCTTCATCCGTTTTCAATGTACAATGCGTCGCGGAGTGCATTGTCGTTGCTGTTATGCCTGTTGGAAGACAAGTGAGGTCAACGGATCGGAGAGCTTCTTCACTTTTCGACTTTTTTAAGTCGTAATCCGTGAATCATCAATCGACGCTTTCCCTTCCTGACTACCACCCCCAAAATTATAATTGACTATCACACCCGCTCTCCAAGATTCCTCTCCGCCACTGCTTTGCACCGCCGAGCAACAGCGCGCACTCTTCCCAAATCGTCAATCGAAAATCGTTAATCGTAAATGAACTATCGTTAACCGACGCTTTCCCTTCCTGACTACCACCCCCAAAATTATAATTGACTATCACACCCGCTCTCCAAGATTCCTCTCCGCCACTGCTTTGCACCGCCGAGCGACAGCGCACTCTCTTCCCAAATCGTCAATCGAAAATCGTTAATCGTAAATGTATTATAGTTCCTCTATCCCACTCTCGCGTTGATTTTCTCAAGGATTTTATGAGCATTCTGAACAAGCAAAAAACCCTTCAATGTAGGAAACACCCGGACTCGACGAAAATCGGTTAAATCTTCTGTTGTGTACGTCTCGATGAGAGAGAGACGACGTAGAATCGTGAGGTGGTTATGGACCGGCGTGCGGGATATGTCCATGGCATCGGCTATGTCAGAGATGGTACATCCGTGATTCTTCTCGATATAATCGAGGATGACAAAGAGGGAGAAAGAGACATGATGAGGACGCAGTAATTTGTAGAGAGCAATCATGGAATTGTCTGGAAGATTTTGTTTGGTTTTCATAGCTTTGTCCTCCACGGGGTTAATTTTTGAGAAATTTTTACGCGTTCATACTTCATGTGTGCGAGTCTCTAAAACAGTGACTGAAAGTCCCTCCCTACGCCTCAGTCGATAAAATGACATTGGGCGCTTCCTATTGATCTTAGGAGCGGCGCTATGATCGATGGTCGATAACCTTACTCGATCATTGTTACTATTGTTTAGCAGCTTGTTCATGTTTGTCCCTTTCAACACTGCGGTGAGACAAAGCTATAATCTAATTAAAACTTGCGAATAATATTGAATACCGGAAGCAACATTATAAGTGTAGAATCATGTAATAAAGCAGGGCGGGGGGAGGAGGAATAGAGAAAGTTGTGGAAAAAAATAACATGACTTATTTGGTTGAACAGAGGTCGCGAAGCCTAGATAAATCGTCTGTGGATATGGATAAGATGAGGATATCCGGCTTGAAGGCGAGAATATCTTTTTTATACAGCTTCAGGATTTTAAACTCATCACCTCCTTTGACCTGTCCCAAGTTTAATCTAACGTATTTCATTTGAGCGGCTGAGTATGGAAGGAAGTGACTGAAAATATCATTATGAGATGTTCCCATTAGCATGATTTTTCTCTTCCCTCCTGGATAAGCAAAATTCTTTGTAAATTTTCCAACTTTGTACACCATCTTATCACCGTGCTGGTGATAGTAGTAGTTATAGAAGACACGATTAGGAAAGTCGGTCATATCTCCATCATAATTGAATAGTCGATAAAAGAGGAACCTACGGGAATAGCTGTCATGCCAATCGTCGCGAACCAACCAGCTTTGAAGCTTTCGGTAGTCATTGAGGAAAACGACAGGCATATCCGGAAAATCTATGGTTACCTCTTTCATCAATTCACGGTATCCAATAAAAGCACCCCAATCTGTCCAGTGATTTGTCCACTTGAAAAATACAAAGTCCTTTTTCGATGCATCGCGAAGCGCCTTGTATGGACAAACATAGGGAATACGGTGTTTCCGAGCTTCATCCCTGATGAATTCCTGCGCTTGCATAACCTTATCCAATGTTTTCTCGTCAAATCCATATTCTTTCTTGATGACATCCTTATAAAAAATCTCTTTTCTGGGTACTTCAAGCACATACATTTTGATATTATTTTGCCGACAAAATTCATTCATATTAATCAAATTTTGCACGCTAGCTTGAAGAGAAGTCCGAGTACAATTCAACTCTGGTATGAGAGGTATCCTAAACATCCAGCCATTTTCTTTAAAATAAATGCCTCCTTTCGCTCGGATAATGCAAGATATCTTGTTCCGGATGACATCATGGAGTTTCGTTAACGCAATTCGACCATAGAAATGATCATTGAACCAGCTTTCATATTTTTTCCCGTAATCAGATTCTTTTTTTAAAATTTCTTTCAACTTCGGTTTTGCTGCAAGCACTCTTTTTTCTCGCACAGATTTTCGCACATCTGAAATATTTGTTATAGGTATGCATAAACACGTGAAGAATGTAGACAAAAAAAGACCATCACATATTCGTATACCCCCCCCCCTGTATACAGCCCAGCAATCGATAAACCAGAAAAAAGAGCAGTAGATTTCCCGTGATGAAATACCAAAGTATTCCGGGTTTCAGAAACGTAAAATCGCGGATAGTGAAATGATGACGGCGAAACTCCCCTTCCACCTGAATGATATCACCTTTTTTGATGGAGATTTGTTTGGTAAAGCTCTTTACAAAGGAGTAAACTTTGCTTTCTGGTAAAATAACCATGCCATTTATTTTGATATTCCGCCAATCTGTTAGCACAGAATGGAATTCAACGTAGTCATTATGAACATCCGGGCCTCTAAAATGCATGGTGATTTTCCCATCATTTTTCACTTTAAGGTAAAGCGATATTTTTTGCCATTCGCCTCTTGCTCTCAAATTCAGATTGAGTCGTTGAATGCCATTTCGAGATTGATAAAACCATGAGGCTTGATAGGATTGGGGAGTTATTTGGCATTGGGCAGGTTCTGCTTGAGTAGTTTCGCCGCAATATAACAAATCAAGTCGAGCTTCTTTATTAAAAAGGGTTAGCACAAACCCGACATAATCACAGTCCGTCCACAGCGGCAAACACAGGATGTTGACAAGCAAGGTCAGGACGATGGCAAAGGTTATTTTTTTCATAACTTTTTGCATATTGTTCATATATGCAAGGATAAAATACTATAATGTATGTTTACGGATGTCTCCTCTTCCACAAAACTCCCCCTGATGTCAGTAGCGGAGACACACGGATTATCTGCCCCAAGCACGAGTAGGAGTATCAATGCTAAGAAGAGGATTGATGAAAAGTCCATGGTTTACACGTGAAAATTACACAGAATTTACCTTTCGATGGAATCTCTTTTTCGCTACAACACAAACTTTGGTACACTATTTATACTCGAACGTTTTCTATGTACTGTTTTTTGATCACATGCCAGAGATTGTACCTCCAAAATAAACTCCTCTAATTGCATTTTCCTCAAGTGGCTAATCTGAGCTGGATACCTGAATTCAGGCACTTGCTGTTTTGATTCTTTAATCATCGATTGAGATGGCTGCATAAGATAGGAAGTAAGAAGCTCTTCACCTATCCATGGTGAGCTCGTAAAATCACGGTCGCTCTCTCCTTTTACCTGATCAGAATCAATATAAATAAATGCGCAACTATATCTAATAACTTCTTGCAGAGCGCGAAGCAATATAAAGTACGTACTCCTAGAAATTAGATCGTATGGATCTTTATAATAAAACTTCTTCTGACCATTCAGCGCATACTTGTCAGCGATTTTATCTCTTATCTCATACACGTTTGACCATACCTCACTATCTACAAAGCAACTGACACCCGTACTTTTCTGAATTGTGGCCTTAATTTGGGGAACTAGTTTTTTCTCTTTATGTGAATGTGAAATAAATATGACTCCTTTATAATTTTTAAAAAACTCATATTGCACTTTTTCCGTATCGATATATAAGTTTCCCTGCTCTTCTTTATAGCAGTGCTGCAAGACTTTCAAAATTTCCTCGCCAGATACCTGAGAAGAGAGTAATTTATCACAATTTAAACGAGGAGGATTTCCCCAATTCTGAAAGAAACATGCCTGAATTTCGTACTTTAGAAGCCTGTCCTCCTGAGTCTTTTTTTCCTGAATATATCGATTTTGCATACTGACTTACTTAGTTAATTGTTCAGAGATGTTTCTTTTAAAGCACGAGCCCATCTCGAAAAAGCCCGTGCACCATTGTTTTTGCGAAGTGTGTTCAGCGAATGCCTCATAGTGACAGCGCGAGAAAACTGTGATGCTATGGTAAACTTCATCATATCTGCTCTAGTTTTCTAAGGATTTCCGCAGGCGAGTTAGCATATCCTGGTACATTGCGGAACCCGTAGCCGTAGTTGACACCGAGAAATTTCACTCCATTTTCGGAAGCTGACTGTTTGTCTCCTTCAGTATCACCAATCATTATGACATTACGTGTCCCAAGCTGATACAGACATTCCCCTATAAGTTTTGACTTCGTTTTTAGTCCGCACGGATCTCCACCGATAATGATCTTAAAATATTGATTGAAAGAATAATACGCACACAATTTTTTTGCTAAATCCTCTCGTTTGTTCGTCACCAAAACTTGAGTAATTCCCTTCCGGCGAAAAGTTTCCACGACTTTGCCGATCTCAGGATAGGGATTTGCGCAATAAATAGCGTTGTCCTGATAATATTCTCGAAATCTCCCAACCATTTCTTGCGTTTGCTCCACATTGAGTCCAAATTCCTTTGAAAGAGCACTTTGAAGGGTAGGACCTATCAAACGTTGTAATTTTTCCGCACTACGAGCAGGTAAATACTGATTTTTAATAAGGTACATGTACGTGGAAATAATCCCTGGGGCCGTATCTACTAAAGTCCCATCCAAATCCCATATAATTGTTATTTTATGTTGGTTCTCTTCGCTCATCTATCTAGTATTTTAGTGGATTACTCTTTTTGCGTTCGGAGCTTGTACAAGAGAGTCGTACAAATTACTAAGGCTTACCCCATCTTTAAGTGCTGTTTCTGCACAAGATGGATGAAGCCCTGCTTGTGCTGCCAGAGCGTAATATATCTTTGAATTGGCAACCGTACACTTCGCCAGTAAAGGAATTATGTCCCTGTATTCTATTTCTAGAAGTTGATAGGGAACATAAGCAGTTCCACAATACTTGTTCACGAACCCCATGATTAACTCTAAGGGAAGATTTCCTGCTGTTCGTCCTATCCCCGCTATGCTACCATCAATTGATATATCTCGTTTCCGTCCATATTCACATACATAGTATTGGGCGAAGGCATATGCACAACCCGTATTCTCATGTAGATGGAGACCTAAGGCTATGTCCGGATGTAACTTTGTATGGATCGCACTTAGTATTTCACGTAAACGCGGATAATCAAGAATTCCGTACGTATCCGTAATCGTGAAAGTGAATGGATGTATCTCATTCACAGCATCTATCATACGTTCACGTTCACTTTTTGAATATCCGGCAAAACCTGTTGGATTAATGTGCGGCTTGTATCCTTTGGCTCTTGCAATTCTCGCGTACTCCAGCCCTTCTTCCCGATGCTGAGGTTTAAAAACAATTCGTATGTGCTTCAGTTTTCCTCCGTCATAATCTTCAAGCATCCGGACATCATACTGCGGCAATTCAATCATGAGTGAGTATTCCGATATGCCATCGTTCACAATAAATTCATCCGTCTGTCTCGCCTTATTGTAGATAGACCTATCTACACGGAATGCCTCATCACGCATGTAGCCAAATTCGATGATATTGCTTCTACTACGAGATGACACTTTAGTGAGTTCTCGAATGAGTTCTCGTCCCCACTCGTGCCTGTGCACAAGTCCTCCATCTCTTAATGTCACATCTAGTAATCTTATCATATTCCTAGTTTCCTGTTATGTTTCAAATAAGTGTAAACTGCATCCGCCATCTCAAAATCCTCCGGGTAATCTATATCTAAAGCCTCTACCGCACTGCACTCGCATAAATATGGTCTTCCACCCGTTCGTCCACGGTATTTCTCAAACACCTCCATGGTAAATACATAGAAAGATGTTGTTTCTTGGTATATACTTGGCATATCTTGCGTACGAGGGATATTTTCTCTCGTAAAATTCAGAGGTTCACCATCTTTCCATAAAAAGCCCGCAATCTTTTGTGCTGCAAACGCAGAATCATACCCTTTCTCTCGTACAGCCTGTATTCCTTCTTTGAAACGTTCTGCCTTCGTAAAGGGGCAAGTCACATGGGTCAACACGTAGATGTCCGCTTTTTTCTCCCTCAGGAAGTTTTTCAAGATATCTCCACTTTTTGTTGTGCTCGTGTCCAAAGACTCTGGACGCTTCAAAAATTGTACACCCGGCAGAAGATATTCCTTGATTTTCTCGTTGCTGCAATAGACGACAATTTCATCAATTTCTTCCACCTGCAACAATGTCTGCTGGATTAGATGACATAATGGTGTCCCATCTGATAGTGGACGTATATTTTTCCCGGGAGTACGCTCATTGTTGAGCTTGATTGGAATGAATGCTACTGTTTTCATATGATTTCTTCTTCATGGATGATTTGGTAACTGCTGCCGCTTACTTCTGGATGATCCCCCAAATATGATTCCGTATAGACATCCTTAAACAAGCCTCGCAATTTAACGGGATTTATGGAAATGATTTCAATTTCGGGGTATACAGACCGAACAAAATTTTTAAAAGAATAGTAGTTTTTTATTTTACATGTATGGTCGGCAGCCATAGGACGTTCGGATCGGTATGCTAACCCTCCATCCGAGCAATCGTTACCAACCAAAAAGATTCTTCTAGGATGGGTATAAACGATAAATTGTAACGCTGACAATGCGGCTCCCGCAAAATCACCGAATGCTTCTACTTCGAGGTTTATAGCCCACTTGGAACGAAAAACATCCTCAATAAGGAAAACATTAGCACCGGCTCGATGCACATCAATTGGTTTGACAATGTCAGTTACTCCACAGCGACGAAGGTGTTCTAGTCTTCTCTGAGGTAAGAGGCCATAGAACTTTTGACAGTTATTACCCACGTACAAATCAATTTCAGTATTGAGATTCTTGTCATAGATAAACGTATCTTCTATAAAAAGGTAATCGAGGTTGTCAATCAGTGATATAATGCCGTTAACCCCACATTTTAAAGCCCCAGTCTTTTTATAATCAAAGTATCGAACAGTTGGTCCGCCAGCAATAAGGATTACATCTTTATCAAAATTGCAGTTTTTGTACTTGGTAAAATATTTGTGTACAACAGGAACCTGTGACAAAACTTGCATATTATAGTAGATATTATCAAGTCTTCTCACAATTCCATTTATACAGTCTTTTGTAATTGGGATAGATTTTTTTTTAATCAGTATTCCAAAGAGGTAGAATTTCAATGCTTCATCTCTTTCCTGGATAATTTTATACACTCCTCCCAAAAAATTCTTTTCACAAATATTGGGTATAACTGTACGTTCAAAAATCTTTAAACCAAACAACCAGCAAACCTTTTTCTGCTGACATTCTGATGCGAAAAATATTTTCATGGGTCTGTTATGAAAATTCACCTATTTCCCTTCGATATTAATAACATGATTGATAAGCTCTGATTTTTTCCCATTGTATATATACTCATCCGTTTTTTTGTGATCATAAAAGGGGTACTTAGTTAAAGTAAATACTTTAAAGAAATTGGTCGGAGTCATCTTTCTAAAAGAGGAATACACAATAATAAGATTTCCTCTATTTTTTATTGATGCCAAAAGTTCTGAAAAGCCGGAGCGCAAAGCAACAATCCTTTTTGCTCGAGATGCTATATAAGCTGCCTCACATATACTCAACTGAGCACTTTTCCCGATTTTTGATCTTCCTCCGACTGTGTTCACGTATACATCATAACCCTTTCTTCTAAATTGATCCGCAATCTCTTTCCACACATCCTCTTCTAATTTCTTAGTTGTATTAGCATACGGCGCAAGGAAAACAAAATTTTCTATATTCAATTTATTTTTAATAATTTTTCTCTCAGCAGAATCTATCACATCTTGCTTGAAAACTAATTCAATATTACTTAGAAACGATATCCCCGATAATTCCTTGTACCAATCCACGGCATGAGTAAAATTTGAGAGACCCCACTTTTTTTCAAATTCTATGGCTTCACCCAAAGTACAATGCCAAAGGTGAAAAGTTTTTTTCTTATATTTTACATTCCTATTTGGTAGATAAAAGGCGTATTCTTTCTGCTCCAAATCAATGTGATAGAAGGGAATATCTGTATACAGAGCAAAAAGATCCTTATATATCCCTTTCTGACTCATCAAGCAGGGTTTTCTTACCTTCCACTTATATGTAAGGCCTTTCATAAAAAAATTCAAGCTCTGAGCCTCCCCCATGCCTCCAGATCTCACAATCCAAACGTGGTCATAGGTGTTGTCCTTAGGTAGGAAAGAAATGATTTTATCTAGAGCCTTATGTTCGAATGATTTTGGGAATATCTTCAGATATGATTCCTCGAAACCGTTGAACTTTCTGTGACCGTATTGGAAAATGGGAATTTCGAGAAAACGAACCTCGCGTTCCTTACGGTCACACGCATTGATTCTGATTTTTTTGAATGGCCACATGGTAGATAAGGTCTTAAAGATGGGAAGTGATCGCGTCGAAAATAGTAGGGATGTTCTGTTTCAGTGCGTTATATTCGAAAATGGACGATGAGTGAGCCCATGGGAAATGCTCAAAGCTGTACATGGGTTGCAGGTCGCCGTGAAAGTTGTTGTGGGAGTAAATAATGAACTGGGGAACGGGAAGTTCGCAGAGGACGTCGCACAAACCGCTGCGCAGGGCGATGATCGCCTTGGCGTGTAAGGCGAGGGCGTACACTTCCGGAATGGAGAACAGCGAGGAGTTGTAGAACACGTCATAACCTTTGCCTCGCAGAGAGGTTTCAATCTCGTCCCAGAAAGAGGGAGGCAAAGCCTCGCAAGAGCGGGCGACGGGCGAGAGAAAAACAAATTTATCCAGATTGAGCTGCAGAGCCTGCGCTTTGGCGAGAGCGCAGCGCTCAACCTCCGGAGAGATAACGGCGCGAGAGTATGAGAGAGACGACACATCGGCATTCAGGCACTCTGCCCACGATTGCAGGAAGGGCCTTCCTCGGTCATTCAACGCGATGAGTTGTGAACCCGAGAGGAGGGGTTCAACATGGTTCCCGTTGATGCTTTGGGGCTCCTTAGGTTCCGCCGCGTTGCCACAGTAGAAAACCGGAATCTGTGGAGCGAACATGCGAAAGATGTCGGCATGCTGAGGACGGTTGCCAAAGATGAGTTGATCGGGGCTATACCAGAGGGCGTGGGTGCGCGCGTACGTGACCGCCTCGCCCATGTTGTTTACGATTACTTTGATGAGGCGGTCGTGCACGCCGCGCACGTTGGCAGCAAAAGCCTCTGCAAAGCTGTCGTACCGCTGCGCGTAGTTTTTCACCTTGTACTGGATACCCAGGAAATAGCGCTTCTCGCACATTTCCGTTTTGCTCACCCGAATGATGGGCAGCCCCCATAGATTAACATCCTTCTGCATCATCACACCTCCTTATCAATACTCCAATGAATATTCCACGTTTCGTCACGCTGTTGCCTCACTGCATACGCCATGCACAGTCCGCTCGGCTTGTCGTCGTTCACCAGGATGCGCTCCCCCATGGGCGCCCCGTAGATGATGTGATCGTAGCGGATGCCGTGCTCGCGTAAGAAGGCTTCCAACGCCGCTCCATGCTCCTCCTTGCGGCTCGTGATAAGCACCACCATGTCTCCCCCCGGCAACTGCGCAAAGAACTCCTTCACTCCCGGCAATAGTTCATCCCCACCGTTCAGGTGTCCGTTGTGCACGCAGAGCGTGCCGTCCACATCCAGAATCCAGGTGTGCGGCAAGGGCGAGAGCGTGAGAGTTTCGGGGGTCATGCGCGCTGTTCCTCAAGATAGGTTTGTAGTTCCAGCAGCCCTTTGTAGAAGGCTCCGCAGATGGCGTCGTAGTCCTCCCACGCGTAGGTGGTGAGGCTCAGCCAGATGATGGCATGCAGCAGCTTGATCTTGCGACGATCTGCCCCGCACAGCTCGAAGAAGTCCTCTTCCAATCCTCCCCATCCGTTGGAGACGATTTCGAGCTCCACGTCCTCCTCGCGTATCTCCAGAGAAAAATTCTTGCGGTTGAACTGGTCGTAGTCTCCCACCACGCTGTAGTAGAGCTTTGCCCAGTCGTAGTCCGCGTCGCCGAAGAGAGCCGTCTTGCCGAAGTATCCACGCGGGTCGATGAGCACCGGGCGCACACCCTCCGTTTCCAGCAGCATGTTGTGGAAGGTGCAGTCGCCGTGGATGAAGTGGAACTCGCTCGGAAACATGCGGCGCATCTGCTCCACGACCTCGTCTTTGATGGCGTAAATGTTGCGGCAACGCTTGCCGTTGATGGTGACCCATTCTTCCTGCGCGAAGGGGACGAGTTGCTGCACCTTGGCGAGGCGGTCGAAGGTTTTGGTGATGTAGTTGTTCTCGCAATCCGCCTGATTCGCGGGGATGACGGGGGCGAGGGCATGCAGCTGCTTGAGGGCATCCACGATCTTCACCAGCAAGGCCCGCTTGAACCCGCGAGTCAGGAAGGCGTACTCATACACGTTCTTGCCGCGCACCTTCTCCATCACCAGCGGGGCGTAGCCGTAGATCTGCGGGATGTTTTCATAGCCCAGCTCCTTGGCCTTGCGGTACCAGTTGCCTTCATCCACGGCGAGTTTCTCACCCTGCTCGTTGATGGGGTACTTGATGACCACGTCGCCCTTGAAGTCCACCTTGTTGAACGGACGGCATTTCGGTCGGTTCAACTCGTTCTGGAAGTAGGAGAGCATGGTGCCTACCTCCAGCCCGCCATACATGTCCAGCCGACGGAAGGAAAGATCCTTCCCCGCCAGGTAACGCACAAACTCTCCCTCTTGAGGGACGTCGGCTATCTGTTCCTTGTCGTGGAAAATGAACATACCCGCCACACCGTTCTCCGCAGAGGCCTCTTCGATGAACTGACCGTCGCGGTACGACCAGCGGCACGGGAAGTCCTTGGAGATGCCCAGGTAGTTGCTCTCCACGGCTTCCGGCATCCCTGTGACATCCGAAAGGATGAGGTCGCACCAGATGAGCATGAAGGGCGCCCCGGACGGGATACGCTGCAAGGCCTCGGCAATGCCCGAACAGGTGCCCTTGCGCGTGGCATCAATCATTTCGTAATCTGCCTCACAGAACGCCGCCAGATATCGTTTGAAGGTGTCCTTCTGGTAGTCGGCAATGATGAGGAACTTAGCCTGAGGGTAACGCTCGAAGAGGTGGAAAATCATCGGGCGGTTATCCACGGGCACCAGAGCTTTCGGCTTGTTGGTGGTGAGCGTTTCCAACCGCGAGCCTCGCCCTCCGGCCTGCACGATGATGTAGGGAATATGGTTTCCTGATTGGCCCTTTTCCGTCATGGGTTGCGAACTGTTCGCGGGCAGTATATCTCTTTTTGAAAGAGATACCTTCCTTCATCAGTGCTACCTTGTTCTTTATGAATATCTTAAATGTCTACCGGCGTAAAAAAATGAAAGGGAAGGCCTTTCATGATCAGGCCTAATTTGGATTTATTCTCATCCGCCAGAGAAAGGGACGCGGCTCCTGCATGGGACCTGAACGCAAGGGAAAGGGATTCCTCGCGTCTTTTTTTTTCTTGTTTCTTGACCTTGTAAGTATAATGTATATCGAGCTTCAAAAATTTCCTTCGCTCAAAATATTAAAAGCTCCGCCTTTTCCGTGCCCTTATTTTTTTACTTGGTAACAAAAAAAATGTCTGGACATCTCTTTCAAAAAGAGATGAGCAGGTTATTTTTTGTATCTATTTAATTTATTTTCAATAGTTTGTATTTTTAGAAACAAAAAAAATAAGGAAAAGGATCCCTGTTTCCACTTCACGAGCCTCCAGGCGCGTTTTTCCATACGTTTCTCTGCTCGATGGCGTCACTAAAAAGTGTAACGCATGTCGGCAGCAACGGCTTCTGCTCCTGTGCCACGGCTTACAACCAACCATTTTTTTTGTTCTATATCAGAGACAAAGGCCAAGACAACCGCATTTGAAAGAAGTTCATCAACAGAGAAAATAGCTTTGTTGGCTGATATTATCGCTGATACGCATCAAAAAATGACAACAAGCAGTCATCATGATGATGGCTCTCAAGAACTCTCCTGCCTACGTTCATGATTCGAAAAAAACTACGCAACGCTCACATGATCAATAAATCGTAATTTGCGCATCGTCAATCGAAAATAGAAACCGCATTTCCTCATGCGGTTGCCCTGGCGCTGTTCGGACCAGGGTTGACACTTAAAAAATGAGATGGTAGGATTAAATGAAATGTCGTCTCACGATGTCGAGTTACTGGCCCCTGCGGGGACGTGGGAGAGCATGCGTGCCGCAGTGGCCAACGGGGCAAACTCGGTATATTTTGGCGTGCAGCAATTCAATGCACGTATGCGCGCGGGAAACTTCAGTGAGCGTGAAATGCCGGGAGTGATGCACTTTTTGCACGAGCATGGAGTGCGCGGATATGTGGCAATGAATGTGCTTGTCTTTGCCGGAGAGTTACAAGCCGCGGCGAAGTGTGTGGATATACTGGAGTCTGCCGGTGTGGATGGCGTAATTGTGCAGGACATGGGATTGGCGGCGCTAATCGTGGAACAGAAGCGAGCAGGACGCTGGAACATGCCGCTCCATCTCTCCACCCAGATGACCGTAAGCAGTCCGGAGGCGGTACGGCTGGTGGACGAGCTCTATGCACCGGAGCAGATTGTGCTTGCACGTGAGTTATCGCTGGATGAGATAGCGGCTTGTGCGGCTGTCACTCGCGCACGCATCGAGGTTTTCTGTCACGGGGCGCTGTGTGTGGCATACTCCGGGCAGTGTTTCACCAGTGAGAGTTTGGGTCAGAGAAGTGCCAACCGCGGGGAATGTGCGCAGGCTTGCCGGATGCCCTACCGTTTGCGTGTGGATGGCAAGCAGACAGGTATGAGCGAGCGGCGCTACATTTTCTCTCCTCAGGATTTGTGTGCCATCAATTTGTTGCCGCAAATGCTTGCCGCTGGCGTCAAATGCTTCAAAATTGAGGGCCGCCAGAAGAAGCCAGAGTATGTGGCCGCGGTGGTGCGTGCTTACAGAAGAGCGTTGGATGCGGCTCTGAGCGGGCGAGGCTACAATCCGAGTCAGCATGACATGTACAGTATGCAGATGGCTTTTTCACGCGGTTTTTCCACGGGCTGGCTGGAGGGTACGGATCACCCTCGACTCACGCATGGTCGCTACGGTAAGAAACGCGGAGTGTTGATGGGGAGAGTAGAGAGTAGTCTGCGAGGGCGGATCACCTTGGCGGAACCGTTTCCCGTGCCGGCTGCGCCTGGAGAAGGTTACGTATTGGATAACGGGGCGGATTGCAATGAGGAGCAGGGAGGGCGGATTGTTGCTGCAGAGGGGCGTACACTCATCTTCCACAAAAAGTATTCCAACATTGACTGGTCAGGCGTGAAGCCCGGGCAACTGGTATGGAAAACATCCGATCCCGCATTGGAAAAAGAGTTGCATGCCACATGGGCAACAATGCGTATTCCTCGACAGCCGGCCCATGCGCTGCTGCACATCCAAGCCACTGGAAAGATTGGAGAGCCTTTGCTGCTTGTTTGCGGGCAAGCGAGGGTGGCGAGTCTCATGCCGCTTGCTCCGGCGCAAAAACATCCTTTAACCTTCAATGTTATGCGCGAACAGTTAGGGAGATTAGGCGGTACTGGTTATGCGCTAGGCAGCTTGTGCTCTCAGGTGGCAGAGGACTGCATGCTTCCGCTTTCAGAACTTAATCGTATGCGCCGAGCTCTTGTGGAACATTTAAAAACTGTCCCTTCAGACTTTTCATGTTGCCAGCGGTTGTCTGCGGAGCCACATTTTGAAGATGTCCCGACTCCGGGAGATTTTGAACTGAGCCTGCTGGCACGCACGGAGGAACAGGCTCTGGCTGCGGCAGGCGCCGGGGTGAGGCGGCTTTACCTGGATCTGCCGAACTTGCGGGATTTGGAGGACTTAGCGGTTCGCTTACGCTCCCAACACTCGAACATTGAACTATGGGCGGCATCTTTGCGCATAATGAAGCCGCACGAGACCGGATATTTCAAGTATATACACGCCATGCACCCGGATGGCGTGCTTGTGCGCAATTTGGGCGCAGCCTACTATTGGCGAGGAAGCGGCGTGCCCATAGTCGCAGACTTCTCGCTCAATGTAGCCAATGCGCGTAGTCTGCAGTTGTGGCTCGATTTTGGCATGTTGGCCTGCACGGTTTCGTATGACCTTAATGCCGAGCAAATTATGAACTTATTGTCAAGAGGGACAGGACCTTATTTTGAGCTGGTGTTACACCAGCATATGCCCCTTTTTCACAGTGAGCATTGCGTATTCTGCGCGTTTCTCTCACATGGGCATAATTTTAAGGATTGCGGACATCCGTGTGAGCAAAGAAGAGTGCGCGTCATTGATCGTACTGGGGCAGAGCACTATCTGTTGAGCGATGAAGGATGCCGCAATACGCTTTTCAATGCGCGGGCGCAGACAGCGGTGCGTTGCGTTGAGTCGGCAATGCGACTTGGACTGCGCAGATTCCGCATCGAGTGTCTGGATGAGGGAGCCGATGCCACGCGTACCCTTGTTTGTTCGTACCGTGACTTCATGAAGGGGCTCATTGGCCTGCCAACTTTGCTCAATCAACTGGGAGCCATGGATCGTCCTGGCATTACTGAAATACCGTCATGAAGAAAATTTCCGAACAAGTGGACTCTCCTTCCCGCGCGCGCTGGATCCTCACTGCACCTCTTCTTTTTTTTACGCTATATCTGGGAACCGCGTTGCTGAACGATGGCTTTTATGCTTTGCCGGTATCGGTGGCTTTTATATTGGCGGCGGTATGGGGGCTGTTGCTTTTTCCAAAGGTGTCATTTAGTGAGAAATTGGAAGCTTTTTCTCGAGGTGCGGCGCATCGCGACATCATGATGATGATCTGGATTTTTATGATGGCAGGGGCTTTTGCGGAGTCGGCGCGTGCACTGGGTGCGGTGGACGCCACAGTTGCTCTCACCCTGCATTTCATGCCGACAGATATGTTACCTGCGGGTTTGTTCTTGGCGGCCTGCCTCATTTCCCTTTCCATTGGTACTTCGGTGGGTACGATTGTGGCGCTTATGCCGGTGGCTGTAAAATTGGCAGAGAGTTCCGGATTTGGTATAACCATGATTTGTGGTATTGTGGTAGGCGGCGCTTTTTTTGGGGATAACTTGAGCTTCATATCAGATACCACCATAGCCGCAACACGTACCCAGGGGTGTGCCATGAGGGATAAATTCCGGGCGAATTTTCGTATCGTTTTGCCTGCGGCTCTGTCGGCCATGCTTATCTATGTTGTGCGTGGGCAAGGCGTGGAAGGAACGCTGCCCCTGCAAGAGATGCCAGCATGGGGTGGAGCGGTGCCGTATGTTGTGGTACTCATTTTGGCATTGGCAGGAGTCCATGTGCTACCGGCGCTCTTTGTTGGTATTTTGGCTACTGGTGCGCTCGGCTTGGTGCGCGAGGGGGAAATCTTTCCATGGCTCAGCTCACTTGGTCAAGGGGTGCTGAGCATGAGCGAACTTATCTGTGTCACCCTGCTGGCGGGCGGGTTGCTGGGGCTTATTCGCCATTACGGGGGAATTGCTTGTTTAGTCCAGCTGTTGTTGCGCGGCATACGTGGTCGGCGTACGGCTGAGTTAGGTATCGTGATTATGGTCTCTCTTTCCAACGTCTGCACGGCCAACAATACGGTTGCTATCCTGACGGTGGGAGACATAGCGCGTGCAATTGCTGCAAAATTCCACATACCTGCGGCACGGGTAGCTTGCTTGCTGGATACGTTTTCCTGTCTGATGCAGGGAACTCTCCCGTACGGAGCTCAATTGCTCATGGCCTCGCGGTTGAGTGGGGTAAGTGCGGCACAGATGATCCCTGAGCTTATTTACCCAATGTTTCTGGGCGCGTGCGCTTTTATTTCCATATTGCTGCCAAGATGTGAACTAAGACATTAACCTATGATAGTGCGAGCGCACTCTCGCGCGGCAGCGTCATCGCTCAAAATGGTGGCGAGGTCCGGCGAGTTGGTGTGCGCGGGTAATTGGTTAAGCACGTGTCCCACTGTGTGCCAGATGCCTGGGAAATCTAACCTACCGGCGATGAAGGCACGCACGGCTTCTTCATTTGCCGCATTATATATGGCGGGCATGGTGCCACCGATGGTGGCAGCACGGCGCGCTAAATCGAGGGCAGGGAATGCATCGCGCCGCGGGAGCTCAAAATGCAGATCGCAAAGTTCCTCTAACCGCAAAGGATGCAGCTTGCCATCCACTCTTTCAGGGTAGGTGACGGCATATTGGATGGGGAAGCACATATCGCTGCAGCTCAATTGAGCCAGCACAGATCCGTCTGTAAATTCTACCAGCGAGTGTACAATGCTCTGCGGATGTACCAGAATATCCACCTGTTCAATGGGCACATCGAAAAGCCAGCGAGCTTCAATCATTTCCAGTCCCTTGTTGAAAAGAGTGGCTGAATCAATGGTGATCTTGCGGCCCATACTCCAAGTAGGGTGGTGCAAGGCTTGTTCAAGGGTGACAGATTTAAGCTGTTCGGTTGGGGTGCAGCGGAAGGGGCCGCCGCTTGCTGTAAGAACCAGCCTTTTTACCCATTCGGGATTGGTGGCCTGAGCGTGTAAACATTGGAAAATGGCGTTATGCTCGCTATCCACTGGAAGTACGTGGACGCCAACCTCTTTTGCTCGTTTCATTACCAGCTCGCCCGCCATCACGAGCACCTCCTTGCTTGCAATTGCTAAATCCTTGCCGCTTTCGATGGCGTTAAGGGTTGGATATAAACCAGCCGTACCGGATATGGCAACAAGCACCATGTCAGCCTGTGTGAGTGATGCCAGCTCGCAAAGACCCTGTGCGCCGGTATGTACATGGCATCTGGTGGGGAGAAGATTACGCAGTTTTGAGGCTTTCTGTTCATCATAGATGGCAACATGCTCCACACCGAATTCCTGTGCCTGAGCTGCCAGTTCATCCACTCGGCCGTGCGCCGCCAAGGCTACCACCTGCATACGTTCCGGAATTTGTCGTGCAACTTTGAGCGCGCTGGAGCCGATACTTCCGGTAGATCCCAAAATAACGACTCGTCGCCTCCTTGTGCTCATGCGCCGCATGATACCCTTTGGACTGGCTCATGGCAAGTGCAAAATATTGCGGATGTCGGATCGTTTGTATCGGCTGTGCATAGAGTTTCTCCACGAGATGGTCATCCTTGAAGGCGCAAGCCGAGACTCCCTCTGGTCGAATGAGATGAGTAATCGTTCGACAAGACAGGGGGGCGAGGAGGAAAGAGTGAAACGAGAGACCGGACAGGGGGTTCACGGAGAAAGCTCGTATCGTATGGAAAAAGAGAATGATGGCTTGCTTGTCTTGCATTATCATGCAGGAGGAGGAAATGAAGTTCGAGAGGTGTTAAAGGTATTAGATAAAGAACTGCAGGAGAGTAAACCTGGCAAGCTGGGACTTATTTTCTGCATAAACAATGAGTTTCGGATGATGCGCGAGATCATCAGCGTGATCGGGATGATACCGAAGGAAACGCATATCGTCGGTGTTTTGTCCGACCGCTGTGCGGGGAAAGTGTCGCCGGAGATGAATCCGTGGCGGACGGTAAACGTGTGGGTTCATGCGGAACGGACCTTCTCTCTTGTGAAAAGGAGGATGACCCCTGATGGAGACTATGAGTATCGCGTCATTCTCTTACGACAAGCGGGGCAACTTTTTTCGGAAACTGCGATTGAGTTTAAGGACGAAATTTGCCACAGGGATGGATTTGCCGGTGACTCGGGAATTGTGCTGACCAACAACGGCGGAGAAGAATCAAGTGCCTTTTGTCTCATCGTGAACGCAGAGAAACGGAAAGTCATTCGGCATGAAATGACGGAAGGATTGCTTCGTCATCTGGGGGTGGAGATGCAATGTTCCTCTAGCTATGTTCTCCCGACAAATGGTTGCATGAACAGGAAGGCAAGACGGTGGCACCGTAACGAATGGGAACAGAGCGAGGAGACTGTAACTTTGCAACTGGAGCGTCAAAGAGCGCCTGGTTATTCGCCCGAGATTATGTGGGAATATGATCGGAGTAGGGATCGCTCTTATCTGCGACATTTTGTCGAACAGGGTCGAAGTGAGTACGGAGGACGTCAGTTTGTACCTGAAATAGTGAACGATGAGGGCTCTCATTGCAACGAACTGCCTATATCCAGGGGCACTTACTGAATTCGTGTGCATGAAATGGCACACTTCGTGTTTGCAAAGGCAGGTAATACTTGGTATATGAGTGTACTGCAATGAAGATCTCGTACAGAACAACCATGGCTGTGGCCCTCATGTTGGCGATTACCCCCGTCATTGCTGCTGCTGACGACACAAAATCTCAACAACAGCAGGGACAGACGATGGATTCTGCCGCTCCACTCATTACTGAAATAGAGGCCCTGAAAGCCGCAGCTCAGAAAGTGGATGGGAAAAGTGCCGAGAACACGGCACGTTTTATTCATGCAGCGCAGGCATTGCGGCGAAGACTTGTAAGCTTTATTGGTATAAGCGACGTGCGGAGTGAGGAAGAATTGCAACAAGTTGAGAAGCGGTTGATGACCATTATTCAACCGGAAGGAAAACTTCGCTCGCTTTTCGGTGAGGTGCGTGAACTTATAGAACGCATGCAGGCTGCACAATACTACGGGAACGATGAGATTGTGCGTGAGGTCGCCTTTCTGAATTGCACCCCGATGGGCGTGAAAGTTCGTTCGCGGGAAGCCGAGGCAATCTTAGATCTTGTTGAACCCTTCTATCACAGTTACCTGCATACCATTGATCTCGCAGAAAAGACGGACGGCACCAACCCGACCATAACGAAAGAATTTTGTAAGTCTGCACGCGAAACAGGCGATCACTTCACATGGTTGCTCGCGGTACTTGTCCAAGATGAGCTTGATGATGATTGCTTATGCCAAGAAGAAGTAGAGGCTTTTAACAAGATCATCCAAGTAAGAATGGTTCCCTTGGTGCACAGCATCGAAAAGAAGGTGAAACAGGTGAGGAATATCCTGCGCAAAATGAAGGAGCACGATTACTATGGCGATGATGACATCAAGCAGGCCGTCGGCATTATTGTTACCGTCACCCCGCTGGAAGGGCAGCTGGAACCGGAAGAGGCAACCCCGGAGCAGATCAAAGAGCTTGAGACAAGGTTTGCAGAACGCGCCGCAGCCGTGAGAGCAAACCAGGAGCTGAATGTACAGGGAGGTCCGGGCTTCACCAAAGAAACCGCTTGGGTGATGAAGGACACCACCCCCGATGCCGCTTATGACTGGGAGCGCGATATTCTCGCTCAGAAACGCGTTATTCGCGCTCTCGGTCTTCCCGACTCCCACAGTCAGGAGCTTGGGCATAGCGAGACAGACGACAAGGCTTATGCCGTGCACACCATCGATGAGGGGAGAATTAGGTACCGACTTTACTTCGATATAACCGCGTACTGGGAGAAAATGCGCGAGCAGGGATTGCGAGAACACGCGCGCTTTCTAGAAGAAGTTGAGATCATGGAAAAAGAGAGAAACAAATAGTCCAAACAATCGAAATTTTCGGCAGGAATGCAAGGGAAAAAACGACTGCCGTTTTGTTATAAAGTAAGTCCATGAAGCGTAAGAATAAGACCTCATTAGTACCGGAAAAACTTTTGGAACAAGTATCGCCGGACGAATTAAGAAAGTTTGTGCAGAAGCAGGCGCAGCGCAATGTGGATTATGCCTGCGAATTGAACGACTGGTTGTGCGAGAAGTTTGTCCAATTCCCGTCTTTGGAAGAGAAGCTTGCAAATAGGGTGGAAAGGTTATTTGATCACGTGGAGGAGAAAAGGGGGTGGTATGGTCATTACGACGACTATGGTATCAATTGGACGGTTGTGACGGAGGGGATGAGAGATGTGCTGGATGCCCTGGGGAAGGAATTGGAAAAGGGTAATGCACGATTAGTAGTCCGGATCATAATGAAGTTCATCCACACGCTCCAGGAGCGAAACGATGAAACCATGTGTGATGATGATTATGTGGAGCTTGCTGACCTTCACGAAGAGTTTGCAGAAATGCTGGAAGCATGTGCCAAGCTTGAATCATGGCCGCTTAAAGAGAAACGCGAGCTGCTTGAGGAGCTGCGTCAGGCGGCCAACTACAGCGTTTACAGGGAGTATGACTTCTACCCCATAGACTCGCTATATGTCGATGTTATGCTCACCGCACTGCCTCTGGAGGAGGCATACACTGAACTGATGAAACAGGAATCGAGTATGGGAGAGCGACTCCTGAGTCACAAGGTGAACTTGCTGCGTAAACTCGGTCGGGAGGAGGAGGCTCAGCAAACGATTCACTCTCACCTCAAGTGCGATGAGATTGTTCTCCCGGAAATAGAACGCCTGCGAGATGCCGGGAAACTTCCCGAAGCCAGAGACCTGGTGGAGAAGCGAATGTCGGTTAAAGGGGAATCTGAGCAATCTCTCGAAATCTTGCTCGACATTGTGAAGCGGCAAGATGACACACCGGCAGTCATCGAGACCCTTTATCAGCTTGTGCTCTCCGTTCGGTACGATCTTTCCTACTATCGAGAATTAAAAAAGTGGTTCCTCCCGTTGACTGGGCAAAGATGTACGACTGCATCCTTAGGCAACTCAATAAGGAAAATGAGGAGGGTTATCTGGCGTCCATTTATGCCGAAGAAAAAGACGTCGATCGCCTTTATCAGCTCATTATGCAAAACCATTATGATCGGTTTTCTCTCATCATGAAATACCTGCCGATTCTGCCGGAAAATATCATTCGGAACTCCTCCAATACGGTATCCGTCATCTGAAGAGATGGATTCCGACTGCAGTGCCGCGTAAGGAATATGTCAGATTTGCGAGGACATTGGAGAGATTTTCCCGATTACCCGGTGGCGCTCCCTACGTCACAGAGCTTCTCGCTCATATTCGTACGACATACAAACGGCGTCGCGCCCTGGTCGAAGAACTTTGGGACCTTCATTAACCCTTCCCCAGTCCACGAGGGAAGTTTGGACGGAGCCTTGAATTATCTTCCCTCGAAAAGTTCCTGCTGCTCCTTGAGAAGGGAGAAGGATTTGCGCACCATGGCACGTGTTTCGTTGAGGAGATTGAGGAAGAGAATGTGGGTGCGCATATTGGATTCATCGGCGTCATGGCGCAGGAGCTGGCGCGTGATCGCCTCGGCAAATTGCTCACTCAAGTCCCCGGCCTCTGCCATGGCTCGCTGCATGGGTGTATAGTCGCCGGATTCAAGCATGACGATGAGACCGGGGAAGAAGGACGTCACGCGGTTGCTCATGTCCAGCAGTTCGCGCGCTTGCACGGCATCCAACCCAACGTGTGCGTTGTCGATGTGATTGAAACTGGCCTGCGTGATGCTGCGCAGGCTTTCCGCGATACTGATACAGCTTTCCATGATGCGGAAGACCATCTGCCCGCGCTGTGCCATGGCAGCATCCGCCCCCTGCAAGGCGGGCAGCAACTCGTCCTCCTTCACGGCACGCAAAGTGCGTACGATGTCGCGCGCTTTTTTGCGCAGACGTTTGAGGGCGGTGCGATCCTCGTGGAGCAAGGCCTGCATTGTGGCGGTATAGATGCCGAGGATGCGCCCCAAGCGGTCGGCAGAGGTTATTCCTACATCACGTAAACCGGCATGGGTGAGGGAGAGAAGCTGCGGACGTTTTGCCGTTTTCAGACGGTGAAGAATGGCAGATTTCACCAGAATGAACCCGGCGAGCAGCACCATGGCGCATACGCCCCAAATGCCGCAGGTGATCATCATTCCTGCGATGATGAAGGAGGCGAACAGGGCGCTCAGTCCGGTGAGGAACCACCCGCCGATGACAACCAGCACGCCTGTGATGCGATACACCGCACTGTCGCGGCTCCATGCGCGGTCGGCCAGCGATGACCCCATGGCTACCATGAAGGTGACGTAGGTGGTGGAGAGAGGCAGGCGCAACGAGGTGGCGAGCGAGATGAGCAACGATGCTACCGTGAGATTCACGGAGCCGCGGATGAGGTCGAAAGCATGGTCCTCTTCTTCCTCCGGACGCAGCGGCTCAAATCGGGAGGCGATGAATCGTCGGACGGGGGCAGGGGTGATGCGGCTGATGAAATGAATTGCTTGCAGGGTGAAGCGCACGGCGGCGCGTGCCGGGGCACAGGAACCGAATCGCTCCGCTCCGCCGCTGCTGCGTGCGAGCTTGATTTCCGTTTCCGTTACGGTTCGCGCTTTTTTCGAGAAGAAGAGAGCCGCCACCATGATGAGTCCGGCGCCAATCAGCCACGCCGCGTGAGCCTGCACCGGCGCCGCCAACGCACCCATCTTGAGGGTGGACAGGTCGCCTCCCGCCGACACAAAGTCTTGCGCGATTTGGAACGAGGATTCCGCTGCCATGAAGACGCCAATGAAGTTCACGAGGTCATTCCCGGCAAAGGCAAGCGCCAATGCGCAAGTGCCTGCCAGCACGGTGAACCTGAGCACGTTGACCCGAAAAATGTGCTGCAATGAGAGGGCGATTGCGTACCAGATGCCCAGAGAGCAAACAACGGCTGTTCCCATATTCGCTTGCAGCCATGCCATCACCTGCGGGGCAACGAGCGTGCTATGCTTGAGTCCTTTGAACACGGCAAAGTAGGTGATGGCGGTGAGTGCTAAAGCGCACCATGCTGAGCCAATCCACCGATAAGCCTTTTGGTAATGAAAACTGAAGATGAGGCGCGACACTCCCATCACCACGCAACCGCACGTGAAAGCGACACCGACGGAGCAGAAGATGCCCGCGATCATGGAGAGCGTGCTTGAGGAATTGATGTAGTTGCCCACGGATGCGATAGAGTCACCGTCCCGCATGATGATGCAGAGGGAAACAGCCAGTGCGGAGCCGAGTAATTCAAAGACCAGCGACACCGTTGTGGAGGTCGGCAAGCCGAATGTGTTGAAGATATCCAGCAGGATCACATCCGTGAGCATCACGGCGGTAAGCAGGATCATCACCTCGTGGAAACTGAATTGCGAGGGCACAAATACGCCGCTGCGGGCTATCTCCATCATCCCTCCTGAAAAAGAAGCTCCGACGATGACCCCGACCGCTGCCACGCTCAGAATCACCCACCGTTTTGCGGCTTTGCAGCCTACGGCGGAGTTGAGGAAGTTCGCAGCATCGTTTGATACTCCCACCACCAAATCCAACACGGCCAGCAGCAGGAGCAAACCCAGTATAAACATATATGTCGTACTCATGACATCCCTCTTATAACGCCCCGAAACGCTGCGCGCAATCTCCCTACGGTGAAGCTTTCGCCATGCGAATTATGGCGAAATGGACACACAAGAAATTGCTGTTGCAATGAGAGCTCGACAGCGCGTATAATGGGGCTCGTATGATCGACTGGGAAATCACGGTGGCGATGGTGCTCATCGCCTTTGCTCTGCCTTTTTTCTTTCTGTGGCCGCAGATACGCAGCATGACTGCCCACGTTCGTGCTCGTCACGCAGAAGTCGAGTCGTTGCGTCGGCTCAATCGAGATTTGGAAGAACACCTGCAGCGTGATAAAGGGCTCTTCCTGGAGGCCCTTGGCGTGCCATTTCTCCTGCTGCTGCCTTCCGGTCGGGTGGAAATGGGGAATCATGCGGTCGAGGAATTGCTCGGTTACCC
>CANQAD010000016.1 GCA_947588735.1 uncultured Akkermansia sp.
ACGCGCACATGATCAATAAATCGTAATTCGTAACTCGTCAATCGTCAATAGCAACCGCATTTCCTAATGCGGTTGCCTTGGACTAAGGTAGAAATTCCGCGCGTTACCTCATCATTCAGGACGCCGAAAAGAAAGAATGGTACAATGAGTTAGGCTCGGTTACCTCAAAAATACAGGACGGTGAAAAAAACAAAAAGAAACACGTTGGCAGTCTCGGTCGGAGAGACTCGTTGCACGGATTCCTTTACCCCGCTGCTGCAGCGGACTCAATTTGCTCGGGCGCGTGGAGGATGCGCGCCTGGGTCACGCGACGACCGTCCGTAGCTGTTACCGTAACAAGGTAGTCGCGAATGCGGATCTGCTCATTCACCTCCGGAAGGTGATCGAGACGGTCCGTGATGTAGCCGCCGAGCGTAGAAATGCCGGCGTCGTTTTCCAATTCGCCAAGGCCGGGCAGTTCCTCTTCCAGATCAAAAAGAGAAAGAGAACCGCTGGCCATGTACTGCCCGTCTCCCAATTCATAAAAGTCGCGGCTCTCATCCGCCTCAAACTCATCCTGAATGTCGTCGCCCACAATCTCTTCCAGCACATCGTCCAAATACACCAAACCAAGCGCCACTCCGTGCTCATCCACCACCAGTGCGCTGTGCGTTCGTTCCTTGGAGAAGAAATTGAGCAGTGTATCCAGCTTCATCGTTTCCGGCACCACTTTCAGCGGTCGGCGCACGCTCATGATATCCGTGCTGCCAGAACGCACCAGCTTAAGCATATCTTTCACATGCACCCAGCCCTTCACGTCGTCCAGATGCCCGTCCACCAAAGCGAAGCGGCTGTGGGGGCTGGCGCTCACAAGTTCCAAATTTTTCTCGAAAGGCTCGCTGATGTCCAACACTTCCACATCGTTGCGCGGCACCAAAATTTCCCGCACGGATCGGTCATTGAGCTCAAGCGCATTCATGGAGATTTCAGCCTCCGTTTCCGTCACCTCTTTGCTGCGACCGCTCTCCTCCACAATGTGGACGATTTCCTCAGCGCTATGGGAGTAATTGGGAGCGTAGTGGGGATCCACCCCGAAAAGGAGGTGGGCAATGCCATTGGCCGTATTGTTGAAGAGCCTGACAATCCAAGACGTGGAGCGGGCGAAGCGCACCATGCCATTGGCCGTGCCAAGCGCCACTTGAAGGGGATGCCGAATGGCCAGGCTCTTGGGTACAAGCTCCCCGAGCACCACATGAGCAAACGTAAACAGGCTGTACGAAACGACGTAGGAGATAATGCTCACTGCCACCGGCTGAAGGTGCATGTAATAGCTGAGGGGCGGAGCGATGAGCTGCTCAATGAAAGGCTCGCCCAAATTGCCTAAGGCAAGGGAGGCAATGGTGATACCCACCTGGTTGGCCGAAAGATAGGAATCTAAGTGATGTACGATGTGCAGGGCGTTTTTGCGGCTCCTGGCTTCACTTGGTTTATCCCCGGCACCTGCCACCAATTGACTTTCGCGCACTCGAGCACTTGCAAATTCATTGGCCACGAAGAACGCATTCAAAAACAAAAAGAAGGCCACGCCAATGAGAAACAGTACAATCGTACCGGCATCCGGGTATTCCCATTCCACCCGCGCAACTTGCTCAGGTGTCATAAACAACCAGTTGTTGATTTGTTCAATCATGGGTTAAATTTTTTCGTATTCGCCACCGTCTCTCTTCTCCAGGACGGTGAATCCAGCCTTTTTGGCATCTGCCATGGAAAGCGGGGCAGTAAGGCGCGGCACACTCACCGGACCAATTTTTTTGCGAACCGGATTCTTGCAGTACAGACAGCGTGTGACCGGCTCCCGATCCAGCGCACGCCGCAACTCATACCCCCGTCTGCACATCGGGCATGATTTATCCGGATCTTCCGGATGCTCTGCTATGTACTCGTATATCGGCATAAGTAGGCGCGAGCCACTCCCCCCAGAATAGCCCGCGCTCGCTTTGTATTCTCACCCTTCCAGATCAAGCTTTACCAGCTCGACTTCGTCACCCCGGGGATCATCCCCTGATTCGCTAACTCGCGAAACGCGATACGCGACAGATTGAAGCGGCGCAGATAGCCACGCCGACGCCCTGTGAGACCGCAACGGTTCACCACACGCGTGGGCGAAGCATTGCGGGGAAGCATTGTCAGCCCTACATAATCCCCCTCGGCCTTCAGCTTGGCACGCAACTCTGCATAGCGAGCCGCAGTGGCTTGCTTCTTCTTATTTCTTTCGATCCAACTTTTCTTAGCCATAGTCGTGTGCCGCGTGTTGTACAATAATCAGAGCGGCTTGTCAAGCTTGATTTCAGTTTTTTATGCGCTCATGGCAAAAAACACGTCATTTTGACCTTTTCTCCTGCAATTTTGTTTTCTGTTGACAAAGAAGATGATTGCTTTAACGCGCGTTTTCAGTAGAATGAGTCACATATGAAGTTGTTCGGAGGTTTCTCAGCGACGGCCATGCTGGCAGCAACCCTTTGCGGAACAGGCACCGCCTATTGCGCCCAACCGGCACACCGAGCAGTGCCGGTCGGCAAAAGTATTGTCAACCGCATCGCAGCCACAGTAAACGGGCGTCCCGTTACCTCGGCGGAGGTGCGTGCTCGCCTGGATCCGTACTTGCGCGAGCTGATCATGCTCTACCCGGATCGAGGACCTCGTTTTATCTCAGAGCTGGTCAAGGCGAAGGGAGCAGTGCTCAGGGAGTTGATTGATCGCGAGTTGGTGCTCAGCGAATTCGAAGCTCGAGGAGCCATGATACCCGATACCGTCGTTGACGAGGAGCTCAACCGCCGCATTCTCTACCAATTTAACGGGAAGCGCGACTTGCTGCTGCAGGCGCTTCGCCAAAGCGGAATGTCGTTGAGTGATTTCCGCGAATCACTGCGGAAGGAAACCACGGTGGCTGCCATGCGCAGCTCACGCTACGACCGAGGGATACCGCCGACTCCTGATGAAATACGCGCAGAATACAACGCTACCAAATCTGACTACCGCGACATTACCAAAGATACCATCACATACGACAAAATCTTTATTCCGGCCGTCGGTTCAACCCAGGAGGATACCCCTGAGCATCAGCTCTCCCTT
This sequence comes from uncultured Akkermansia sp., assembly GCA_947588735.1. GTDB lineage: Bacteria > Verrucomicrobiota > Verrucomicrobiia > Verrucomicrobiales > Akkermansiaceae > Akkermansia. Next base: position 3,112 of record CANQAD010000016.1, read on the forward strand.
GCTCAGGAAATATGCCGTCGAATTAAGTCCGGTGAGCTGTCGTTTGAAGATGCCGCCCGCACTTATTCTGCCGATATCCACGCGCAGGACGGCGGAGCTTGGCCGCCTATTGCCCGTTCAGACCTCGCCGTTGAATTTGCAAACATTGTATTCAGCCTTCCCGTCGGGGAACTCACCGGACCGTTGCTCGACCCTGCGGGTTTCACCATCGTGCGCGTAAAAGGCAAGAAGCTTGCTCCGGCTCCTCCTCTCTCCAAGGTCAAGGATGCCGTCGATGATGCGGTTCGCCGCAAGCAAAGTGAAAAACGCTACCGCGAATGGATTGAACGGCTCCGCGATAAGGCCGTTATACGGACCTTCATCTAACTCCTGCTCACGTGAGTCCTCGGGCAGGCGTTCTCAGAGACCGATGAATCAGGGCAAACGCCCTTGAAAGAAGCTCATCAACGGAGAAGATGCTCTTGTTGGCTGATATTATCGTTGGTACGCACCAAAAATGATGACAACAAGCAGTCATCATGATGATAGCTCCCAAGACCTCTCCTGCATACGCTCATGATTCAAAAAACAGCTCAACGCTCACATTATCAATAAATCGCAATTAGTCAATCGTTAATTGCAAATGAAAATCGTATCACCTCATGCGGTTTCCCTGACCGATAAATAAGCGTCCGGTTCGGTCGTCTGTTTTTTACTGTGAGCTTGCTTTTTCGGCTTTTCCGGCAGAAAAAAATGGGAGACTCAGTTCAGGGCAAAATGTTTTTCAAACTGTAAGCTGCCATTTCCGAGCAAACTGAAAAAGGATCACTCAATGGTCCTCTTTTCATCCCTTGGAGTCATCGCCTGTTGAAAAATATGCGCAAGATCAGCATTACCAGCAAATAACAAACCGTAAAAAACCAACATATTATCTCATATGTTCGCTCCGCCGTTATATCCCGCTTTGGGCTCGTCAACGCCTTTTTCCGTGCTTTCCCTCATTTGACATCATGTAGAACAGAAAGAATGCGAGGATTTGTCTTGCTTTTCGATGAGCAATTTGCTAAAGTCCCTCGGCTACACGTAAAGGGATGAATGCTATACTCGCGCTAGAAGATGGAACGATATTCGAAGGAAAATCCTTCGGAGCTGCCGGTACTGTGACCGGCGAGGCATGCTTCAACACCTCAATGACCGGCTACCAGGAGGTTCTTACAGACCCCTCTTACCGCGGACAAATCGTCACGATGACCTACCCTCTTATCGGCAACTACGGCGTGTGCGAAGAGGACAATGAATCGGCTCAGCCCCAAGTGCGTGGCTTTGCTGTGGCGGAAGTAGCTCGGTTGCATTCCAACTGGCGCTGCCGTGAATCTCTGCCGGAATGGATGGCACGCCACGGTATCCCCGGCATTGAGGGAATTGATACGCGTAAGCTCACCAAACTGCTGCGCACAAAAGGCGCTCAGCGGGCGTGTCTCACCACCGAACTCACCGCTGAGCAGGCTGTGGCCGCCGCTCAATCCTCCCCGCCCATGGCGGGAAGCGACTTCGTTACGGAGGTCTCCACTCCGAAGCCGTACCATTGGGAGGAGGAGTCCCGCGACTGGAAACTGCCGAACAAAACCACCGGAGACCTCTCCAACTACGCAGAATTGCCACCCATCCGCTACCGCATTGTAGCATTCGACTTCGGCATCAAGCGCAACATTCTGCGTTGCTTGCGGCGGGATGGTTTTGATGTGACCGTCGTGCCTGCCCACACCAAAGCTGAAGAGGTGTTGGCCCTGCAACCGGACGGCGTGTTTCTCTCCAATGGGCCGGGGGATCCCTCTGCTCTGCCGGATATTTACGCAGAGATACAAAAGCTCATCGGCAAGCTGCCCATTTTCGGCATCTGTCTGGGTCACCAATTGCTCGGCTTAGCCTTCGGAGGACGCACTTTCAAGCTCAAGTTTGGTCACCGCGGCGGCAACCAACCTGTCAAGGATTTGCGCACGGGCAAAGTTGCCATCACGTCCCAAAATCATGGCTTCTCTGTGGATCCGGAGTCTCTGCCACCAGAGGCCGAAGTCACTCACATTAATCTCAATGACGGCACCGTGGAAGGATTGCGTCATAAAACACTGCCGATTTTTTGCGTGCAGTATCACCCGGAGTCAGCTCCAGGTCCGAAAGACGCCACCTATTTCTTCGGTGAATTCATCGGGCTGATTGAGGACTTCAAGGCTGGCAAATATCAAGCTTAAAAATACTATGAACACACTCGTGATAGGCTCCCAGTGGGGAGATGAAGGTAAAGGTAAGGTGATTGATTTCCTCACCGAAGATGCGGATATTGTCGTGCGCAGTCAAGGCGGCAGCAACGCGGGACACACTGTCATTGCTCATGGCAAGAAATATGTGCTGCACCTCGTACCTTCCGGCATTCTCTGGCCCGGAAAACTGAATGTCATTGGCAACGGCGTCGTCATTAATCCCACTTCTCTCGTCGAAGAAATCTCCTATCTGCGTGGACTTGGCGTAGAAATCAGTCCGAAAAACTTGCTGCTTTCCGACCGAGCCCACGTCGTACTGCCCATCCACAAGGAAATTGACGCTGCGCAGGAGGAAGCGCTCGGTGACCACAAAATCGGTACGACCAAACAGGGGATCGGCCCCACTTACGCCGACAAAGTGCGCCGCATTGGCATCCGCATGGCCGACCTCGTTGATCCGGAGCACCTGAGGACCGTCCTTACAGCGCGCATCGCCACAGCCAATGATGAGCTGGTACGCCTCGGACATCCTGCCGCCGACCCGCAAGAAAATCTGCGTGCCATCATGCAGGCAGCGGATGAACTGCGGGCGCACATCACCGACACCATACCCGTGTTGAATCGTGCGGTAAAAACCGGCAAAAGCATCCTTTTTGAGGGCGCGCAAGGAGCTATGTTGGATATAGACTTTGGCACCTATCCCTTCGTCACCTCCTCCAACACGAGTGCGGGCGGCTGCTGCACCGGCTCCGGTGTACCTCCCACCGGCATCCACAAAATTATCGGCGTCTGCAAAGCCTACACCACACGTGTAGGCGCCGGGCCTTTCGTTTCCGAGGATGCGCAACTGGCCGACTACTTGCATGGGCTGGGACGCGAGTTCGGCGCCACCACGGGGCGCCCGCGCCGCTGCGGCTGGGCGGATGGAGTGGTGCTGCGCTTCTCTGCCATGTTCAACGGCTTCAACGAGATGGCCATGACCAACCTCGATGGACTGGACGCCTGCCGGGAAATTAAAATTTGCACCGGCTACAAACTCGGCGACCGAACGCTGGAGTGCCCCCCTGCCCTCATCGGCGACTGGGAACAATGCACACCTCTTTACGAGATCCTGCCAGGCTGGATGCAGGACACGACGAAATGCACCGCGTGGGAACAGCTGCCGCCCAACTGCCAAGCCTACGTAAAACGCTTTGGAGAGATCATCGGCTGCCCCGTGGGTTCCGTCGGCGTTGGTCCCGACCGCTCCCAAACCCTCACCGTTCCCCATTGAGTCAAACGGCGCATAAGACGATGGACTGGTGAAAGAACGTTCAGATCTATTGCGGGATTGCGTTTATAACACGCACATTATCAATAAAAAAGCGATTTATCCATCGTCAATCGTAAATTGACGCTTCTCCTGTCTGACAACCCATCACGTTTGTTCCCAATAATTCCGCTCTGCCCCTGCTTTGCTCCCCCGCGCGACAGCGCGCATTCTTCCCAAATCGCCAATCGTAAATAAAAACCGTATTTCCTGATGCGGTTGTCCCGAAAGTTGTATCTAACCGCTTGCCATGGTCAACGTTTGCAGGTAGAATGAAATCATGATACCGAAAACATTTCCACGAGTGCCGGAGAAATTGGTGAATGACTGCGGGGAGTCGCTGCGGGTGCTGTATCTGGCTCCGTATGCGCCCGATGGGCCTGATTTCAGCGTCAAGCCGTACAAAGGGAACGGAGGATATCCGCAGTATCACCACAGCATTTTTCGGTTGCTGCAGGGTATCGGCTGCGAAGTTTTTTCCAGTTCGAAACCGTACGCCATCCTCCAAGCGAGAGGAAACGTGGATTACGTCTTTTCGCTACTCAATCGCATTCCGATGGAAAACCCGGAAATCTTCATCTCATCTTACTGCGAATTTGCTCGCATCCCCTACTTGGGGGCGCCGCCAAACATCCGTGCTACGGCAGAGGACAAGTGGCTCATGAAGCTGGCTTTCACGGGGCTGGGGCTTCCCGTGGCTCCGGGGACAGTTGTCAGCAAGCTTTCTGAACCTCCTGCCTCGCCGCCGCAACAACTCGTCAACGCTAAACGCTTCTTTGTGAAAAAACGCTTTGGCGCCGCGTCCGACTGCATCACCGAAGACAATATAGCCGATGATTGGTCAGCGGCATCCCATTGCGCGCGTACTCTCCATGCGCAGGGACATGATGCTCTCATCGAAGAATTCTGCCCCGGCACTGACTATACGGTGCCGGTTGTTGGAGGCCTAGACGGCCCTACCATTTTAGGCTTTGTAAAACCGGGGTCGGACAAAAAAGAGGGCATTCTCACAGGCGACTTGAAGTTGCATGACCACTTGGGCTATGAATGGGCTGAATTGCCCGAACAAGTGCAAGGGCGGATACGCGAAGACGTGATGACCGTGTGGCGCGGATTGGGCCCTATTGACTATTTCCGACTGGATTACCGCATCGACCCGGCCACCGGCACGCGGCGACTCATCGAAATGAACATCTGTTGCTACATTGGCAAATCCGGGCCTTTCGCCATGGGGGCGGAAAAGTTCGGACTTTCACACGGCGAGCTGATGAAAGCCATTCTGCAGTACAGCCTGGATCGGCAGCGCAATTTCCGCACACACAGCCTCTGCATGATCTGACATCGCTCATGCACCACGCAATTCCTTGATGCGGTCACGCAGCACAGCCGCCACCTCAAAGTCCAGGCGTGATGCAGCTTCGCGCATCTCTTTCTCCAAACGCGCAATAGCAGCCTGGGGGCTTTCATCTTCTTCGGCTGCGGTAAGGATCTCCTCATCTTCATCCGGCGTGTAAAGACGCAAGGTGCTCTGATCAGCTCGTGCAACGCTGTGCGGCACAATGCCATGCTCTTTATTGTAAGCGAGCTGGATTTTGCGACGGCGGTCGCTTTCCTCTATGAGCGCACGGATGGAATCTGTGACCACATCACAGAAGAGGACGCACTCGCCATGCACGTGGCGGGCGGCGCGACCGGCGGTCTGTACCAGACTGGTCTCGTTGCGCAAGAAACCCTCCTTATCGGCGTCCAAAATACAGACGAGGGAGACTTCCGGCAAATCCAGCCCCTCACGCAGCAGGTTAATGCCCACGAGAATGTCCACCTTGCCACTGCGCAACTTGCGCAAAATTTCAACGCGTTCGATTGCATCCACGTCCGCATGAATGTACTCCACACGTAAATCCACTTTTCGCAAGTAATCTGTGAGATCTTCCGCCGTACGTTTGGTAAGGGTCGTGATCAGTACGCGCTCGTGAGCCTGCACGCGCTCATGACATAGCTCAATCGTCTTGTCGATTTGCCCTTCCAACGGAAAGAGGGTAATTTGGGGTTCCGGCAGACCGGTGGGACGAATCAGCTGCTCGACGATAAGTGGTTGTCCGAGACGCGTCGGGTCAAAGTTTTCTACCGGAGCATCAGAAGGATGCGGCAGCACGCGCAATTCCGACAAATTGTGGAAGAAAACACCGCGAAAACCCTCCGGTGCATGGGTAATGGCCTGGCTGGCCTTCTCGCTGCGGGCATGCGTGTTGCCTCGCTTTGCTTTCAAGATCGGGATAAAACTCTTGTTGCCCGGCACGCAGTTCACATACTCAAAGGGGCCAGGCGTGGCGCTCATGTAAATAAGTTGCGCCTGACGATCCATGAACTCATCAAAGCGCAGCGGGCGATTGTCCAGCGCAGATGGCAAACGAAAACCATAATCGATGAGCACCTGCTTGCGGGAACGATCACCCTCGTACATGCCGCCGATCTGCGGTATCGTCGCGTGCGACTCATCGATGATGGTCAGGTGATCTGCCGGAAAATAGTCCTGAAGGGTGGAAGGCGCACTGCCGGGAGCACGCCCGGCAAGGTGGCGCGAGTAATTTTCAATCCCCTTGCAGTAGCCGATTTCATTGATAAGCTCGAGATCGTAATCCGTACGCATTTTAAGGCGCTGCGCCTCGATAAGCTTGTTTTGAGATTCCAGCCAGGCTACACGTTCTGCAAGTTCTGCACGTATGCTCTGCATCGCCGCCTCCCGTTTTTCCGGGGCGGACACATATTGCTTCACCGGAAAAAAAAGATAGCTCGCCAGTCTCTCGCGTACGCGCCCTGTTCCGGCATCAATGAGCGAAATGCGCTCAATCTCATCCCCGAACAATTCCACGCGGATGGCTTCCCCATCACTCTGTCCGGGGTAGATGTCCACCACATCTCCGCGCACACGGAAAGTCCCTCTCCGAAAATCGTAATCGCTGCGCTCGTAAAGCAGTTCTGTGAGACTCACCAGCATCGCATCGCGATTCATCTCCTGCCCTGATGCAAGGGAGAGCGTAAGGTTACGGTAGTCCTCCGGTGAACCGAGGCCGTAGATACACGACACGCTCGCCACCACAATGACATCCTTTCTCAGCAGCAGCGAGCGCATCGCATTCAGGCAAAGGCGGTCAATTTCCTCGTTGATGGCGCTGTCCTTTTCAATGTACGTATCGGTGCTGGCAATGTAGGCCTCCGGTTGGTAATAATCGAAATAGGAAACGAAGTACTCCACCGCATTGTGCGGGAAAAAGGACTTCAATTCGGAGTAGAGCTGCGCAGCGAGCGTCTTGTTGTGCGAAAGCACCAAGACGGGCCTGTCCTGGTGTGCAATGATATTGGCCATCGTGAAGGTCTTGCCGCTGCCCGTCACCCCCAGCAAGCATTGGTGACGGTTCCCGGCACGAAGAGATTTAAGGAGCTTACCAATGGCCTGTTCCTGGTCACCGGAAGGTTTGAATTTCGTTTCTAATTGGAAGATTGACATCAGCTCATTCCATCATTGACAGCGCCAGGAGTTTGGGGCATAGTACGAACACGGCCATGTACATCCCCACTCAAGAAGTAAGATACAGCAAAGTCGCACGGATTACGCTCTTTCTTTGTGTCATGGCGCCATCGGCTGTCGTGGCTTGGTTGGGCGGCATCCATGGCCTGCTGGACTGTGCCATTGCTTTTCTCTGGCCGTTAGCGCTGCCCCTCATCTACTTTAATTTTACTCCCTTGGCGTCTCTCTGCTGCTCGGCGCTGCTGCAAGCGTCAATCTTTTATTGTGTGGTGCGTTCACAACGCCTCACCGCCCGCGGCAAGGCCACCTTCGCTATCACTTGGGGAATGCTCTTTGCTCTCATCCTGCGGCTTGCCCTTGCCTACCAAACTTGGCAAAGCCTGATGCCTGTCCCATAAATAGGACGCCGCGCGACAGCGCGCATTCTTCCCAAATCGTAATTCGTAATTCGTAATTCGTAAATAGGCTCTTGAAGGGGGCTTCGCCTCCCTTCAAGTGCCCACTCCTGTGTTGATTTTCTCAAGGATTTTTTGAGCATTTTGAACAAGCAGGAAGCCCTTTAATGTAGGAAACACCCGGACGCGACGAAAATCGGTTAAATCTTCTGTTGTGTACGTCTCAATGAGAGAGAGACGTCGTAGAATGGTGAGGTGGTTATGAACCGGCGTGCGGGATATGTCCATGGCATCGGCTATGTCAGAAATAGTGCATCCGCGGTTCTTCTCGATATAATCGAGAATGACAAAGAGGGAGAAGGAGACGTGATGGGGGCGCAGTAACTTGTACAGGGCAATCATGGAATTGTCTGAAAGATTTTGTTTTGTTTTCATGGCTTTGTCCTCCTATAGTGCGAGTTTTTAAGAAATCTTTATGCGTTCATACTTCATGCGTATGAATTCCTAAGGCGATGACTGAAAACCTCCCTACGTCGCAGTCGATAAATGACATCGGTCGTTCCTTATTGATCTGGATCAGCGAAACTATCGTCGATTTAACGCTCTTTATTTTTGGTATTATGCAATCCAAAAAAGAAAGCATGAAAACTGTTTTTTTCATGGAAGTATGAAGCCCGTTCTTCGCGATTTTTGCCTCGCGTCATTCGAATGACTCTTCTGACGCAGAGCCGTTAAATCATCTTATGTTTATCCGTCAACTCAATCTTACTGAGGATGTAACAGACGGAAATCGGCATCATAAGTCCATTTGCGCAATGTCCTAAAACCTGATCTGTTGCAGGAAAAACGTCATGATGATTGGAGAGATATCTGATAATACCCACATCATGGACAATTCTTTGGAAATGTTCCCCATTGAAGGCAGAACTATGATCAAACATATACAAGTCAAGTGTTATAGATGGATATTTTGCTCTCAATTCATGCATTACGCGGAGCACTTGCGATGTTTCCAGAGGCATGTTTCGCCGTTGATCAGCCATATTATTCATATAGACCAGTAATACGCTGTTGCTTGCTTTGATGAAATTAAGAGTACGCATGAATCGGCGAGCGTACTTTTCTTTAATTTGCGGGAACTGTTCATCTAAAGAAGATTTCGCACTAAAATCGTGAAGGTAGTAAGTTCTAGTCCGCTCGTTGTAGTAGACTCCCTCAACATTGGTGTCTGGATCTCCTGCCTTTTTGCCATTTGTTTTAATAGCCTCATTACACCAATCCATATAAAGATCTTGTTTGTACGAGCTAAAAGGGACAAAATCCCTCTTGTTGAAGTAGTTCCCAAAACCCTTATATAAACACTCAATTCTTCCGTAAACGGTTTCCCGGTGTGCTGTTCCACTCCAATCCCATGGTCCATCAATAATTTTCAACCCATTATTTGCCAATAAGGCAGTCGTGTGGCAGAAACGACCCAAGGAAATAATAAAATCGTACTTTTTTTTAAAGTCTGGCATCAATCCATCTCCTTTCTTTTGATTGTCATGAGTGTTAACTTGTTAAATAATCTGTATTTTCTCTTCAGCCGACGATCGCATTCTATTCTGAACAACGGAAGAAAGCCCAACAACCGGTAGGATATCTTGCAGGCCCTGGCACCTCGCGCTGTAGTAGTGCATGATCCAAGGGAGTCATCCATGGCACTTTGTGCTCCGATGACACATGTTCGTGAGCTTTCGTACTTCCTGAAATCTGCCATCTGCTTTTCCAGAAAGTCATTTTCCAGTGATTGGCAAAAAGGTGTTAGGGAAGCAAAAAACCACCAATCATTAAACTGATCAGAACAACCCTTATTCTCAAGGTCACTGTACAAATAAACCTGATTCCAAGGTTTATTACCAGCAAAACGACGCACCACAAGACCATTTTTCAGCCGTAGCAGTTCGTCTGTTTTTCCTCTTCTCAAGCAATCAAGGAAGGCTCGATCCGTGGCGTTGTATACGGCATCCAGTTCTTTGTAGTTGTTTGCAAACAACTTGTTTAACGGATCCTGAGCCGGGTATTGTGTAATCCCTATGTACGCATCACATAACAACAGGAGCCTTTCGGCGATTCTCTGCTGTCGCCATTGCCTACAATCCATGACTAGCACCGCAGAGGAGAAGTAGCGATGCTCGGAAGGCAAACGCAGATAAGCAATATGGCTTCGTATCTTTTCTCCCCATTCCCTATCTTCTAACCAGTACTCATGTACCGCTGCCGTGGAATACCCCTCCATATCAGTTTGGTATAGTTTTATGATGTCATCTAAGGCAATCACATCAGTATCCAAGTAGATGATTCGATCGAGCTCTGGCAATAGTTCAGAAGCCAAAGATCTTCCAAATACATGGAAGGGAAGGCTTTGTATCTGCTGCTTGGTACGAGTGGGAGTTAAAGAAGCTGTCACATCCACAAAAGTGACAGTGTAAGTTGGAAAACTCCGCTGAATCCAAGCAACAACAACCTTCTGTAAACCGCGAGAAATTGTTGTATGCAGCAAATAAAAATCAACAGGAACAGAGGATGTATATGCAACACTCGCTATTGTTACGCAGGCGTAGCGCAGATTGTTCTCATCACAGCACAAACAAACAGGAATTTTATGTATCATATTACCAGAATTTTTTACTTTGAAATTTCATTTTTAGTCCTTCGTGAAAAGGCGTCATAGCGGCATAATACCAAAACTGGTCGAAACTTAATGTCTTACAGCGATAATCATTATATATTCTCTCATTGTACAACCACGGTTTCATGGGCCCCTCAAAGTGCCGAACGATACAATCCCACTTTTTGTACGGCAACCCTTTAAACTCTTCCGGACATTCTATGAGAGTGGCAATGTTAGAATTGAGCAAATTGTACTCAGTGCCAATGACTTTGTAGTTATTATCAAAGTATTTATTAAGAAGATCCTGCTCTACATACTTCAGCTTCTTCTTATACCTTCGATGAATCTCAAATAATTTTTCTGTAATATTTTGCTCGCGCCACTTTTCGCAGTCTAATAACAAAACCCCTGCGTTGAAATACTTTTGGAGCATCTCCGTGGAAAGATCCATATAGTTTTGACCTTTGGCCAAGCAATCATTGATCATGTAGTTGTCTGGTACACCTGCCAGAGCATACCCTTCCATATCTATATCTATCATGTTTTGCAAATCGCCCAAGATAATAACATCGGCGTCCAGATTCACAGCTTTCGTAATATGTGGTTGAAGCTGCGGAATAAGAATTCGTGCATAAGTAGTATTGCTCCAGTAGGGAGCCGCCTTGAAAGAGGAAGCCGTACGAAATGAGGCGAACGCGACCTGCATATCCACGTCCATGAATTCTACATCAAAATTTTCAAATTTCTTTTTCATGGATTCAATTTGCCGTCTCGTGAAGGAATTCACAGGATCTCCGATGATATAAAAGCGCAAAAATGAGTTCGTATTACTGCACGCACTCGCTATAAGAACTGCGATATATGGCGCGTAGCTCTCATCCCCTGATACAAATATAGGTATTTCTTTCATAGTAAGCTTATCTCCAAAAGGAATATAACTGGCGAGTCATTTCATAATCTATGCTTTTAACGGGGCGATCTGGCTGAGTAAGGGCCCATTCAAACATCCTGTTGACTGTATGTTCGAGGTTAGTGGCATCTTTGAAATTAAGTAGTTTCTTAGCCTTATCATGGTTGCAGAATGCAAATTTTGCTTCATGCCGCGGTTCTAAGAATTGAAGATCTGGATTAAATCCGAAATTATGGGCGCAATCTCGTACCAAGTGTGCGGTCTCCAAGATTGTTCGTTCTTTGTCGGCACCAAGATTAAAAATCTCGCCGCTGTAATCGTACATTACCTTCTCAAAAGGCTCGTAGTAGAAATCAACATCTGAGAATGCACGGGTCTGCTGCCCATCACCGAATATTGTCAGGGGTTCATTATGGATTGCCTTACGTATCCAAATACCTATGACATTCCTGTATCGATCCCACAAGTTTTGATAGATACCTACAATGTTATGCGGGCGGATAATAGTATATGAAAGACCGAACTGCTCGTGCGCAAGTTTCAAATCCATCTCTACAGCATACTTGGCAACGCCATATGGATCTAAAGGTTTCGGCTGCATATCCTCCGTAAATGGTGGTATGTTTTCTCGACCATAGGTTGCCATGGATGACGTGAAGATAAATTTTTTCACATCGTAGTTGAGAGAGGAGGTGATCAAATTAGCCGAACAAATTAAGTTATTTGTATAGTTGTACTTGCGAATAAACGGGCTCAATCCTTCTGCAGCGTACGCGGCAAAGTGGTAAACGTAGTCGGGTCTCTGCTCTCGAAAAAATTGATCTACAGCCTCAAGGTCTGCCAAGTTGATGTTGAGACATTGGACTCCTTCCGCCAAATTTTCCCTGTACCCTCCGGAAAAATCATCTATACCAATGACTTCATATCCACGTTTCAACAGATGCCTTGAGAAATTGCTGCCAAGCAGCCCAGCTATACCAGTGATTAATACTTTGGATTTCATAGATGTCAAGTAATAAGGTAGTCAAAATGAGGATCCTGTGAGGGACATGGTAAATCGCAAGTCCATGATGCGAGACGTATTCATAATCATTTTAAGCTTTTTTAAATCGGGAGATATGAAGTCATCCCATCCGGTCAAGATAACCAACATATCTGCTCCCTGCGCGGCGGCTTCCTTGTTTGATGCGTATTTGATCGAATCTCCCAGCAACTTGTGAGCGTTCTGCATCGCCTTTGGATCATAGGCAACTACAGTAGCGTCTGAATGAGTGATGATGTATTGTATGATTCCGATAGCTGGGCTTTCACGACAATCGTCCGTTCCCTCCTTGAAAGCCAATCCCCAAATCGCTATACGAGGTCTTTGAATATCCTCAACAGACTTTAATATTTTAATTGCCATCAACTTACGACGTTCTTCATTACCCAAAATTGTAGAGCGAACAAGGGAGAGGTTTATGCCATGTTTACGCGCCATATGTAGCAAAGCTTTTGTGTCCTTTGGAAAGCAGGAGCCTCCGTAACCCGGACCCGGTTGAAGGAATGCTGAACCAATGCGCGTATCTGCGCCCATGCCTCGTGACACTTCATGTATGTTAGCGCCTGCAGCTTCGCATAAATCGGCCATCTCATTGATATAGTGAATTTTCATCGCCAAGAATGCATTGGAGGCGTATTTAATGAGCTCGGATGAGCGGCGCGATACGAAGAGCATTTTCGGAGCAGGGCTCAGGGGTGCATACATTTCACGGATGAGAGAACGCGCCTTTTCGCTCTGTGTACCGACAACAATACGTTTCGGGTGGAAGAAGTCGTGCACAGCGTAACCCTCGCGCAGGAACTCCGGCAAACTGATAACCTCCGCTTGCACTCTTGGGTTCGTTTTGCGAATGAATCTTTCGACTTCATCGCCTGTCCCAACTGGTACGGTGGACTTGATCGCTATAACAGTTGGAGCCTCGAGCTTTTTTGTCACCTGTTCCACTGCAGCAAACAGATAAGATAGATCGGCTTCGCCAGTGCGAAGATTTTCCGGCGTTCCCACTGCGATGATGATAACCTGTGCTCCCCGGACAACCTCCTTCTCTATCGAGCAAGTGAAGTGCAAATGCCCAGATGTCATCCCAGACGTCAGCAACTCCTCGAGACCTTTCTCGTAAAGCGTTACCTTCCCCGCTTTTAGTGTTTCTATTGTATCCTTGATGCAATCAATGCACGTCACATCATGTCCAAGACTCGCCAACCCTGCACCTGTGGGGAGCCCCACGTATCCCGTTCCTATAATAGCTATTTTCATCTTGTATCAAATATGTTATAGATCATAATATTGAGAAATAATGCCAGTGAAAACTGGATAGCGTCTGCCGAGGACAACGAGAATAGTGTTGGCCGCGTTGACGTAAAGGGGGAGCATCTTCACCGGCTCGCGCCCATAGGCTCTGAGGTGAACTCGCTCTCATAACAGCCCCCGGGTTATAAAACAAAACAGTTTCCATTTTAGTGGAAAGTTAAAAAAAGAACCAAGTCTGGAACACAACAAAGCATATTGCCCACGCACGGTGCGAATTTTGTAGAAGTGTTTTTTTATCTTACTTCTAAAGGCATTCTTTAAATCTTTCTCAGTATACCCTTGATGACTAATGTTTTTCAGCAAGCTTTTTATGTCCTCTAATAACGCATCCAGCTCTTTGGGAGATAGAGCCTGTACACTGAAAAATCTTTGCCAAATTTTTTTATTTTCGAGTTTTACACAGCAGTATTTCTCAATGGCGTTAACTTGTGCTAATCCACTTTTTTCAATCTGCAATTCTCTGCGAGAATACGATATGCTTGCAGAATGGTTCCTGTACAAAGTCAACACCTCCGGCAAGACTGCAAACTGAGTGTATCCCATAAGTTCTAACCAGAGTGCATAATCTTCTGCCGGTACGTATGCGGGATCATAACGGAGGTTATTTCTATCAAGTATTGATTTACGCAACATGACGCTAGATTGACAAAGCACACACCCTGTAAAAAGTAGTTTGAATGGTATGTCTGAGACTGGATTGTAAGTGATAGCCCCTCGCCGTTTTCCAATTTCCCTGACTGCTGTTCCTATGCACCCGATATTGGGGTTATTAATCAAAAAACTCAGTTGTCTTGCAAGACGATCCGGCAGTGAGATATCATCGGAATCCAAGAAAGCTATTATCTCTCCCGCTGCTCTGTCTATGGCATAGTTACGCGCAATAGCCGCACCAGACTTTTCATCAAGTCTGAAATATTTGAGCCTTTCATCCATGTAACAATCAACTGTCTCTCTGACGGAAGGAATGGAGCAGTCATCAATAACGAGAAGTTCGAAATTTTTATACGTCTGCGAGAGGATACTTTCGATGGCTTCACAAAAGTATTTTCTCTTCGTATTGTGAACAGGCATGACAACAGATATCATTACCTCTTGTTCCTTCTCAATATCCATGTCCGTGCTGCTCTCTTCTCTTTATCTTGGAACTAATATCAGAATAATTTCTCTCCCTAACGGGGTGTTGGTATATCTCTTTTCGAAAGAGATATACAGGCAACATGCACATAATTAATTCATAATTAGTATGATGCAGCAATTGAAGTACAGATTATCGATCGGTTGCTCTATCCAAACAAGCAATGGTCACTTTCACATAAAATTCTTTATTTTCTTAATTTTTACATTTTGGTATTGACATCTCTTTCGAAAAGAGATGATCAGGTCATTTTTATACTTACTTACTTTATTTCCAATAGATTATATTTTTGAAAACAAGAAAAATAAGGGAATGCAATTGGCAATCTCATGTTCTCATGCGCATGCCTCACTCCGCGGGAAGCGTACTTGCCAATTTTTTCGGGGGGTGTATAATGGCGGCGGATGAAATCGTTTTTGGGAGCATTGATACTGACGATTACGGTGAGCGCTGCTGTCATCACAATGGTATATCATACCTCGGTAAATGCCGAATTACGCTTTGAGCCGCGTGATTCACATGAGGAATACATCAACACACGCCGCTCGTACAGACCGCGTCACATCCAGAATGTACCGACACCACCTGTGAGAGATCTTGAGCTCCATGATGACGATACGGCGGAGGAGGTAAATCCATGAGTGCGTCTCCACTCCCCGTTATCGGCTACACCTTGGGAGACCAGGCAGGCATCGGTCCGGAAATGATGCAGCTCGCCCTGCGCGAGATGGAAGGAGAGCCCGCGCGTTTTCTTTGCATGGGCAGACGCATCACTTGCTCCCCCGGCATTCCCACGCCAGAAACCGCACAAGCAGCCTGGGATCAACTTGAATGCGCAGCCCAAGCCTTGCGCGATGGAGCAATCGATGCAGTGGTTACGGCTCCCGTCTGCAAGCAAAGTCTGCACGATATTGGTTTTTCTTATCCCGGGCAAACGGAATTTTTTGCAGAATATCTTGGCGCTAAGCGATATGCAATGTGCTTATCTGGGGAACATCTGACCGTTGCGCTCTGCACGACCCACGTGGCTCTGCGTGATGTTCCGGGAATGCTCACTGCGCGACAAATCGTGAATGTGGGCGAACTGCTGGCTGAATACCTGCTCCGTCTCGGTCTCGCTCACCCACGCATCGCTGTGGCAGGGCTGAACCCGCACAACGGCGAAGCCGGCTCGTTTGGAGATGAAGAGATGCATATCATCGCTCCGGCGGTGGAAGAACTACGCCGCCGACTGCCGCACGTCCGCATCTACGGTCCCTGCGTGCCAGACAGCGTGTATCGCGACGCCTCTCGCGGAGAGTACGATGGCGTTGTGGCGCCATACCACGACCAAGCGCTCATACCACTTAAGCTGCTGGACTTTGATCGGGGGGTGAATATCACCTTGGGACTCCCCGGGCTTCGCGTCAGTCCGGATCACGGCACAGCCTTCTCCTTGGCGGGGAAGGGACAGGCCAATCCCGGCAGTACCATTCAAGCTTTTCGTCTTGCCCTGAGATTCGTCCGCTCAGCAGTTGCCAAAGCATGATTCGCCTCCCATCATTTCTTCAATGCGCAAAAGCTCGTTGTACTTGGAAAGCCGATCGGAACGAGAGAGCGAGCCTGCCTTGATATATCCGGCGCCCGCCCCCACAGCCAGATCGGCAACAAACGGATCCTCCGTCTCCCCGCTGCGGTGGGAAACGATGGTCGCATAAGCATGTGAATTAGCAAGCCGCAGAGTCTGGAGCGTTTCCGAAAGAGTGCCGATTTGATTCGGCTTAATCAGCACAGCGTTGGCAACTCCCTGCAAAAACCCCTGTCGCAGAATGCGCGGGTTCGTTACAAAAAGATCATCCCCCACCAGCATGCAACGCTTACTCAAGGCGCGGGTAAGCTCTTGCCAACCTGCCCAATCGGATTCCGCACATCCGTCCTCAATGGAAATAATGGGATACCCGGCAATGAGCTGCGTATATTGGGCAATGAGATCTCGTGCAGACATGGCGCCGCCTCCACTCTTGCGCAGGGTGTACAGGCGCGTGTCCGGATTGTAAAATTCACTGGCGGCTACATCCAAAGCGAGAAACACATCTTCCCCCGGACGATAGCCGGCGCGAGAGATGGCGGTGAGAATAACGTCCAATGTAGCTTGGACACCGGCCAATGCAGGCGCATATCCTCCTTCATCACCCACAGATGTACTCATCCCTTTGGAGCGTAACACGTCCCCCAGCGCATGAAACACCTCGCTACCGCATCGTAACGCCTCGTGAAAGTTTGGCAACCCCTTCGGTACAATCATGAATTCCTGAAAATCGATCGGTGCATCAGAATGAGCGCCGGCATTGATGACGTTCATCATGGGCACAGGGATACGACCGGCTCCAACCCCGCCCAGATAACGAAACAGAGGCAAGTGTACAGCTTTCGCCGCGGCACGTGCTATCGCAAGCGACACCGCAAGCACAGCGTTTGCTCCCAGATCGCTCTTTTGAGCCGTGCCGTCCAACTGGATCATCCGCCGGTCGATTTTTTCCTGCTGCAACGCATCTTCACCCAGTAAAACCGTCGCAATGGCGTCTTTCACATGCTCCACGGCCATGAGCACTCCCCTGCCCGAGAAACGTTCGCGCTCACCATCGCGCAATTCGTGCGCTTCCTGGCTGCCGGTGGATGCGCCACTGGGCACCGATGCGCGTGCAAAGATGCCGCTTGCCAAATGCACCTCTGCCTCCACTGTGGGATTGCCACGCGAGTCGAGAATCTCGCGAGCCGTCAAATGAGTAATCTGTGTTCTGCTGCCCATGGACGCCCAGCCTAGCACAGCACAGAAAAATATGCAAGAGAATGACAACTAATAGTTAGCAATATAAAGAGATCTCACTGATTCGCCGAAACCGGGAACACATTTCGGCTCCATCGCAACAATGGCTTTTCGCCAGCGGCAAGAAAGACTTCCACCACGTCAAAACGCGCGGGCACACGACGCCCCAACAAGTAAAACCAGTTGGCGGCTCCAAGACGCAGCAACCGCCGTTTGCCAAAATTGACAGCTCGGGCGGGATCGCCGGCAGCGGGAGCTATCGTGCTTTTCACCTCACAAAAAACGAGTTCATCGTTGTGGCGCGCCACGATGTCAAGTTCACCCCGACGCCCCCAACGAAAATTGCGCCGTAAAATGCGCAGACCTTTCGAACGTAAAAACGACGCTGCTACCAACTCCCCGTAGGCGCCACGGTAACGGGCGTCCGGAACATCCTCAAAACTCCAGGGGCAACGTAGCCTGTGCAACAGGTGCAAACGAGCGGCGATGGTGTGACGTAATTCCATATTCGTTGATAGCTTTCAAATGCTGTGCAGTACCGTAACCGGCGTTGTGATCCCAGCCATACTGCGGAAACTGGGCGTGCAGTTCGCGCATAATATGATCGCGTGTGACTTTCGCGATCACGCTTGCTGCGGCGATGCTCAAGCAATGCGCATCGCCCTTCACAATAGAGCGCGCAGCAATGGGAAACCCTGGCACAGGCAAACCATCGATGAGGCAGATACCCGGCGGGGGATCGAGGCTCTGAGCCGCACGCGCCATGGCTAAATGCGTCGCTCGCAGGATGTTCAGACAATCAATTTCCTCCACCGTAGCCTGAGCAACCCCCTTCTGCACATCCGGACTCTGCATGAGCTGCTCAAAAAGGGCCTCACGTCTGCGGGCGGATAGCTGCTTGGAATCTGTGAGTCCCGGCAAGGTAAAGCCGGGCGGCAGTATGACTGCAGCAGCCACCACCGGCCCGGCAAGCGGTCCGCGCCCCGCCTCATCAATGCCGCACACTCGGCAAAAGCCTTCTGCCAAGGCCTTCTTTTCATATTGCATACCCGGGTGCGTGATCATAGGGGGAGAAGGGTGTCAGGGGGCCTCCTGACTCAGCTGTTTGACGCCAGATTGCAGATGCTTTGGCAGCTCCTGCCCCGACTCTAAACAATGCAGGGCCTCAATATCGTCTAAATAGCGGCTAATGGGAGTGGATGGTCCATCATTCTGCTTGCGTAACATACGCATCGTATCAGAGTATTGATCAAAATTAGTGGACTGAGCACGCCCAAGATGGGTGATCTCATACCAATCCAAGTAATCACGGCCACGGATGGAAGCATCTGTATACGCGTGGCGCAAGTCTTGAAGCGGGGCTAAAATCTTGTTAACTTCCTTTGCCTGGACTCCCTTCATCAACTCAGTGATGGCGCGCTGGTATTCGGAAATGATTACGCGATAGCCGGGAAAGGCCTTCAACGCCAGCTTGGTGAGGCGCGACATGCAAGGGCGTAGTTGCCGCTGCCAGTTCGGAAGTTTCATCACCTCTTCCAGTTCCCCCAGGCTTACGGCAATCGGCATGCGCGTTTTTTCCTCCATTCCGGTAAAAATCAACGCTTCAGCAAGACGTTTTTCCGTCTCAAGAGGAGTGAGCATTTCCATAGCGCTGGGAACGGCGAGTGCGGCTAATTCCAGAGCCCACCACTTGCTGAAATTCGCGTTGTTCAAATTCAGCTCATGAAAATAGGTGGCAATAATCTCTTTCGATCCCCCTTCTTGCGTGAGCGCGTCCGCCAGCAATGCACGCAAACGTTCCGAGCCGTCCTCCTGATGCAGCAGCCCCATAATCAACACACCGCATGACACCTCGTACACCTGTCTTGATCCCGTGTCCAGTGTTTCCGGAGCTTGCGTGTTTACTATGTCCTCCGGAGTCATCATCTCCGCCCGGTTGAATAATCTTTGATACACCCGCCGGTCAATGCGATCATCGCGCCACATGAGCGCCTGCTGCACACCGGTGAGTAGCCACGGAGGAAGCGCTATGTTGTCCGGCAGAGCGTTCACCTGCATACCGCGCAGGGCATATTCGTAAAGCAACATGCTGACTATGGCGGCATCCAAACGCTCGACTTCAACTCCACCGCCGGCATAAATGCGAATTTGCAAGTTCGGTTCGTTGCCAATGATACGGACCCGAGTGCGCACGGGATTCGGGCGAGCCGGATCTCCCGTATTCCCCCACAGCCGGATCGATATGCCGTATTTCCATCCATCGTCCATGCCGAGCAGGCGGTTGAAATGCTTGCGTACATCATCTGCATGCGTTGCGATTGCCCCCATGCGCAAAATGTCTCCCCCACTCACCGAAAACATACGCGACTGAGACACCACGTGCTCATCTTCCACCACATACTCAACCGGACGTGCGGGAGCCTGCGTCGCAGCATTCTCCTGCTCCGATGCAGACGGTATGTCAATCAGCCAATCCGGGAGGGGGTCAACCTCCGGCTGGTTCTCCAGCTGCTCCGGCGTTAAATTCGGATCCCCCGTCTCCACGACCGTGGAATCCTGCTCGCGAGCGCCCGCCGCGATCGCCAGCAGCAAACCTGCGATTCCTGGATAAACACCCTTCGTCACGAGCGTATCCTACCAAACTTTGACCACGTTAGCAATATAGATTTCCCCCCAGGGCAAACGCATTTGAAAGAAGTTCATCAACGGAAAAAATGGCCTTGTTGGCTGATATTATCGTTGATACGCATCATAAAATGACAACAAGCAGTCATCGTGATGATGGCTCTCAAGAACTCTCCTGCCTACGTTCATGATTCGAAAAAAACTGCGCAACGCGCACATGATCAATAAATCGTAATTCGTAACTCGTCAATCGTAAATAGCAACCGCATTTCCTAATGCGGTTGCCCTGGATTTCCCCCACACGTGTCCCAATACACACGTGTCCCATAAAAAATATTCTCCGGGCTCATTGAACCCATTTCCCATGCGTTTTCTTCGGACGAAAATGGCGGCGCGCAAATTTCCCAAATCGAAAATCAAAAATCGTAACTCGAAAATCCCCTTGTGTTTCAGCTTCGCTCCCCCACTCAGCTTTCTCATTAGTCTTGCGCGCGGTTCCGTCCTCCCTCGTCGCTACCGCTCCGCATTTCCCGAGCCTCCGGCTCGCTAGCTTTTGCAAATCGTGAATCGTCATTCGTCAATCGTCATTCGTAAATAACCAATGTCTTATGTTATATGATGCGCCGTTAACTAGCATTGGGGGTACTTTTTCTAAGGACACGTGTGGATTTCCCCCAGGGCAAACGCATTTGAAAGAAGTTCATCAACGGAGAAAATGTTCGAAGAGGTCGTCCCTGTGGATCAAAAAGAGCATGACAAGGAGCGCTCCCATGCTGAGAACGGAGCTGTCTCATGTCCCATCTCCACACGCTTCAGAAACGGAAATCAACCTCGCCCGCCAGATAGAAACCAGGATGATAGTGGCGGGTTTCCTCAACATCTCGTCCCAGACTGCGACGGCAAAACTCGGCAGTAGTTGCCACGGTTGCGCCAACAGCCAGATTCAACATGCGTTTGCTCTTTCCCGGGACGGAAAAATCATACTCTGCAAGTCCGGCCAATGCAAGAGAACGTACCCGAAAAATACGCTGTCCCCGCGGAGTTGACACCATCCATGCTCCCCCCTCATTGCTGATGGCAGGGCCTACTCTCAAGCGTTCATTTACCTTGTAGAGAGCCGCTAATTGATATCCACGCATGCGCACCATCCAGTCCGGCACAGGCTGCCAGCGGAAAGCAATGTAAGGCACCACCACATAATCCGCAAAACGAGGAGAAGCTGCTAGGCCGACAGAATAGGAGAGTGTCTCGCTTGCCTTCACCGAGTATTCTGCCACAAGCACCATGTCCCACGCATGTGCAGAACTCACCGTATCCCCGACATAACGCGGCATAGCCGTGAACATCAAGCGCTTCCCATTCTCGAGGGGGCGTATCACGGAGATGGGCAGCGCTACGCTCAACAGTTCATCACGCCTCAAATCCAGTTCCCCTCCCACGTCCATAATCGTTGCGCTGATGTTCGCTTGCACATTGTAGAACCACTTGCCCACGTGGCTGCGCCTCCCATCCGCGAAAGGCACATTCACCGTATAATCCTGCAGTCCCAGATGGGATCCACCGTGCCGCTCGCTCATCCGACCAATGTAGGATGCTTTCGCATAGCTGGGCAATATCGACGTCTCCGGCATCCGCAGCGTCCACAAATCCTCACGCCCACTGCCAAGCCCGGCAAGCATCAGAAGAAGAAATAACACCCTTTTCGCCGTAACCGCGATGATAGAACTCCACCTCATGGGCGAGATGCTAACATACCTCCCTGCCATGAGCAAGTGTATAGTACGCCACCAAGGGAAAAGCCCACATTTGTCCCACACGTGTCCCAATAAAATATTCTCCGGGCTCATTGAACCCATTTCCCATGCGTTTTCTTCGGACGAAAATGGCGGCGCGCAAATTTCCCAAATCGAAAATCAAAAATCGTAACTCGAAAATCCCCTTGTGTTTCAGCTTCGCTCCCCCACTCAGCTTTCTCATCAGTCTTGCTCGCGGTTCCGTCCTCCCTCGTCGCTACCGCTCCGCATTTCCCGAGCCTCCGGCTCGCTAGTTTTTCAAATCGTCAATCGTAATTCGTAAATCGTAAATAACCAAAGTCTTATGCTGCATGATGTACCGTTAACTAGCATTGGGGGTGCTTTTTCTTGGGACACGTGTGCATTTGTCCCCCAAAAAAGCAACCTCGACATGCGGTTATCGCCGCACCATGAAGGAGAACACCTTTGTCATTTTCGATTGACGATTGACGATTTGGGAAAATTACCGACGCAGGGCGTCGCGAATGAGCTGGTCAGCGCCGGCATCAGGATTTTCTTCAAGAACGGCAGCGATGGACTTGCGCGCCTCAGCCTGTTTGAATCCCAGGGCGACAAGCGCAAGCTCCGCATCAGCGGCAGCTTGCGTGGTGACCCCTTGCTGCTGGGCTTCCCAAGTGGAGGCAAGCCCCACTTTGTCCTTGAGTTCCAAAATAATCCGTTCAGCTGTTTTTTTGCCGACTCCTTTAGCATGAGCAATGGCCTGCACATCCTGCTTCACTACGGCGTTTTTAAACTCGTTCACACGCATACCGCTGAGCACCGCGATGGCCGTAGCAGGTCCGATACCGCTGACGCGCTCAACGAGGAGCCGGAAAATATCGCGCTCCTCGTCGGAAGCGAAACCATAAAGAGTCTGCGCATTCTCTCGGATGTGCAGATGGGTCTTGAGACGTACCTGCTGACCAAGTTGCGGGTTGATCGCATCGTAGGTGGAGAGCGGCACAATCACCTCGTAGCCCACTCCACCAACGTCTAACACAATGCTTTGAGGAAGAGCTTCGGCTACGGTGCCTCGTAGAAAGGATATCATGGTTGCTTGGGGTTGTTTGTTGAAGATGGTTGCGATTCTTGGGTTGATGTCGAAGCGTTCGGTGATGGCGGGGAGTCTGCGGAGGTCGGCGATTCCTCCCCGGAACCTGTTTGCTGTTTCCCTGCCGCCGCCGGAGAATCAGCACCCGTCTTTTTCTGCTCTGCCGCAGGTTGTTTAGCCTCGACATCCGGTTTCTGATCGGTCGGCGTTTGCTTCGGAGCAAGCAAATCCTCTACCTCGACGAACTTTCCCCCCTGCCCGAGACCACCCAGCTCGTCAAGCAACTCGCGACAGCGTGAGTTAAGACGTTTGTAATCCGGAGGTCCGTTTTCAGGTTCTTTGGAATGCGGAAAAATCAAGTAGGATACGCCGAGCGATGACACCGCTCGGGCATATACATCTGCCTTCGGGTTGATAAGTTTGCCCAAGCGCAGTGAAGCCTCGCCGGCCTTGTAACGCGGACCGTAATCGCCCACAATTGCCGGGTAAACCCGATTGCCGACAATAACTACCGCATAATCCCCGGGCTGAGGACGAAAGCTGTCATCACGCCCTTCCTTCATGACAAGCGGCACCACAATAAAAGGATCGTATTGTGCCAGTAAGAAGCTGTACCGCTTAATGTCCCATATCACGCGTCGCGCATTGTCGATGGCAGAGGCTCGGCGCGGCTTCTCTTTGAGTAGTTTTGCCAGGCGAGCCTCCCAGCTGGGAAGCAGGGGATTGGGTGTAGCTGTTTTTTTTCGCCAACGGTACGAGGTCATGGGCTGGTAGTAGTCGCTCTTGCGGATGGATTCGGGCATGGTGGGAAGGCGGTCGCCATCCGACCCGTCGCTCACTACATCCATATCCGCCTGCATCCAAAGCACGCGCCGTCGGGTGCCTGGAGCAGTGATTTCCAAGATCGTGTCGGTGTCATAAAAATTGTGTCGGTCCAGCGGCTGAGAGAGCGAGGCCAAAGCGCGGCGAACCTGATTCTGCTTGTGCAAATAAAGCGCGTAAAACCAACGTGAAACGCGCGCATCTTTCATAAGTTGGCGGTAATTGTTCAGAACGGAGGGAAGCTCCGGGTTGGCAAAGAGCAACTCGCGTGCCTCCGCCGCGTGTGGAAGCAGCATATCCATGGCAAACCGTAACTGGTAGGCCTGCTTTTTCCCGCGGTCTCTGCTGGCAGTGCTTCCCGGAGCAAAGTTCACGGAGCTTCGCAGGTGCAGTTGCTTGCTCAGGGCGGTAGCCTGTTCAAAAGTACCCGTGCTCAGCTTTTCCGGCAGCACCGGCGGGAATGGCGGAAGCGAAAGATGAACCGGCGCGACCAGATCTTTCGGTTCCCAGGCCACGGGAGCAGTTTGCGCTGCCGCATCCCCCTCCGACACCGGCACTTCTACCCGTACCTCAACCGGCACTTCTACCCGTTTCTCGATGATGCGTACCTCGGGCGTCGGCTTTTCACGAAACGCGCGCACCAGTTCTGCAGGATAGGGGGTACATAGCGAAGCCGCCACCAACCCCAACACCACCAGTACGGCCCACAACCGTCTCTCGCTGAGCCATTTTGCTCTCACGGCACACCTCCCGATTCTGCAGCCACACGCCGCGGACGCATGGCCAATATCCTGCGCAGAAGCCACAGCGGTGTAAGCCGGAGCAAACAGCCACTCGCCCATACCTTGGCGGATGGATACACACGTGCGCAGCCTTTTGCAAGCCCGCGCAGAGCACTGCTGACAACCTCATCCACCGTCGTGTAAAACCACGATTTAAGCGGCATATCCCCGCGGTCGAAACCCACCCGTTGAGCCACAGAACCAAACTCCGTGTGCACAGGTCCGGGGCACAGCGCGAGTACGCGCACTCCCCTGCCCGCCAGTTCAAGCCGCAATCCCTCCGAAAAAGATGCCACAAATGCCTTGCTGGCCGCGTAGAGCGCAAAATCCGGCAGAAAAACGTCCGCCGCGAGTGATGCAGTATTGATGATATCTCCTCCATCCCGCAACAGACGCGGCAACAACCCATGCACCAACTCTACGACCGCCAACATATTCACCTGCATAAGCTGCCGAATCTTGCCCGGATCCGCCGTGGCTAACTCGCCGTAGTCCCCTGACCCGGCATTGTTCAGCAGAAGAGTGCGCCCGGGGGTGATGCCGCGGAGCTGTTCAAGCAGAGAGCTGCGTTCTGCTTCCTGTGCCAAATCACAAGGAATACACAGAATTTGCACCCCGGGATGAGATGCCCGCACACGCTGTGCTATGGACTCGATACGATTCTGTCTGCGCGCCACAAGCGCCATACAGCGCGTCCGCCCGGCCAAAGCCTCGGCGAAGCCCTCCCCCAAGCCGGAAGATGCCCCGGTAACAATGACGAGCCCGTACTCCATCTGCTCCAATTATCTCATTTTTTCTCCCGCTCAGCAAGAAAAAAGGCGTTTCAATCACGGCAACCGCATTTGGATGAAATGAAAACGTGGAGAAAAGCCTGCGACTGCCGGATCACGCCTGTTTCGAAAAAAAATGCGCAATACACACGTTATCAACAAACAATAAATTTAAAATCTAAAATTCTTAATGGCAACCGCATGTTCTCCTGCTACAACTTGGACAATCCAATCAAATTACCACCTTGGAAAAGCGCGAATTCTTCCAGTCCGAAACGCCACCTTTTGCGAAAAACTTGCTCCGTTCTCCGCATGGAAATTAGAATGTCATAGCAAATAAAATCATTTCCTTTTTTGAATGGTAAGGGATTGAGAGAAAACTGTTAATCTTATCGAAAAAAGGAGTTGACAAACCTCCGGAGATTGAATAAGGTGGAGTAGCTTACTGTATTCATAGCCGCACAAAAATTATGACTCGGAAAACACATCGACAATACCTGGACAAGAACCTTACCCGCTACACGAGAGAAAAGACGTCGTTCCAAGGATGGAGGGTGTGCATCAGCCGCCAAGGCACCATGTTCACCCGGTACATACCGGACCGCGCATACGGGGGAGAAGAAGGGGCGAAAGCCGCTGCCCTGGCTCTCCGGGATGAGGTGTTGGCAGCGATAGCTGTTCGACCCGCTAAGGAAGTATTGGAGGAGTATCGCCTGAAGTTTCAGCGTCCTGCGGCGAAGCAGGCCGAACAGGCAGAGCAAGCCGCGCCCGATACAGCCTCGTGAGCCCTTCTCACGCAACGCAGGGTCGATCTCTCGACTCTGCGTTTTTGGGGCCTGTGCAGAGCAACCGCGTCAGAAAGTGCGGTTGCCATGGATGATTCTCAATTTTTGATTGACGATTTGTTGATAACGCGCGCATTGCGCAGTTTTTCCCCGAATCATGACCGTATGCAGGAGGGGTCATTAGAGACATCATCGTGATGATTGCCTGTCGTCATGATCTTTGATGCGTGTCAACAATGATATCAGTCACAAGAGCATTTTCTCCGTTGATGAACTCATCTCAAATGCATTTGCCCCGCGGGTTTGTGGGACGAGGAAACCTCAACCGAACAATGTGGCTGCCGCCGCGAAAATATGTGCCGGACAAAACGTTGCATCTCTGCAAGCGTCACCCCCGCGAGGGCCTCGCTCAGGCGTTTCGCATAATCCACCCCCAGCCCCAGCAGCAGATCCAGGGCCATGCCTGATGCACGTCGCGCGGGCGACTGCATGCCGAGCAGACAACTGGAAATGGCAGTAGCGCGGGCGCGCTCTAACTCCGGTTCTGAGATATTGCACTGCGCCATGGCAGCCATGACGCGCAACAAGGCGGCGCGGGCCTTGCAAAGCTGATCCTGCGAGGTCTCAAGCTGCACAAAAAGGGCTCCACAGTCCACGCCCTGCAGTATCTCCGTACCCACGTGATAAACCAGACCGAGTTCCTCGCGCAATTTTTTGTAGAGAGGGCCAGACATATCCGAGCACCATTCATCCAGCAGCGTCAGCATAGGCTGCCAGCGGTGACGCAGGGGCAAACCAGGCATCGCCAATACATAGGCCGCCTGATGGGCTGGCTCCGACGGGCTGCATTTTTTCCGCCTCTCCCGCATGACCGAAACTTTTTTGGAAACTGGCGCCTTGCCACACGGCATATCCGCAAACAATCGCCGCACCTCTCGCAGCAGTTTCCGGGTCTCTACCGCGCCCACCAATGACAGCACTGCGTTACTCCCGCAGAACAACTGACGGTGCAAGCGACGCAATTTTTCAGAGGTCAGCGAACTGACGCTGCTCAAGGTGCCCGAGGGAGATAAACCGTACGATCCTGCCCCAAAGCAAAGAGAGCGTAATTCGCGTCGGGCCAGGCAAGAGGGAGAGAGCAGTTCCTCGCGCACGCAGGCAAGCTGGTCCTCGCGCGCAATGCGTACGTCTCCTTCATCCAAAGCCGGGTGCAGCGCCACATCCGCCAGTAATTCGAGCATGGCGGGTGCATCCTGGGGCAGGCAACGCAGTGTGAAGATCAGACTATTGTTGCCTGAACTTGTGCGCAGGGAGGCTCCTGCAGCATCTGTCCGCGCCGCTACCTCCTCGCCGCTCATCGTCTGTGTACCCATCGGCATCACTTCTGCCAGCAGCGTCGATATGCCAGCCTGTGCGGCCGTTTCTACCCGGCTTCCCCCACCCACCGCAAGAGAAACGTAGACCAGCGGGCAGGATGGCAAACGTTGCGTGATGCATCGCAGACCGTTGGGCAATTTGGTGACGCGTGCGGGCTGCGGCTTGACGTTTTTTTTCGACGATTTGCTCGTCGAATTGGTACCGGTGGGATCCACACTCACTTCCGTGATACGCGAAGAGAGCATGTACTGGCGTGCAACACGTTGTAAATCCTGTGGAGTAACGCGCTGCAGAGCCTCGTTCCATTCGTCGTAAGCGCTCGTATTGCGTGCCGTACACCATGTCCCGGTCAGCACGTCGGCTGCGGATGTGATCGTCGCCATTTCCTTAAATCTCTGCACGCTAAGACGCTTCTTCATGCACGCCAGCGCTTCCGTAAAATCCGATTGATACAGCTGGAGAACATATTTCAGCAGGGCATCGCGCAGAATTTCGCGCTTATTGCGATCCACCTCTGCTTGGAGCACAATAGCGCCCTCCCCCGGCTCGTGGGGCATCAAGAAAGCCGCCGTATCGTGTGCCATGCCCCGTTCATCGTGAAAAATGCGCTGCAACCATGCACTGCGCCCGCTGCCGAGAATGCCGGCCAACATGCTCAACGGCGCCATGTCGGGATGCTGCCTGTTCGGTATGCGCCATGCCAGACAAAGCGAACTGAGACTCTGCGGGAACTCCCGCCGACAGACACGGCTTCCCCACTGACGGGACTCCGGCGCGTGAGCCAGCTGCGGCCTGGTGCGAGCCGGTATATCACACACCTCCTTGCACACAACGTCATACACCGTCCCTACATCCACATCCCCCACTACAATCATAAACATGTTGCCCGGCACGTAGCATTCAGCATGGTAATTCAGCAAATCCTCATACTGCAGCCCATCAAAAATGCCACGCACACCGATGACAGGAAACCGCGCAGGATGCTCGCTGTACAGAGTTTCTGCAAGAGCCCGCTGCAACGCCTCCTCCGGTTCATCGGCACACATGTCCATCTCCCTGCGAATGACGTCGCGCTCCCTCTCCCACTCCCCCTGCGGGAAAGCAGGATGCAATGTGAGCTGGACAAGCTGATGCACAAAGCGCTGCCAGTGCTGCGCCGGCCCGTCAATGTGATAGACGGTGTGACGGGAACCAGTGTAGGCATTCCAGATGCCTCCGAGCGACGAGACATATTCATTGATTTGCACGGCGTCCATCTCCCGGGTTCCCTTGAAGACCATATGCTCGGTGAGATGGGAGATGCCACTGCCGCCGTATGAACCCTCCAGCATGGATCCCGTGTTCACCCCCATGCGCACGGCGACCACGGGGGCATCATGGCGTTCCCAAACAAGCAATGGCAGCCCGTTTGCACAGTGCAGAGTTTGTACCTCACGCATCATAAGTCAACATGCGCCAAGTTGCGGCAAATTGGGGGCACACATATCGCGACGCAGTTGCATCACCTTTTGCTCACCTGCAAGCTCGACACCCACAGCATAGCTGAAATCAAGCGCGCAAGCCGGTCCCATACCAGTCACCAAATATGCCTCGCGTACCACTGCATCTTGTTGCAACGTTGCAACAGCATCCACCGCTTTCATGACGTCCGGGGCGGGATAGCAGGTCACTTTTTGGCCCGATTCAAGCACTCCGGCTGCGGCCAGGACCATGGGCGCCGCACAAATGGCGGCAATAAGTTTACGAGGGTGAGCAGAACGCATATCGCGCAGAAGCTGCAGCACGTGCGGATTTTTAGATAGCTCCCAGGCGGCCGGACCGCCCGGCACAATCACCGCGTCATACTCATCGGGGTTGACAGCTTCCAGCGGCATATCCGCACGCAGATAAAGCCCATGTGCCCCACGCACCGGATCTCCTCCCACGCCCGCCAGAGTTAGGTTCACCCCCAATCGCCGCAATACGTCCGCCGGAGTAATCAGCTCTATTTCCTCAAACCCCTCTGACATGACAATGAAAACTTTCTTGCTCATATTCGTCTCCTTTACTGAAAAGGACTTGCTTGCATGAGTCAACACCGCTCAAAACAACCAGAGTCCTCGCCCAATATACCCGATCCAACGCCGCAAGTCAACTATATCGTCTCCCTCGGCAACCGCATTAGGAAATGCGGTTGTTATTGACGATTGACGTAGAGATTAACGAATTGCAATTTGAATGCCAGCGCCCCTGCTCCGCTAGATTGCGCTTCCGGCGCGCGAATTCCCCACATCGTAATTCGTAAATAGGCTCTTGAAGGGGGCTTCGCCTCCCTTCAAGTGCCCACTCCTGTGTTGATTTTCTCAAGGATTTTTTGAGCATTTTGAACAAGCAGGAAGCCCTTTAATGTAGGAAACACCCGGACGCGACGAAAATCGGTTAAATCTTCTGTTGTGTACGTCTCAATGAGAGAGAGACGTCGTAGAATGGTGAGGTGATTATGAACCGGCGTGCGGGATATATCCATGGCATTGGCTATGTCAGAGATGGTACATCCGCGATTCTTCTCGATATAATCGAGGATGACAAAGAGGGAGAAGGAGACGTGATGGGGACGCAGTAATTTGTAGAGGGCAATCATGGAATTGTCTGAAAGATTTTGCTTTGTTTTCATGGCTTTGTCCTTCTCCAGTGTGAATTTTTGAGAAATCTTTTATGAGTTCATACTTCGCGCGAGCGAGTCACTAAGACAATGACGGAAGCCCCTTCTTCCGCTTCAGTCGATAACCTTACCAGGTCTGTCTTATTGATTATCAGTTTGTTCGTGTATGTATTTTTTCGACATTGTGGTTAGACAGAGCCCATTTCTTATTTATTTCTCCGCGCAGGATGGCGCAGATGTTGGTATAGAGGATATACTCGTAGTAGGGCGTGCGCCGTGCCACGTCCCACCACTCGACCGCGCCCTCATGATCCGGCTTTTGCCATGGTTTTGCCCCTCCTGCCCAGTGGATGATCTTGCGGTTCTTCTTGTCCGAAAGGGCTTTCTTGCGGTACTTGAGCGGTAAGTGCTCCGGATTGTACGACACCAATCCGTTCCACTCGGAGTCAATGTAAAGGATATGCTCCTGGCATACCATGTTGATAGCGCATTGGTCATGAAAATACATGGCTGGGTTCTGTGCCGCCTGCAGCAGTTTTTCCTGCACTCCATGTTTACGCATCGCCCGCAGGTTGAGCAGCATCACCCCCGAATTGACGTAGTTTTCCTTCGGACGTTTGATCCCCAGCACTTTGGTAAAATAGGGACCCAGCTTGGGCTTTTTTTGCTGCCTCTCACGCTCCAAAATACCGATGATGCCGTAATCCCAGCGGCATGCCGCAATCCAGTTATCTCCCATGTCGGTAGCATATAGCTCCGCCACATCCGCCCGCACCAATACATCGGCATCCAGCCAGAGGATCTTATCGTATTCAGGGAAAAGGCTCGGAGCAAAGAGTCGGTACCAGCATTCAACAGAGAGCGATTTGTAACCCGGAGCAAAATTATAATCAGTCATATCTATGGGCATCTCCATGAAGCGAAGCTGGAATCTCCCCGCAGACTTACGCCCGAATTGATCAATGATATGCTCCAGCAATTCCCGATTCCGTTCGCTCAAATCGTGGTGCAACACGATCAATTCGTACTCGCGCTTCCCTGCATACTCCACCAAACTCGCCAGCGCTACTCCCAAGTACAGAGCATATCCGTTGTTCACAACAAACAGCACCGACACCTTTTCATCCCGATGGTCTACTTTTAGGGGAGTTTTTCGTGTGGCTCGCGCAGTTGATGTTCCTTTTTTCTTTGTCTGTGTCATGTCTGTTTGAGGAAATATGTGAAATTTCTTGAATACTTATTCTTGTGAAAGAGAATGCTATTCAACAGAGTTGTCAAACATACTGCTGAAGGCATAACATTCCACAGCACGACAAATCCCAACACCAGAGGTAGGAGGAGGGAGCCAAAAGTTGTCAGAAAAGTAAACTTTCGCGGAATTTGACTGCAATTTACATTGATTATCAATTAAATATGAAATGATTTGAAAGCAATAGAGCAAAATATCCATCGCCGAGGCAACCGATATTGACGAGCGTAAATATAGACTTATATTCCCCTGTAAGAACATACAGTGCTTATGGTAGATGAACAGACAGTGGATCGGATAATATCTCAAACATTAACGATCTTGCATCGCTTTAAAGAGACAGACATTGTACAAGAGAAGTTATGAATTCATCAAGTGTGGTACGAGTCAGATGGTTTAAGGGTGCATCGTAGGTAAATTGAATTTCGGGGCGTTTAAATTCACCTCTTTTTATCATATTTTCCGTGAGAACTTCTCTCGAAGGGAAAAGCGAGGAAGAAAACAATTCTTGGCAAACCCAAGGGGAATATGTGTTGAAAATATTGAGATATTTCCCGTCACCCTCAGCTGGAGGGACAAAAACGAAAAGGAAGCATTCACTAATCACTCGTTGAAGAGCCAATGAAAGAATCATGTACATATTTTTTGAGATGTCGTCGTGATCTTTAAAATTAAGACTTCCATTTTTTTGTCTTATCTCACCTGCAAGAGACAAAATCACATCGTATACGTTACCCCATACATCTGAATCAATAAAACATTGAAATCTGCCATTAACTGAAGTTTGAATCTTGTTCCTTACTTGCCGTACATAATCTACATCTTTATGAAGATGGGAAATAAAGATGACGTTCTTGGGAACAGGAAATAAGGCCTTTTCAAGTTCTTTAGCGTTAATATGATTGTGAAGAATAATTTCTTTGACTTTATTTGGCGAATATTGACCTAGGCTTGGGAGTACACCTGTGGACTGCATTTTACTTTTCCCATTAAAGCGATAATAGATGGTATGATTCATATCTTTAGTTTGTTAATAAAAATGAGATGTTACTCTTCTGAAGCACGAGCCCATCTCGGAAAAGCCCGTGCACCATTGTTGTGGCGAAGTGTTTCATGAGCTGCGTTACGTTGCCAGCTCGAAAAAATTGTGATATTGCGATAACATCCTTCATATTTACTCTAGGTTTCTAAGAATTTCTTCCGGCGAGCTGGCATAACCCGGAATGTTACGGAAACCAAAGCCGTAGTTGACACCGAGGAATTGGACACCAGCGGCTTTGGCTGTCTGTTTGTCGCCCTCGGTGTCGCCAATCATCACCACGGAGGAGGGATCAATAATTTCCAGCTCTTTCAAACACTTCTTGATGAGGTCAGCCTTTGTCAACTTGTTTTCATTGTCCGCACCGATGATAGGAGAGCAGTAAGTATCTAATCCGAAGTGTTCGCAAATTTCTGTCGCATAATCTTGGCGTTTATTCGTGGCTATCGCCTGCTGAATGCCTGCCTTATCCAAGCTTGAGAGAACATCCTCCACGCCGGGGTACAGAAACGCTTTAAAGAGATCGTGTGACTTATAACGTTCGCGGAAAATATCTGCGGCATGTTGTGCGTCTTCCTCATTCAGACCGAAATGAGTCATGAAAATGGTCTGCGGTGTGGGTCCGATGTACGACCTTAGCTCCTCATCCGTCTTGGAGGGTAAGTGACACTGTTCGACGGCATAGCGATATGCTGCCGTTAAACCCTTCTGCGTGTCTAACAGCGTACCGTCAACATCCCAAATCACTGCTTTAACTCTCATAGCGCGATGCGGTTACAAATCGAATGCGGATGGGGAACTTATGGAGCATCTCTGTCATGATGTCATTACGGCGATCCGTCGCCTCTCCCAGTCGCGCATTATTAATCATCTCCGGAGCATAATAATTGTCATTACCCGATGCGAAACCATCCAGACCCGCAAAACTCACCGAATTAACGCCGATCTTCATCAACACTTTCAGGAGCATCAACGCCGCATTGTCCGCCATATCCGAGTTGTTCAGGTAGGAACCATAATTCAACTTGGGCACGGCATTCGTCCGGATATTGGAAGTCACAATGACATTGCTCAAGTCGGTTTGCTCGGAAAAGCGACGAGCGTTACTGATAAATACCTTATCCACCCGGATATTTGCCGGGCGGAAGTTGATGCTGATGATATACGGCTGTTCTTTGGCAATATAGTCT
>CANQAD010000017.1 GCA_947588735.1 uncultured Akkermansia sp.
TGGTCCTTGTTCTGCTGCTGGTCCTTGTTCTGCTGCTGGTCCTTGTTCTGCTGCTGGTCCTTGTTCTGCTGCTGGTCCTTGTTCTGCTGCTGTTTCAGGCGTTCAATTTCTTCTTCAATTTTTTGAATTAGCACGCGCAGTTTATCAGAATTTTGCTTCGCCTGTATAAGGTCAGGCTTGGCGTGCAGAGCGTCCTCATACGGGGAGAGTATGGATTTGAGTTCATCCACAATTTTTTGAAGAGCCTCGGGGGAGACTTTTGCACCGGATTCTTGTGTGCAGAGGTTGCGAATCTCTTCAAAGCAAGCACGCGCGCGTTGGTTTCCGAGCGCCAGAAGTGCGGCTGATTGCAGCCCAGGATCGTCGGTCAGCAGAGCTTCGGATAAGAGTTCGCGGGCTGTGTCTGTGTTGTTATTGCGCAGAGCGTGCAGAGCCTCGGCATACGATTTAGCAGGGGATCGTGAAGCCTCCGCATACCCGGGAGTTGGCAAAAACAGCAAAGCTACGGGAAGCAACAGGGCGCCTTGCCGCGGCACATGCCAGCCCGTGGCCAAAAGGATACCTGCAAGGAGAAGGAAAAGCGCCGGAATTGCAAACCACGCAAAAAGATCCCTTGGCACGCGCCCGGAATCAAAAGCTTCCTCATGTTTGGTGAGTCGTGAGGCCGTGTCGCGAGCAAAGGCGGAGAGATCCGCGCCAGAACCCATGACGAAAAAATCACCGCCGGTATCGCGGGCAAGGCGTTGCAGGGAAGCTGTGTCCAGCTTGCTGATGACATGCTTGCCGGAGGCATCCTGCCAGAGACCGTTCTCTCCATGGGGATCGGGGATCGGGGCTCCGGTGGGAGTGCCCACTCCCACCGTGATGACGAGCATGTTTTTTTTACGGGCCTCCTCGGCCAGGGAAACCGGTGTGTCCACGGTGTCTTCGCCATCGCTGAGAATGACGAGAGCGTTTGCGCTGTCTGGCGCACTGCGGGTAAAAGTGGAGAGAGCGCAGCGCAGAAGCTGGTCAAAATTGGTTCCTCCACTGCCGGCCCAGTCCCGGTTCACCTGCTCCAGGGCATCGCGCAGGGCAGTGTGGTCGTGGGTGAGGGGAACTACGAGATCCGCCTCACCAGAAAAAACAATGAGCCCAATTTTATCGCTTGGAAGGGCATCGATGAGTTCATAAGCCGCAGCACGGGCTTCTTCCAGACGGGAGGGAGCGACATCCGTCGTTTCCATGGAGCGGGAAATATCCAGAGCAATCAGCAGGTTGCGTCCGGTAGCCGAGGCAGATCCGGGTTCATAGCCGTTGATGGGGCGGGCAAGGGCGAAAATGATGCATACGAGTGCGGGAATAAGAAGGAAAAGAGGCAGCGCGACGCGCCAGGCAGGAGGCGCGATGACCAGCTCCGGATGCTGTGGAGACACAAGCGCGGTCCATGCTTTGCCGAGACGCCGCCGCCACAGCAGAACCGTCACTCCCAGTATGACCGGGAGCAGCAGGAGCATCAGAACGTGCGGGTATAGAAAACTCATGGCGCAAAGCGGGTGCGTAATTCTGAAAAAGAAAAGCCAAGCAGCAGGAGAATAAGAGCCGCCGACAGCGGGTACATAAAGAGTGACTCGTAGCTCACTAATGTGCGGCGAGTGGCATCCGTCTTTTCCAAGGAATCAATGCTGCGGAAAGCCTGTTGCAGTTGGGCGCCGCTGCCGGCGCGGTAAAAACGCCCTCCTGTGAGAGAAGCAATCTCACGCAGCGTTTTTTCATCAAAGATATCGACATCTGCCGTGTAACGTGAGAGACGCTCATCTCTACCAATGGCAATGGTGAAGATTTTGATGCCAAGTTTGGCAGCTTCCCTGGCGGCATCGACAGGGGAGATGGAGCCGCTGTTGTTCACGCCATCTGTCACAAGGATGATGACCTTGGATTTGGTTTCTTCGCGTTCGTGCAGACGAGTGGCAGCCCCGGCGATGGCCGTGCCGATAGCCGTGCCGTCCGGCTCCACATAGCCGGGGCGATCGGGTTGGCCAAATTGTCCGACCTCGGGTAAGTAGAATTGCTCCATAATGTAGCGCAAGATGGCATGATCAAGCGTGAGCGGGCTGCAAAGCTTAGCCCGACCCGCAAAGGCCAGCAGACCAATGCGATCGTTGGGGCGATCTGCGATGAAGTTGGAGATAACGTGCTTGGCGGCTGTGAGGCGGTCCACCTTGGTGCGCACGGATCGGCCTCGGTCATCACGCACAGAAAAAACCATGTCACGCAGGCTCATGGAACCGGAAAGATCACAAGCGATCATGATGTCGATGCCGCTTACTTTCTGTTCCTCGTGCTCGAAACGCCAGCGAGGTTGAGCAAGAGCCAGGATGAGGGCAGCAGCAGCCAATGCAGAGCAGACGGGGCCGATGCGACCGGCAAGAGAGCGCGGCTGGCGCAGCATGGAGCTAATAAACTTGAGAGTTGGCAGACAGATGCTGCCCTCTGCGCCCCTGTGACGTCGCAAAAAGAGAAGAGGAATAATGAGCAGCAAAGCCCACAGCCAGCCGGGATCGCCCCACACAAGCTCACGTGAGCCACCCACTGCTGCCAGAGGGAAAAACGCGTGCAGCGGTGGGGAGGTGGGAGGATTCTGCAAGGCTTGTTGTGCCTCGCGAATTTGGCAGAGGATGTCGCGCGCACGGGCGAGAAAGTCGCTCATGGCGGCGGCGTCACCAGCGTCACTGTCGGCGTATTTGAGTTCGGCGAGCTGTTCAAGCAAGGAGAGCATGGGCAGGCGCAGGGCCTCGGGTACAGCAGCCAGAGAATCGATGCGGCGACTGAACTCTTCGTGCGTCTCGTAGAGAGCGGGATCCTGCAGCTCCCCTTGCAAGAAACGGCGGAGGATCATGGAGAGTTGCAGGCTGAAGTCGCGAAGCAGCGGAGGGCAGTTTGTTTCCAGAGCATCTAAGGCATCCAGCGCTTGCTGCGCCGGGGAAATAGGAACCTCCTCCGTACGCGTGCGCCTCCGATACAGGTAGATATACAGCCCGGATCCCATGAGGACGATGAGTAGAGCAAGGAGCAACCACCACATCCAGCCGGCAGAGGCAAACTGCTCGGACGGAAGCTCGGGGGCGAGCTCCGGGATGGAATCAAGAATGCTGGTGAATTCAGGTGGCATGGATCAGTGGAGGAAAAGCCGACTGCGGCGTTTGAAAAGAGCACGCAGCTTGGGCATAAAGTCATCGTTGGTAAGCAGGTGAAGACTGTCGATTGCCATTTGTCCGAAGAGCTTATCCCACTCTGCAAAATGGGAATGCACGCGTTTGGCATGTTCTGCACGCAGGGAGGCATCTGACAGATTGGCGGCGAACTGGGCGCCGCTTTCCGCATCCAGCGCATAGATGCGACCGGCCGGGGGCAGGGTCATTTCCAACGGATCGTTCACGCGCATGGGGATCAGCTCGTGGCGGAAGTTGAGCTTACCGATGGCCTGCTTATCCGGGGCAAAGAGAAAATCGCTGATCATGACCAGCAGCGTCTTTTTGCGCTGGGTGCGCAACAATTCATCCACTACCGAGGCCACATCTTCACCGGCACCGTCCGGTGGTGCGGTGAGAATGGCACTGAGCACGCGCAGATATTGGCGCGCGCCTTTGGCGGGAGGCAGGTAGAAATGCGGGTTGCAGCCAAAGATAAGCAGCCCGGTCTTATCGCCGTTGAGCGCAGCGCTGTAGGCAAGAGTGGTGGCGATACGCGCGGCGTACTCCAACTTGGAATCCGGACTCAGGCCGCTCGCATAGCGCATGGAGGCGCTGGCATCTACTGCGAGAAGGAGAGCTTGCTCACGCTCCTCGTGAAACTTGCGTACGTAGGGGATACCAGTGCGGGCGGTGACTTTCCAATCGATAAAGCGCGGTTCATCACCGGGCGTGTATTCACGGAATTCATCGAAGTCAAGTCCCTGTCCGCGGAAGCCGGATCGATACAGCCCGGCGAAGGTGGCAGTGACCAAACGCCGCGCCTGCATCTCAATGCGGCGAACCCGCTGCATGATGTCCTGCGTCTTATCCATGAACGTGACGATCCAGCTCTGCCTTCATCAGGGAACGGGAACTTTCGAGAGGATGCGGTCAATGACATCATCTGCCGTTACATTGGCCGCCTCGGCTTCATAGGAGAGAAGGATGCGGTGCCGCAGGATATCGTGAGCCAGATCCTTCACATCCTGCGGAGTTACGTACGCGCGCTGGCGAGTAAATGCGAGCGCTTTGGAGGCCAAGGCGATGTTGATGGTGGCACGAGGGGAAGCGCCCGCCCGCACCATGCCGGCCAGCGTGCGATCGACCTTTTCCGGGGAACGCGTGGTACGCACTAAATCAACAATGTAGTGCTGCACAGCCGGATCGATGAAAATTTGATCCACCAATTCGCGAGACGCCTCAATGTCCAGCGCATCCACCACCGGATGAGTGGCGGGGGGAGGTTCCGTGCGACCCATGAGGGTGAGCACTTGCAGCTCTTCATCGCGCGTGGGATAGTTCACCACCACCTTGAAAAGAAAACGGTCGAGCTGCGCCTCGGGGAGCTGGTAGGTGCCTTCTTGTTCAATGGGATTTTGTGTGGCAAGAACGAGGAAAGGAGCGGGCAGCGGGTAACTGGTCTCGCCCAGAGTGACCTGACGCTCCTGCATGGCCTCCAGCAAGGCGCTCTGCACTTTGGCCGGTGCGCGGTTAATTTCATCCGCCAGGATAAGGTTGGCAAAGATGGGCCCTTTTTTGGGCGAAAATTGACGCAGATCCGGGTTGTAGATCATGGTGCCAACCAAGTCTGCCGGCAGAAGATCCGGTGTGAATTGGATGCGCGAGAACTCGGCGTGCAGGGCGCCCGCCAGCGCTTTCACAGAGAGAGTTTTGGCGAGTCCGGGGACACCCTCCAGCAGCACATGCCCCCTGCAAAGCAGGCACAGGATAAGGCGTGAAATGAGATCCTGCTGGCCAACTACGACCTTACCGATTTCCAATTTGGCCGTACTGATCCACGCAGACCGGTGCACGATCTGGTCAGTTAATTCCTTGGTGTTTGTTTCCATACGCTTCCCTCAGGATAGCACGTTGGCCGGTCAATTCAAGCTGCTTTTTGCAGTGTGACACACTTTGGCGGGCAATCGTTGAAGGCGGCTATTCTACAGGCACATCAGTCCCGAGAAAAACGCGACCCTGCAGCCGACGAAAATGGCGTCCAAATAGTGATCATTTTTTGATAATTCGCGATGACGATTTGAATGCGAGCACGCTACCCTCGAGGTGCAGGGCGGCAGACGGTTGTAAGATCGTTTAGCCAGCCTTCAGGATTGCCACGCATGGACGAAAGTACGTGGGACGAGCTTGAGGCAAAGCGAATGCGGAGCGGAATTTTCGGAAGCAAAGGTGTGTGAGGAGGAGGCATCCGGAGTTACGCCATGCCGGGTTCGCCACCTTGCGCAATCGTCAATGGGTTGCCGTCATGCCGACGAGCTTTCATCCTCTTTCGAAGGCATGAGAGATGAATTGAATTGCGCCTGGAGTCAATTTTCCTGGGACGCGTGTGTTCTACAGGCCGATGCGATCGGTGATGACATCTGTGATGGGGCGATTTCGAATCTTGTCGATCAGGGTAGAATCACCGAGCATATCCGGAGCGCATTGGCGCACAAGTTTGCCGAGACGCTCTGCCCAAGAGCGCAAGTTAACATCCGCATTGCCGGTTTTTTTATACGCCTCGGCAGAAATGAGGCGTGCGGTTTTGCGATTGCTGTCCTTGCAGGCAAGTAACAGCTCCCCGGATTTGACATCGCGAATGGTGAGTTCAAGGCAAATATCACCCTCGGCGAATTTTCCCACAACATTGGAAACACCGGGTATTTTGATGAAGTGGCCGGTGATGCTGGAGAGGATGCGCAGCAGAGGGCGCTGCGGGCGGAAGTGAACCAGCGCCGTGTCCACGCGGATACAGGCTTTTTGAGGGTCATCAGTAAGCGACCAGTCGGTCTTGTTGGCAGCATTGCTTTCTTGCAGAGCTTTGCTGACGTAGCTCACCATGTAGTCGTGCATTTGGGGAACCATGAGGGGAGCCAGTTCTGGCTGGTCTTCTTCGACCTTCGAGATATCCAAGGGGGCAATGTAGATTGAGCCTCTTTTTTGATGGCGGTAGGGGTTGCCACCTCCCCATGTCCACCCGCCATTTACTGAACTCTTCAAAGAGCGGCGCAGTTGCACATCGTAGAGTCCACTCTCCGAAGTAAGCGTGTGTTGTTGTGCACAGGAGGCACACAGCAGGGAGAGCAGAAGAAGCAGGGTGAAGCAACGCAGTGCTGACATGCTGCCAGCATACCACAATGCGGGAGAACTTGCAATACTTGTGCCGACAAAGGCAGGGCAACCGCATTAGGAAATGCGGTTGCTATTTACGATTGACGAGTTATGAATTACGATTTATTGATCATGTGCGCGTTGCGCAGATTTTTTTTTGAATCATGAACGTAGGCAGGAGAGTTCTTGAGAGCCATCATCATGATGATTGCTTGTTGTCATGTTTTTAATGCGTATCAACAATAATATCAGCCAACAAGGGCATTTTCTCCGTTGATGAACTTCTTTCAAATGCGTTTGCCCTGCCGACAAAGGTCACGGAGCGCCGGCGGAAATGATGCGTCCGCCTTCATCCCCGGCTCCGGGACCGAGTTGCACCAAATAATCTGCCCGCGAGAGCATGCCGGGGTGGTGCTCAATGCACAAGATGGTGTGCCCGGCGTCACGAAGGCGGTAGATGGCGCGCAGCAGTTGGTCCACCTCTGCGAAGTGCAGACCTGTAGTAGGTTCATCCAGGATGAAGAGGAGTTTTTTCTGGAGGGGGGTGCGTGGATTCCGGTTCGGGGCAGCTTTGGCTAAATACGTAGCCAATTTGACGCGCTGCGCTTCGCCTCCAGAGAGCGTTTCAGCAGCGCGATCAAGCGGAAGATAGCTGAGACCGACATCGACCATGGCCTGCAGGATGGCAACAGCCGCAGGTATGCTTGCAAAGAAAGAGAGAGCCTCCTGCACGGATAGGGCCAGGGCCTGAGCGATGGACTTGCCCCGCCATGTAACCTCCAGCGTTTCACGGTTGTAGCGAGCGCCGTGACAGGCATCACAAGGGGTGTGGAGATCGGCCAGAAAATTCATATCCACCTGCAAAGAGCCAGTGCCGCAGCAGCGTTCGCAACGTCCGCCGCGCACATTCAGGGAAAAGCGCGTCGGCGTGTAACCGCGTGCGCGCGACAAAGGCAGCTGCGCGTAGAGAGGACGCAGCACATCCAGCAGTCCTGTGGCCGTGGCGGGGGTGGAACGTCCACTGGCGCCAATGGGACTTTGGTCCGCCACGACAGCGCGCAAGATGTCTTTCGCACCGCTTAATTTGCCTGCTTTGAGAGCGGGGATCAGGCAATCGTGCACCAGAGTGCTCTTGCCGGATCCGCCAGGACCTGCCAGGCACGTGAAAGCGGCGACGGGGAATGAAAAGTCGATATTTTTCAGGTTATGGGCATTGGCGCTGCGCAGAGTGATCCAGCCGTGTGCGCCGGGGGTGATGGGAGTCGAGCGTGCATATGACCGGCGCCCAGCAAGCCAGGCGCCGGTCAGGGAATTTGGATTTTCCATGAGCTGAGCGCAGGTGCCTGTGGCCACAATATTTCCTCCCTCCGGTCCGCTGCCGGGGCCCATTTCCACGATGAGGTCTGCGGCACGCAGAAGATCGGCATCATGCTCTACCACCAAGACGGTGTTCCCTTTGTCGCGCAGGTGTTGCAAGGCTTGGATGAGTCGTTGGGTTTCGGAGGAATGCAGCCCAATAGTAGGTTCGTCCAGCACGTAGAGTACGCCGGAAAGACCACCGCCAATTTGGCCGGCCAGTCGCGCGCGTTGCAGCTCGCCGCCAGAGAGGGTGGGGGCCGGCCGGTCGAGAGACAGGTACCCGAGCCCGAGCTCCTGCAGGCATCGCAAGCGGGTTTGCAGGGCGTCCAAGGCAGGGTGAAGGGCGCGGCAAAATGCAGCGGGCAAAGTCAGTGAATTCAGGAGCTCAAGATTTCGCTGCACCGTGGCGTGGCAGAAGTCGCCAAGGCCGATATCGCACTCGCCAAAATGCAGGGTGACAGCCAGTGCAGTCGGGTTGAGGCGCATGCCGCCACAGGCCGGACAAGTGAGGAGGGCATGACGAGGATTTTCAAGGAAACCACGACCCGTGCATTTGGGACAAGCGCCACGCGGAGAAAAGGGGGAGAAGAGTTCCGGACTGAGATCTGGCAGAGTGAAGCCGGTGTGCTCATTGCGGAAGCGCGTGTGGAAGCAACGCAAAAGCGGCTCGGTCTGACCGGGAGCCTGAGTTAGTGCGCGCACTTCATCCGGGCATAGGCGCAGTGCACTTTGCAAGGAATCAGCGATGCGCGAGAAGTTCTCCGGCTTCACAATGAGTCGGTCCACCACGAGCTCCAACACCGCTTGCGGTGGCGGCAAATTGCCCTCAAGCTCATCCAAGTCGCGCAGCTCGCCATCCACGCGCAAGCGCAGGTAGCCAGCCTTGCGCAGCTGCAGAGCGCTCAGTCCCCCTTCTTCTCCATCACCAAAATGCCCCGTAAGAGGCGCCAGCAGGGAGAGCCGGGTGCCAGTGGGCAGTTGGCAAAGAGAGGAGGCGATTTCATCTGTGCTGAGCCGTGTGAGAGGTTCGCCAGTGGCTGGGTCATGTGGTGTGCCAATGGCGGCGTATATGATGCGCAGGTAATCGAGAGCTTCAGTTACGCTGCCGAGCACCGCACGTGAGGTCGGGGAGGGTAATCCCTGCTCAAGACAGAGAGCGGGGGGCAGTCCTTCAATGCTCTCTGCCTCAGGGCGGGTAGGGCGTGCCATCATGCGGCGCGCAGAGGGGGAGAGACAATCCAGAAAGCGGCGACGGGATTCGGCAAAGAGGGTATCACGTGCCAAGGTGCTCTTGCCGGAGCCACTCGGACCAGCCAATACAATCATTTTGCCAGTTGGCAAGCAGAGATTGATGTGCCTAAGCGTGTTCAGGGAGGCCCCTCTGATGCGAATATCCATAGTGCGGGTCAGAGGGTAGAGTTCAATGTCTCGCAGACGCCGACATGCCGACCTCCCGGGTCGATTTGCATAGATGCAGTACTGCACGAGCCGGTGAGTTGGCCGGAAGTGAAGATATGCACGGCGCCCCGGGCATGCAAGCGCCCGATCAGCGTCCCGTGGATCTCAGCTCGCTCAGCAGAAATCCCGGGCTTGACCTCTGCGGTTGCACCGCGCTGCACTACAAGCAGGGAGGCAATGATCTTGCCCCCCATAACCGCATGCCCGCTCAGCGAGAGGGTGCCTGTGGCCCGTAGAGAGCCGCCCACACACCCTGCCACGCTCAGATTGTGGCACACTACATCCAGCTGGGAGAGGTTGACGTTGGCCGGGATTTTCACATCGCCGAGCGTGCGTACGTGAAGGTGGTGCGTGCCGGGCTTGACAGTGACGTTGCTCGTGTTCAGATGGGCAAAACAGTGGGGACACAGAGCAGAAAGAGCCGCCGAAGGAATGCTGCAGGTTTTGTTGCATTCGTAGCACACGACCTCGCGCGTGGGCACGGAAACGCGCGGTTCGCGCTCCACAGAGACAGAGAAGGGGTCACGCCGTCTGTGTCCCCCCTGCGGCAAATAACCCGAAACACCGGGAGCCTCCAGCGGTTGGGTGATATAACCCGGATCCGCGGAGGCTTGCCTCGCATCAATCATACCAAGAGGTTGGAGGTGTCATCACTGACGGAAGGAGAGGAAGTGCGCCGGGCGCTTTTCCTGGACGGGGAGACGGGAGACTTGAGCGGGGCAGTGATGCCGAGATTGGAGCCAGCCTGCACATGGCCGATGATTTGAGCTCCCTCCTGGACAGAAATGCTGTTAGCGGTGACATCGCCCTGCAATTCGGCGGTTGAGGAGAGTACGACGCGGTCGGAGACCACGACATTGCCAATCACCTTACCGTGGATGATGGCGCTCTTGGTGCGAATAGCCGGTTGATTCTTGTCCGTGCCGGAAATTTTTGCGTTAGCTCCCACGGTAAGTTCACCGTCGGACACGATCTCGCCTTCCACGATACCATCCACTAACAAGTCATCCGTAAAGCGCAGGGTACCTATGACAGTGACATCGGAGTTGAGCACGTTACTGTTGGAGGATGAAGGAATATCCGGGGCAGATTCACCGAAAGGGGACAAACCGGTATCCGGCGTAG
Source organism: uncultured Akkermansia sp. (assembly GCA_947588735.1). GTDB lineage: Bacteria > Verrucomicrobiota > Verrucomicrobiia > Verrucomicrobiales > Akkermansiaceae > Akkermansia. The sequence continues at coordinate 10,263 of CANQAD010000017.1, forward strand.
CATAAAAGTCGGCGGAGGGATCAGCGGGATCTCCTGCGGGTGCGTCCCACGGAGTACTGACAGGTTCTTTGGAAAAATCGGAGGACGCTTTAAGATCGGAATCCGAAGTGTTCTTGGAGTTGTTGAAGAATGTCATAATTAAAGCGGGTTGAGACTTTTGTGTGGAGGCGCAGAAGCGCTGCGTTCTTACGGAGCCCATCCTACCCGAAAGTGCGTTCCTTGTCCATCCGAAAGTGCGTCTTGCCCATATTTTTTACACATCGCGACATGAGTTCGCCTCAGAATGATGCAATATTCACACCATCAGCATTCAGCCGTATAGATTGAGGCAATGCCGCCGCAGAGAGGCAGGTGTGTGGGGCAGGCAAAGCCCGCCAGCCGAAGAAGATTGAGCATGTCGTCGCCGCGGGGAAATTGTTCAATGCTTTGCCCGAGGTAAGAGTATGCGAGGCGGCTGCCCGTGAACCATGCGGCCAAACACGGCATGACATGGTGCAAGTACAGACGGTAAGGGGCTCTGGCAATGCCGCAAGGAAGAGAGAAATCGAGCACAAGCAGGTGTCCGCCCGGGCGCAGCACGCGGCGGAACTCGCGCAGAGCTGCTGTGTAATCCGGCAGGTTACGCAGACCGAAGGCGATGGTGAGCACATCAAAGGAGGCGTCAGATAACGGCAGGTGCATGGCGTCCGCCTGCAGGGTATGGGTCAGGCCGCGCTTCCGTGCGATAGCCAGCATGGGCGCGCAGAAATCGAGCCCGATCACTCGTGTTTCCGGCAGTTCGCGGGAAATATCCAGCGCCAAATCACCGGTTCCGGTAGCCACGTCCAGCAACTCTGCAGGGCGCCAGTCCGCCACAATTTGCACCGCGCGAGCGCGCCAGAGGATATCTGCTCCCAGGGAGAGCAGATGGTTGGCTGCCACGTAGCGCGTGGCAATGGCGCTAAAGGTATCGTGAACAAAGCGCGGATCGGGCATGGCAGCTCAGGATAGAATGTGAGCGACCAGCGCTTCGGCGTAGTCGGAGGTGCTCAACGCAGTGGCGCCGGGAATGAGAGAAGCCAGATCCGCCGTGACTTGATGCGCTGCAAGAGTCGCCTGAATCCCGCGCAGAAGGGCGTCCGCCGCCTCTTTCCAGCCGATGTAGCTGAGCATCATTTGAGCCGAAAGTAAAAAAGAACATGGGTTCACCTTGTTCTGATTCGCCAACGCAGGAGCGGTACCATGCGTGGCTTCAAAGACAGCGTGGCCTGTGTGGTAATTGATGTTGGCGCCGGGGGAGATACCGATGCCGCCCACTTGCGCCGCGAGGGCATCAGAACAGTAATCTCCGTTCAGATTGAGCGTAGCAACCACGGAATGTTCTGCCGGATGCAGCAGAATTTCCTGCAAAAATGCATCGCAAATGCAGTCCTTGATGATGATGCCGCAAGGGAGCTGGCGCCATGAGGCCTTGCCACAGGGCGTGGCTCCGAATTCTCGCTCAGCAAGCGCGTAGCCCCAGTCACGGAAAGCGCCTTCGGTGAACTTCATGATATTGCCCTTATGCACCAGCGTGACGCTGGGTCGGTGATGGTCGATGGCGTACTGAATGGCGGCCTGTACGAGGCGTTCAGTCCCCTCGCGCGAGACGGGCTTAATGCCGAAGCCGCTCGTTTGCGGGAAGCGGACTTTGGCGGCGCGTTCCGGGAAAGTGGAGCACAGCCAATCGCGCAGGGCTTGCGCTTCGGCGGTGCCAGCGGCAAACTCAATACCCGCATAAATATCCTCCGTGTTTTCACGGAAGATGACCATGTCCACCAGCTCGGGGTGTTTAACGGGGGTTACCAGTCCCTCAAAAGAACGCACCGGTCGCACGCAGCAGTAGAGATCCAGACCCTGGCGCAGTGCGACATTCAGCGATCGTATGCCGCCGCCCACGGGTGTAGTGAGCGGGCCTTTGATACCCACCAGAAAATCTCGGAAGGCTTCCATCGTCTCCTCCGGCAGCCAATTGCCCGTGGTGTCGTACGCTTTCTGCCCGGCGAGTACCTCCAGCCATTCGATGCTGCGTGCATCGGCGTACGCTGAGCGTACGACAGCATCAATTACCGGTTGCGAGGCGCGCCAGATATCCGGACCAGACCCATCCCCGATGATATGCGGGATGGTGGGGTGAGGCGGCACAACGAGGCCGTCAGACTGCATGGTGATGGGTGTTGGCATGTTTTTACTCATCACTCGCGTCCTCCTCATCATCCTCTATAAATTGAGCCGTGGTGGAGTACACCGGCTTGGCTTTAACGCGTTTTACGGCTGCGGAGTGGGCGGGTTCCGCCTTCTGGCTGTCCAAATGGCAATACGCAAAGACAGCGGCCACCACGAGCGGCGGAAGCACGTAAAAGAGAACCCCTTGTCCCTTTTGTTTGACTTCGGAACTCTGGATTTTAAAATCGAAAGCTGGTTGATGATTTTCGGGAAGAGCCATAACGTGCGCGTATCATAGCACCAATTACCCCACATGGCAAGGGAAGACTGTGGGTGTAGCAGGGCAAACCCACACGTGTCCCAAGAAAAAGCACCCCCGACAGGTCGTTAACGGCACATCATGAAGCATAAGCCATTGGTTATTTACGAATGACGATTGACGATTGACGATTTCGATTTGAAAAGCTAGCGAGCCGGAGGCTCGGGAAATGCGGAGCGGTAGCGACGGGGAAGGGCGGAACCACGCGCAAGACTAATGAGAAAGCTGAGTGGGGGAGCGAAGCTGAAACACAAGGGGATTTTCGAGTTACGATTTTTGATTTTCGATTTGGGAAATTTGCGCGCTGGCGCGCGGGGAGGCGAAGCGCTCTGCCATTTTCGTCCGAAGAAAACGCATGGGAAATGGGTTCAATGAACCCGGAGAATATTTTATTGGGACACGTGTGGGGCAAACCACATCCGTCCCAGGAAATAGCAATCCCAACAGGCGGTTATCGTCGCATCATGGAGCATGAGCCCTTTGTAATTTTCGATTTTCGAATGACGATTTGGAGAATTTGCGCGCTGACGCGCGAAGCTGCGGAGCGTGAGCGACGGGAAAGAGAGAAACCGCGCGCAAGACTAATGAGAAAGCTTGGCGAGGAAGCGGAGCTGAAGCACAAGCAGATTTTCGATTTTCGAATGGCGATTTGGGAAGAGTGCACGCTGGCGTCCGGGGTTGCGAAAGCTCGTGAGGCGAGCTTGAGGCAAGCTTTTGCGAAGCAGAATTTTCGAAGACGAGAGTGAGAAAGTAGAAAAAAATTTCCAAGCGCCAGCTCGCGCCTCGGTGCGCTCACTTTGTAAATCGTTTATCGTAAACCATAAATTGTAAATGGGTTGCATGAGTTTTGAACAGCTTTATTGGGACGGATGCGCGCTTGCTCTGAAAAGTGCAAGATTGCCACTTGACATATCAGGCGTGAGTGTGGTAGGGTGGAAAGAGTATGGCAAAGACACGCAATGATGGAAGAAGAGCAGACGAAATGCGCACCCTCGTATTCCGCCCGGGGGTTGCGCCTCAGGCTTTGGGCTCGGTGCTGGTGAGTTTCGGCAGGACGCAGGTGATATGCGCCGTATCAGTGGAGGAGGACGTCCCCGGGTGGATGAAAGCACGGGATATGAGCGGCGGTTGGTTGACGGCGGAGTATTCCATGCTTCCGTACTGCACCCCCGTACGCAAAAGACGCAGCACTGGTGGCAAGGTAGATGGACGCGCGGTGGAGATCCAACGGCTTATTGGCCGCTCGTTGCGCGCCGTCGTAGATTTAGAGGCGCTTGGCGCGCGCACCGTGTGGGTGGATTGTGATGTTTTGCAGGCGGATGGAGGCACCCGCACGGCGAGCATCAGCGGTTCTGCTGTGGCGTTGCAGCTGGCTTTTCGGCGCATGGTGCAGGAGGGAACGCTTGCGCGTAATCCTATGCGTCAACTCGTATCGGCGGTTTCCGTGGGGAAGGTGAGCGGCGGGGCGTTGCTGGACCTGTGTTATGAGGAAGATTGCGCAGCCGAGGTGGACATGAATGTAGTTCTCACGGAGCGAGGGGAATATGTGGAGCTGCAAGGCAGCGGAGAAGAGGCGACATTCACGCCGGAGGAACTGACGCAAATGCTGGCGCTGGCGCACAGTGGCATTCAGCGCATACTGGCGGCGCAGCGAGTGGCAATCGGCGCGTGAAAAAGAGGAAAAGAACTACACCTCCAGCTCGGCGCTGAGGGTTGCTTCCAGCTTTTCCGGGGATTCGGCCAGAGCGCACAGCTCAGCTTCGGTCAGGCTCTTTCGCCAGCGCACAATGCGGGAGAGTAGCTGCAGGTGCACCTCCGGATTTTCCCACGGGACAATAAGCAGGACGATGAGGTGTGCTTCCGCTGTGGGCCAAGGGATGCCGGTTCGACTGAAGGCTACATAGACCCCCGTACGCTGAAGTCCTTGCACTCGGGCATGAGGCACAGCCAGACCGAGACCGATGTAGGTGGATTCCACCTGCTCCCGATCCATAGCATCGGTGATGATCTCATCCTCGTTGTGACTTTCGTTAAACTGAATGGCGGCCGTGTGTACAAGAGAACGCAGAGCTTGTTCCCAATCGACAGCAGGAAAGTCTTGCTCATGTACCTTGAGCAGCAGCTGATCCATTAACTTGTCCATGATCAGTCGGAGAAGACGATTGAAAATTACTGAGCCTCCGCCGGAGCTTCTTCTGCGGGCGGCTCGGGGGATTCCGCAGCCGGTTCGGCAGGTTGTGAGGCAGGCTGTTCCGGAATCGGCGCGACGGGTTGCTGAGTTGCCGGGGCTTTGTCATCCGTCAAATCTGTAGGGTGGCTGCGCTTGTACTGCGCGTTCATGAGCACCGCCAGCACGAAACAGAGAATCATGAAAAGCGTCCCGAAAAAGACCGTCCCTTTCTTGAGCACGTCAGTGGTCTGCGCACCAAAAGCCTGGTCCGTCATTTGAGCGCCGAACGCTGCGCCGAGTCCTTCCTGCTTCGGGCGCTGCATGAGCACGACGAGCAGCAGCAGCGCGCTCACAATAAGCAGCAGGGCAAATACAATGTAGATGGAAGATTGCAGAAACATGGCGGAGGGATTGTAGCGGAAGAGAGCAGGGTTGTAAAGAGCGGAGGTTGTCAGGAGATAATTTCGTTGAGTTCATTGCAGACGATGCGCTTCGGAGTAATCGGCTTGTCGTCCAGCGCAAAGCTCATGATGACCACGCGTTCACCGGCCTTGACAAGGTGAGCAGCACCGCCGTTGATGATGATTTGACCGGTTCCTGGAGGCCCGACAAGAACGTAGGTTTCAAAGCGATGACCGGTGGTCACCGAGGCTACGAGCACTTTTTCGCCGGGCCAGAGACCGGCGGCTTCGACAAGGTCCTGCGGGATCTCAATACTGCCCTCGTAGGCTACATCCCCGCGAGTCACCTTGGCTCGGTGAATTTTCGACTTGAGCTGCGATACGAGCATAGTCTTGCTGTTTGTCGGGCACTTATGAAACAACTTTTTGCCGCAAAGGTCAAGCAAAAACACGTTGAAAGCAGGGCAAGCGCGCATTTGTCCCGATAAAGTTTCTTTAAGACAATTTAAATAATTTACAATTAGCGATTTAAAATAGACAGCCGTGCAAAGTGAGCGCACCGAGGCGAGAGCGGCCCGTTGGGAAGTTTGCTCTATTTTTCCATTTCATCCCAGTGCATTTGCCCGGAAATCGACGCCAAAACAACCGTTCCAAAACTGTAAATGGTTCGTGTTTTTTGGGGGACAAATGTGGGGCCAACGCATTTTCTTATGCATTGGCCCTGACACCGAAAGTACCCGCGCGCACGGGCGCCCGACGCAGAAATGTTCAGCGGCGCAACCGGGCGCAAATGGCGCAGCAGGGATTGCAGCCGCGTGCCGGACAAAAACTTCGTCCCCAGAGGATGAATTGGAGGTGCAGCTTGCCCCACGCATCCTGCGGGTAGAGGCGTTTGAGATCAGTCTCAACACGCTGCACGGTATGACCGCTGCTCAACGCCCAGAGCCGAGCCAGGCGGAAGATATGCGTATCCACCGGGAAAGCAGGGAAACCGAATGCCTGGTTCATGACAACGCTTGCAGTTTTATGGCCCACGCCTGGCAGAGCCTCCAGTTCTTCAAAGGATTTCGGCACTTGGCAGCCATAACGTTCGGTGAGGATACGTGCTGTCTGAACGAGATGAAGGGCTTTGGAATCCGCCAGACCGCATGTGGCAATAAAGGGACGCAGTTCATGCGGTTCCATGGCGGCCATTGCCTGCGGATTGCCCGCTACTTCAAAGAGAGCGGGCGTTATCTTGTTCACGCGAGCATCTGTGCAGCGCGCGGAAAGCATCACGGCCACAAGCAAGGTGAAGGCATCCCTGTGCTTGAGCGGCACCTGAGGTTCCGGAAAAGCGCGATCCAATTCGGCTGCGACCAGCGCGGCACGTTGCGTAATACGCATGGCGGGGAAGAGACAATCAGATCCAAAAGGGGATGCTACCGTCGGGAATTGCTCAGAGGACCGAGGATAGCCTCACCTTCCTGGCGCGTGGTGCGGTTCCAGGATTTCATGACATCGGTGCTGCCTTTGGGCTGCACGACCGTTCGGTTGGTGGGGGGCACAGGAGGCACGGCACGCTGGCAAGCGGGCGGGCATCCCAGTGTCACCACCGCGACCAGAAATGTTCCCAAAGCTCTTTCCCGGTGAATCATCGCACGCAACGTTCAAGAATATCAGGAACCCATCGGAACCTTGCGGAGAACCAAGTCGCCCACCTCAAGCATGACTCCACGGGGCAGCTTCTCCTCATCGTACTCGGCTACCACCTGACCGCCGCTTACGCTCACAATACGCAGCGTGGCGATGGCAATACCATTGCGTTGCACGAGCAGTGGGGTTGTGTCCCCCGGGTAAAAGCCGCTGTCTTCACCGGCATTGAAGACGACGAAATGCCACTGCGGATTGACCGCAGCAATGGTATATTCAAGGCCGTTGTTGCGGTAAGTTTCCATGAACTTGACATTCTGTTCTTTCTTGGCATTGAGGTCCACGGTAGCTTGACTCACTTCTTTGTTGAGCTCCTCGCGTTGAGCGACAAGTTTCTTGCTCTGCTCGTCAAGCTTGGCAATGGCTTCAGAATTCTCCTGCACATAGCTGTGAAGCGTGTCGGCAGCGTTCTCCGTGTCTGCATTTTCCAGACCGGGGATACTCTGGAGCTGGGCAGAGAGCTCGTTCTTTTGTTGCTCGAGTTCGTCCTGGTGTTGGGCGGCCTCTTCATTACGCGCAATCATACGCTCCATTTCGGCCTTATGGTTTTCGGCGGCGCGGCGGGCGTCATCCAACTTTTCAACAGCATTGAGAGCCTCCGCCTGGCGTGACTTGTTCGCTTTCAGCGCATCACTCCGGGTCTTGGCAATCGTGGCAGCCTCCGTGACGAGGTTTTTGTTGGTAAGAACCATACCGGCCGGCTCCGAGGTGAAGCCGGTGCGGGCCCCTACCAGCATGCGCATGGTTGTATCTTGGCTGGATGCGTAGTAGTAGCCGACAAGTCCCAGTACAACTACGCAGCTGAGCAGGATGTAGGTAACGATTTTCATAGTAGAAAAGGGTATCGTGTTCAGTCTTTCTTCACCGGACGCACGGAGACAACACGGTCGCCGGGCTCAACCGACTCTCCGGCAAGCAGGGTATTCATGATGATGTCGCAGCTCGAACGGTTGCTCTCCACCAGTGTCACGTTCAATTCGCAAATTTTACGCTCGTCGCGCATAACGGCGAGGTGCGAACCGATGATAACGCCTTCATCCACACCGGCGTCCACAATCACGTAATCCCAAGACGGGTCAGCGATCACCACGCTGCAGTCGAGAGTCTCGGGCGACACGCGGGCCTGCCGTTCACGCGCCAAAGCGTCCTCGCTTTTGATGGCCTCGTTCAAGCTGTCTTTGCGGCTTTGAAGAGCTTGAATGGAGGATTCATCCTTGGCGATTTCGCCGGCGATCTCCTCACGTTTGGCTTTCAGTAAATTGATATTACTGGCGATGTTGCTGAGCACGTCCGGATCGGAGGCATCCATGTCGGCCACTTCCACATCGCCGCGTTCCCGCAAATCAGAGAGAGCTTTCTGGAACACCTCGTCATTCACGAGAGTATCCAGCATACTTTGCTTTTTCTCGTTAAATTCGTCAATGGCGCCGCCCATGCTCTTGAACTCAGCCTCAAGCCGCTGAATCTCGGTGGTGTAGGTGACGTCTTCTTCGCGGAACTTGGCCTCCTGTTGTTCAGCGTCAGCTTTGCACTTGACGAGCCACTCGCCGCGCATGCGAGCGTAGGCGTCAATGCTCTCATCGGTAAAGATTTCTTTGTTCTTTGCTATGGCATTATCATACTGGGCTTGCAGAGCCGCCACCTCACCGTTGGCAGAGACGAGTCCCTGGTGAGTTTTGTAAAAGACGAAAGAGCCCGCAGCAAGCAGTACGAGAGAGACTATGACGATATATTTCCACATAGCTGGTGTAGTTGGGAGCTGTACGCTATCCTTTTTACACCAGAACAAGCCGCTCTGCAATCAAAAAATACACATTGGCGAACATTTTTTTTATTTTTTACAAAAAGAAAGAGAAAGACCGCTCACCCGTGGCGAGTGAGCGGCGCTTCAATCTTTCAGGGTGAAAAAGCAGGCTCAGGCCTGGTCGGCAGCTTCCCTGGCTCTACGGTCGCGAGCCGCCGCGCGCATGGACATCTTTACGCGGCCTTTGTCGTCAATGCCGATGCACTTGGCTGTGACGATATCACCGACCTTGACAACATCTTCCGTTTTCTGAGTACGCCCTTCGGCAAGCTCAGAAATGTGGATAAGACCGTCCTTGCCGGGGAGAACCTCCATGAAGGCCCCGAATTCTTTGGTGGATACGATTTTGCCTTCGTAGATTTCGCCAACTTCGATTTCCTTGAACATACGACCGATGAGGAAGAGGGCGCGTTCCACGCCTTCCTGGCGGCTGCCATAGATGCGTACGGTGCCGTCTTCCTCAATGTTGATATCCGTGCAGGTTTCAGCTTGCAGGGCTTTGATGTTCTTGCCGCCGGGACCAATAAGCTCTCCAATGCGATCTTCGGGAATGGTGGTGGTCGCAATGCGCGGAGCCTTCGGACTGAGCGGCTGCGGCGCAGGAATTGCATCGCACATGGTGTCGAGCACCTGCATACGCCCCTGTTTGGCCAGATGAATGGCGTCCTCCAGAATCTCCAGCGGAATGCCCGGGAGCTTCAGATCCAGCTGGTAGCCCGTCACGCCTTCTGCCGAACCGCAGAGCTTGAAATCCATGTCGCCGTAAAAGTCCTCTGAACCAATGATGTCCAACAGTGTCTTATAACGCTTTGGCACGCGGTCGCCGGGGTTTTCAAACTCGGTCACAAGGCCGACGGAAATGCCGGATACAGGGCGTTTGAGCGGCACGCCTGCTGCAAGCAGGGACATGGTGCCGGCGCATACGGAGGCCATGGAGGTAGAGCCGTTGGATTCCATAATTTCGGAGGAAACCCGGATGGCGTAGGGGAATTGATCCTCAGCAGGAATCACTGGGGCGATCGAGCGTTCAGCCAGGGCGCCATGACCGATTTCGCGGCGGTTTTGTCCGCCGAAGCGTCCGGTTTCACCCACGGTGAAGGGTGGGAAGTTGTAGTGCAGGATGAAGCGTTTTTCGTCCACCGAGCCGGTGTAGTTGTCCAGATATTGCTTTTCTTCCAGCGGAGCAAGAGTTGCCAGGCAGAGCGACATGGTTTCGCCGCGCGAGAAGAGAGCGGAACCATGCACGACATTGGGCAGCACATTAACCTCTGCCTTGAGCGGGCGAAGCTGCTTGATGCCGCGGCCGTCAGCACGTCTGTCATGCTCCATAATGGAGATGCGGAAAGCCTTTTTCTGAATGTACTCAAAGACCTGTTCCACGTCAAAGTCGGTAGCTTCCGGGTGGGCTTGCTTAATGGCGGCTTCCACCTCGTCGCGCAGGGCGCCTACTTGCTTTTGGCGCTGAATCTTATTGGGGGCATAAATGGCTTCCTCAATGCGATCGCCGGCAATCTGGTAGCCGATTTCGAGCAGCTCGGGCTTGGCCACGGTGAGCTCATACTCGCGGGTGGGCTTGCCGCATTGGGCGCGCAGCTCTTCCTGCGCGGCGCAGATCTTAGCCACATTCTCCTGGGCTACATGGAGAGCCCGAATGAAATCCTCCTCGGGCAACTCTTTGGCAGAACCCTCAATCATGATCACCTGGTCTTTGGAACCGGCGTACACGAGATCCAGGTCGGACTCCAGACGTTGCTTGTTGGTGGGATTGATGACAAATTCGCCATTGATCCGCCCCACGCGCACGGCGCCAACAGGTTCGGCAAAAGGAAGATCCGAGATCACGCACGCGGCAGAGGCTCCGTTGATACTCAGGATATCCGGTTCATTCTCGCCATCGGCTGCCATCAGCAGTGAAATCACCTGCGTGTCGTAAAAGTACCCCTTCGGGAACATCGGACGAAGAGGCCGATCGGTCATGCGGCAGGTCAGGATTTCTTTTTCCGTTGGACGTCCTTCGCGTTTGAAGTACCCGCCGGGGAAAAGCCCTGCGGCCGCAGCTTTTTCTTTGTATTCGACCGAGAGCGGGAAGAAGGTCTGCCCTTCCTTGATCTTTGTCGCGCTTACGACAGTTACCAGCACCACGGTATCCCCGCATCGTACGGTGACGGCGCCATCTGCCAATCTCGCAATTTTACCTGTTTCAATAGTGATGGGATTGGCGCCCACGGCGCACTCAACTTTGTATATACTCATTTTCTTTTCGTATTCGTCTTATGTCGGCTCCATTCTGCACCGCAGGAAACCGAAGCCGACGATTGCTTCCCTTGGTCAGGTGGGCACACACCCACCGCCTCAGCACGTTCTTCACACACAAAGGCAGCAACATTATACGCCTGATTCCTTCATGATGCAAGCCTTTAACGTGTACTAACCACATTTGTTCCAGGAAAAAGCATCCCCAGCAGGCGATTATCGTCGCATAACGAAGAATAACCCATTGATAATTTTCGATTAACGACTGACGATTTGGAAAGAGTGCGCGCTGGCTCTCCAAATCGTCAATCGTAACTCGAAACTCGAAAATCCCCTTGTGTTTCAGCTTCGTTCCCCCACTCAGCTTTCTAACCAGTTCTGCGCGCAGTTCCGCCCTCCCCCCGCTGCTCACGCTCCGCATTTCCCGAGCCTCCGGCTCGCTATCTTTTCAAATCGTGATTCGTAATTCGTAAATCGTAAATAACCAAATGGTTATGACGTATGATATGCCGTTGACAACTTATTGGGGATTGCTTTTTCTTGGGGCAAATATGGGTTTGCCGTGGCGGCGCAAAGTTTCGGCTGGCATCAGGGAGAGGGATATGGTAGAATCGCCCGCGGGCGGGGACGTCAAACCAGCCCGGTCCCACGCCGTCCCAGTTTAACTTGTTATGATGAAATTACCGATACGACCTCGCCGAAACAGAAAAAATGAGGCCATGCGCGGTTTGGTGAGAGAAACCACGCTCAGTGCAGCGGATCTGATCTGTCCCATGTTTGTGCAAATGGGGGAGGAGGACGAGCCGATAGAATCGCTGCCGGGTTGCACCCGTTGGAGCGTGTCCGGTCTCGTGCGTGAGTGCCGCCGTTTGCACGGGTTGGGCATACCATGTGTCGATCTCTTCGGCGTGGTGCCGGAAAGGCTCAAAACGCCGGACGGCGCGGAAGCGCACAATCCACAGGGTATCGTGCAACGCGCTATCCGAGCCCTGAAGGCCGAGCTGCCCGGTCTGTTGGTGATGACGGATGTGGCGCTTGACCCGTACAGCTCTTATGGGCAGGACGGCATTGTGCGCGAGCTTCCGGGTGGCGGGGTGGAGGTGCTCAACGATGAGACTGTGGAGGCTTTGGTGCAGCAGGCGCTCAGCCACGCTGAGGCCGGGGCGGACCTTATTTCTCCGAGCGATATGATGGACGGGCGGGTTGCAGCTCTGCGCTCAGCCCTGGATGAACGAGGGTACACGCAGGTGTCCATCATGAGCTACACTTCCAAGTACGCATCGGCTTTGTACGGCCCCTTTCGTGGCGCTTTGGGAAGCGCTCCTAAGGCGGGGGATAAAAAAGGCTACCAGATGGATCCGGCCAATGCACGTGAAGCGTTGCGAGAGGCGGCGCTGGATGAGCAAGAGGGGGCAGATATTTTGATGGTGAAGCCTGCCACGTATTACTTGGATGTGATTGCGGCAATGCGGGGACAGACGAAACTGCCCATCGCAGCATACCACGTGAGCGGGGAATATTTGATGCTTAAATCCGCTGCAGCGTCCGGCTGGTTGGATGAAAAGGCAGCCACCCTGGAGGCTCTCGTAAGCATCCGCCGCGCTGGAGCCGACATGATTCTCACCTACGCTGCGCCGCAGGTGGCAGAATGGCTTGCACGGAGGGATTGAGGGATGAAGACCTTTTTTCAGAGACTGATGCGGCGCAGTGATTTTCTGCTCGTTTTGCTGTCCGTACTCATCAGTATTTTGCTCTACTTGTACTTTGCGCCTTCGGCACAAGAGGTTTATGCTGTTGAGGCGCCGCAGGCGGTTGCTTTGTCCGCGCCGGTTGAAGTTGAAGGAGAGGGATCATCTTTTGCCGTGCCGAAAGCCGGTCCGCCGGTTCGGTTTCTCATGCTTAACACGCAAAATTATTTTGTACCGGGGGACAAGCCTCGCTCCCAGCACTTTCGCGCCATGAAACCCGTTCGCAAGCGTGAAGCCGTGGCGAGCGTGATTGCTTCCGCTAAGCCGGAGATTGTGGGACTGGTGGAGATTGGGGGGCAGGCGGCTTTGCAAGATCTGGTGCGACGCCTGGCGAGCCGCGGCCTGCATTATCCGTACACCAGAGTGCTGGAGAGATGGGGAGAAGATCGTGCTCTGGCCATCCTCTCGCGCTATCCCATTGTCAAGGATTACTCCGTTGCAGAGTGTCTGCTGGAGGGTGGAACAGCGAGGCGTATGCTGCGCGGAATTTTGGACGTGCTTGTCAAATTGCCGGATGGAAGGCATTTTCGCATCATGGGAGCGCACCTGAAGTCGAAGCGAACGGACGATCCGATAGCGGCGGATCTGCTGCGCAGTCGCGAGGCGCGCACATTGGCTACTCATGTCTTGAATGCCACACGGGCGATGCCGCAGATGCCCATTCTCGTATATGGCGATTGGAATGCCGCTCCGGATGAGTCCTCCCTCACCATCCTCACGCAGGGGAGAACGCGTGCCAGCGCTCTGCGACGCCTTTCCCCGCGCGATGACCGCGGTGAGAGCTGGACCATTTACTATAAGAAGGGCGACCAGTACAACGCTTACGATCAAATGTACGTCAACGCCGTACTCTCGCGGCGCATGGGGAAAAAGACCGGCATGGGAATTGTAACCGGCGAGGCTGCCGGTGAGGCCAGCGACCATCGCGCAGTGTGGTGCGAGATTCGCTGAGCTGCGTCGTCAAGCCCTGCGGAGTTTCGCGCGAGACAACCGTGTTGCCGGATATCACCGTTGATGCGCATCAAAAATCATGACGACAAGCGGTCATCACGCTGATGGCTCTCAAGACCCATTTTACGGACATTCATGATTCAAAAAAAACTTCGCAAAGCGCACATCATCAATAAATAGCAAATAGTGTTCCAAAAATCGCAAATAGCAACCGCATTTCCTAATGCGGTTGCCTTGGGGTTTCGCGCTGTGCCCCGGAGAGGATATCGCCGGGCAGAAAATGGGTGCTGCGTATGGCGCGGGCCCAGTCGAGAAAGGCTTCCGCCTTCTTGGGATCGCGCGGGGCATCGGAAGCCGGTGAGCCGGACCATGCGGCGATATGCTCGGCCAGTTGCGCAGCCTCGCTGAAGCGGTTCAGGCAGGTAAGACGGTGCACCGCGCCTGCGCCGGCGTAATAATAGAAGAAATCACACGCATTCCCCGGCGGAGAGACTTCTTTGTCGTGCTCCTTCACCACGTGCAGATAGTCCTGCAGAGCAACATCGTTGAGCCGGGCGCGTGCGGCGTGGGCCGCGTGCTGCAGACGTGCACGTTCAAACCACACATGCGGCAAATCGGGGATATCCAGAATGGCTGAGCTTGTTGCGAGCGCGCGGTCGATGCCCGCCTGATCACCCGTGGCGGCGTAAGCATCCGCCAGAATGGTGAGACGGTGTGCGCGCAGCTCCGGGCTCAATCTGGTCTCGGGAAGAGACTCCAGCAGATCGAGCGCCTCAGGGTGGCGACCGATGCGCGTGAGAACGGACGCCTGTTCAATGACGGCAACCGGCGCCAGCGCAGTTCCCATTCGTGCGCATTCTGCGTAGAGTTTGACGGCGTGTTGCAGCGAGGGAAGGGTTGCACAAGCGACGCATTCCTTGCCGGCATGAAGCAGTGCGGAAGCTTTTTGCTCTCCCGAAGGCAGGTTCCCCGCAAGTGCCAGCAGCACGTCTCGCGCTTCCGCGTGCCGATCAATGCGTGACAGACGATCCGCCAAGCGCTGGGAGAGGGCGACCTTACGCGGTTGAGATGAGGCTTGCTCGCAGAGGCGGCGCAACAGGATCAGCGTGTTTTCCTCATTCGGCGGGTTGGCGTTGTCTGCGGCTTTCTCAAGAATCGCCGCGTAGAGCAGCTCATCCTCATCAGACCAGGCGGCGCGCTCCTCGCTGGAGAAGCCAGGAGTGTTGTAAAGGTGCTGCAGAGGATCGGCAGGAGGGTGAAGTCGAAGCAGGCAAACTCTGGCGCGCACGGCCTGGAGTTTGGAAGGCTGCAGACGCATCACCTCCCGCAATTCCGCATCCGCTTGTTCGGCCCGATCTGCCGACAGCATTTGCGCATGGGCGAGTAGCAGCGCCCGGCGTGCCGGGGCGTTTTGTGCAGCGCGTATAAGTTTTTCGGCGGCTGCCTGGTCGCCGTTGCGCATGTGACAAATCATGGCGTTGACCAGCGCGAGGATTCGCAGACGATCCGGAGCAATTTCCGCACAATTCGTGAAGATTTCGGCGGCTTTTGCCGGTTCATCCTGTGAGACCATGGCGCGTAAAAAAAGCGAGTCCGCATCTTCGGATGCCGAAGGAAAGGATTCGAGCAGTCTGGTGTAGAGCTCCGCCTGGTTCATGTCGCCGCGCAGGATCAGTCGGCGGGTGTGCTCCTGCAGGATGGTGCGCGTAAGCGGTTCCCCGGGCAAGTCTGCAACGGCGCGGTTGGCCAGCGCCGCAGTATCTGCGCCACGGGCAGTGGCTTCATCCATGAGCAGGATCAGGGCGAAAGCAGCGCGCTGCGCGTGCGCAGTGTCCTCGGCCCATTCATGGAGTTTGCTGCGAGTGTAGGAGCTTTGCTGGCCCTCTTCGTGCTGATGCAGTCGGCAAAACGCCGCTTGAAGCAACGGTGATTCCGGATTGGCCGTAATAAATTGCAGCAGGGTTTCTTCGCCCAGGCCGGCGGCGTCCTGTTCGTCATCCGTTTCTTCATCGATGGGATCGCTGTGGGGCTGGGCGCTTTCTTTCGCGTAGTACAACTCGGCAAGCTCCAATCGTGCAAAGTGGCGGGCCGTCGTGTCCAGCGTGCTGTCATTTTCCAGCTCACGAGCGTATTCAATGCCGCCGGCAAAATCACTCATCTTGCGCCGCAGGGGCAGCCCCAGCAGCTTGACGATAGATTGAAGTTTTGTGTTTTTTTGAGCCATTTTCTGCAGCGCGGAGTAGGCGGAGGTGTCGGCGGAGGCGTCACGCGCAGATAGTTGCTGATCGGCAAGTGCCGCTGAGGCAAGCGCCCGGATGTGTTCGTCCTGAGAATGGGTGAGCCGTTCTATCATATCGGTGCAGCTAATCTCCGGGCTGTGCTTGGCGCAGTAGAGAAGCCCTCGTGCCGCGTAAGGGTACAGAGGATGCCCGGCAGGCACTTGCTCCAACAGTTCAGCGGCCTCGGTCAGACGCCCCATTCCCAGGAGGGCGCGCCCCTTCCAGTAGGCTGCTTCCTCGTCCTTCAGCCCCTGCTTGTCTCTGCGCAGCAGCTGCCAGGCCTGAATCGGTTTTCCTGCGCGCAGCAGTTGTTCTGCCTGATTGTCCGCCTGTCCCGTCCCGGCTGCAATAGCGAGGATGAGTGAAAGCATGGGAATGGCGGTTTTGGAGAGCATGGAACGGGGGCTACTTTTTGGGAGCGGGCATTCCTTCGCTCGCAGGGAGAGCATGGGTGTCCGGCGCGGGCTTTTTTTGTTGGAAAATGTGTTGAATGTAGCGCAGACCGGAAGCGGTAAGCGCAGCATCCTTACTGCTGTTTTTCACACGATTGACGGTTACGTTTTGCTGAAGCGTGGGCACGGAAATGCAGCTGATGACTGTCGGTGCGGAGACAGATTGCGTTGCCGGGTAGAAGCCAAGAGGAATTCCTTCCGCACTGAAAGCTACATCCAGCGACCGGGTGTCCGGCGTTATGGGCCTGCGCAGCAAAAATGGGTGTCTGCGCAGTATGTCTACCTTCTCCCCGTGGTAGGGCACGCGCACGCGGTAATGCTCCTTCAGGCTCATCCAATGTTTGCGCAGGGAGAGCGGTTGCCCTTGCGCACAGGCGCGCAGAACGGGTACGGGGTCAATGCCCGCCAGGTTGAGCCCGTTGTAGATGCCATGCTTGTTGGTAGGCGGGCAGAACTGGTCGTAGTGCGAGTGCAGCATCAGCCCGATTTCCAAGTGCACGTGGGAGCGCTCACGGTTGATGCCCACACCGCTGTGGCCCATTTTTCCGATCACGTTGCCAGTCCCCACGCGCTGGCCGATTTGGCAGTCCACACGGGCCAGGTGGGCGTAGAGGCTGTAAATGACGCCTTCGGGGACGCGGTGGCTCACCACCACATAGCGACCGTAGTTGCTCAGACCGGGGTTTGCGTTGACATAAGACACAACGCCGGGAGCAACGGGGTGAATGAGGTCGAGCGGTTCTCCAGCCGCATCGCGCTGCATGGGCTTGATGTCCGCTCCCTCGTGAATGCGCGAAAACATCACGCTCCCATCTGAGGCGCGGAAGGGATTGCGTACCATGCCGTATCCTCCGGCCTGCCAGGGTTTGCTCTTTTCGCCTTCAAAGTTGCGGTCGCAGTACATGTAAAAATTTTCCCCTCGGCCGGAGATGATGTGTCGGTTGGCAGTGGGAAAGCGGTACACCAGATCCGCGCGATCGGGCGGCGTCATCTGCGCTTGCCCAAGCGCGGCTCCGCACAGCAGCAGGGTAATTGATTTCTGGAAAGGCCGCCTCATCGCGCTCCGCTTGAAAAGATTTCGCCGATCGCTCGTCCGGTGTAGTCCCTTTTCCCTTTTTGTTTCGTCGGGTCTATCTTGGGCAGGGGGCGCGGGTTTTTCTTCATAAAGCGTTTCTTTTCCATTTCCTCATTTTCCGGCGGAATGTCGCGCGCAATTTCCTTCAGGTCATAGCCATTCAGTCCGCCCCATATCACCAGCTTGCCATCGGTAATGGGTCTGTCAATGCGCACGGGTTGGAAAGCCAGCCCGTTTACCACCGGCAAGATAAGCATACCCTCTTTCTCCAGAGATACGCTGTACAGGCGGTTGACCAGCTCGTCCTTCAGCGTCAGCACGATCCCGTAACTGCCGTCCTGCATGTTCATGAAAGAATGGTAGGATTTGAAATTCTTGTGCGTGACGATGGGCATGCGCGTGTACGGGCGCCCGTTGTACATCAGCAGGAACTTGGACGTGCTGCCCTCGGTGCTCCTGGCCTCTGAAAGGAAGAAAATGGGATATGGCTTCTGTTGGCATGCGCTGAGCAGCAGAACAAGCGCCGCGAGCATCAACAAGTGGCATCGAATGGTCTTCATAAGCTCGCAGAAAATGATAGCACACTCTTCTCCCCAGTGCGAGCCTAAAAACAGCCCCCGCGGCAAACACCGGGGCAAATGCACATTTGTCCCAAGAAAAAGCCATCCCCGTAAGTTGTTAACGGCACATCATACAGCATAAAGAATTGATTATTTGCGAATTACGATTTACGAACCACGATTTGAATATCAGCGCGCCGGCGCGCGGGGTGCGAAGCAAAAGGAAGCGGAATTTTTGGAGACGAGATGCGATGATCAAGGGAAAGCATCCGGAGTGATGCCATGCCGGGTTGACTCAGCGCCGCCCCATCGGCGCTTGCTTCGGAGCCGCCTCACGACTCTTGCCTCAAACTCGCCCCACGCGTTTTCGCCTCTGCGAGGCAAAAGCTGCGCTTTTGTCCAATCCTCCTGCGCGCCCTCGGAGGCTTTCACGGCCTTGCTGAATCGTCCATGGTTTGCTGTCTCGCTGGCTTCCTTCTTTCGTCCATAGAAAACGCAAGGGAAATGGGTTCAATGAGCCCGGAGAATATTTTTGGGGGACACGTGTGCTTTTGCGCGGCTCTGCGTTTTTTCTCCTTGCATTTACCGAAGATAAGAGTACACTGTGCGCGAGCTCAGAACGCAGTATGGACACGATACGCACATTTACGACGGGAGAAGGCAAGAAGGCGCGCTTTTATTCACTACCGGCTCTGACGGAGCAGGGGTTCCCCGGCATACGTCGCATGCCGATATCGTTGCGTATCGTGCTGGAGAGTGTGCTGCGCAATTGCGACGGATTGCGGGTGACGCAGGAGGATGTCGAGAAGCTTGCGGGTTGGAAGGCTGGAGAAAAGGCGGACTTTGAGGTGCCCTTTACGGTGGCGCGCATCATATTGCAGGATTTGACGGGTGTGCCGTTGCTGGTGGATTTGGCAGCCATGCGGGATGCCGTGCAAGCGCGCGGCAAGGAGGCCGGGAAGATGGAGCCGCTCGTGCCGGTGGATTTGGTGGTGGACCACTCGGTGCAGGTGGATTGGGCGGGGTTCCCCGGTGCGCTGCAGAAAAACATGACGCGCGAATTCGAGCGCAATGCCGAACGCTACAAGTTCCTCAAATGGGGCCAGCAAGCTTTTAACTCTTTTTCGGTGATTCCCCCCGGCACGGGCATCGTACACCAGGTGAATCTGGAGCGCCTTGCTCGCGGGGTGATGCAACAGGGGGATCTCTTTTACCCTGATTCGCTCGTGGGTACGGATTCCCACACCACCATGATCAACGGCCTGGGGATTGTGGCATGGGGAGTGGGCGGTATTGAGGCCGAGGCAGGCATGCTGGGCCAGCCGATTACTTTCCTTGCGCCGGAAGTTGTGGGCGTGCGGTTGACAGGTCGATTGCGCCCCGGAGTAACGGCAACGGATCTGGCGCTGCGCGTCACTCGGATGTTGCGCGCGCATGGCGTTGTGGGCAAGTTTGTGGAGTTTTTTGGAGAAGGGGCGGTCGCTCTCTCTTTGCCGGATCGCGCCACAGTGGCCAATATGGCTCCGGAATACGGCGCTACCATGGGCTTTTTCCCCATGGATGACGTGAGCGCAGATTATCTGTTGTCCACCGGGCGCAGCCGCGAGCAGGTGGATACCTACATTGCTTATTACCGGGCGCAGCAGATGTTCGGTATGCCGCAGGACGGGGATATTGATTACAGCGCCACGCTGACGCTTGACCTGGATAGCGTGCAGCCTGCCGTAGCTGGTCCCCGCCGCCCTCAGGATCTCATCCCGCTCGCGGAACTGAAACAGAGCTTTCCGAGCATCTGCGAGAATACCTTCGGTCGCCCCGTAAGTGCGGAGACCGTGCGGGTGCAGATGCACGGCGATGCCGGCAATCCTGAAGCTCCCGCACAGCATGAGGTGGAGCTGCGCGATGGATCGATTCTCGTGGCTGCCATTACGAGCTGCACCAACACCAGCAACGAGGGACTCATGCTTGCCGCGGGCATTCTCGCCAAAAAGGCGCTCGCGTTTGGGTTGCGTGTGCCCGCGCACGTCAAGACGAGCATGGCGCCGGGTTCGCGCGCGGCGGCGCAGTACTTCAAGCATGCAGAGCTTACTGCCGCTCTGGAGGCCGTCGGCTTCTCCATTGTCGGCTACGGCTGCACCACCTGCATCGGTAATTCCGGACCGCTCAACAGTTCCATTGAAAAGGCGCTCGAACAGCATCCGTTCATCTCCTGCTCGGTGCTTTCCGGCAACCGCAATTTCGAGGCGCGCATCCACCCGCGCGTGAAGGCGAACTTCCTCATGTCGCCTCCGTTGGTGGTGGCCTTTGCGTTGGCCGGCCGGGTGGATATCGATATGGAAAACGAGCCGTTGGGACACACTCCGGAGGGACAGCCTGTTTACCTGCGCGATGTTTGGCCCACGCCGCAGGAGCTTGCCGCCGCCCGCGCACTTGCCTGCACGCCGGAGGAGTACCTCTCTTGCTACGGTTCTCCAACGCCTGAGTGGGATGCCATTTGCCCGCCTCAGGGAGCCACCTTTGCCTGGCAGGCGGACTCCACCTACATCCATCGCCCACCCTTCTTCGATTCCTTTACCGGCGAAAAACAGCAGATAAAGGACATAACCGGTGCGCGCGCCCTCGGCATCTTTGGGGATAGCGTGACCACCGACCACATTTCCCCCGCCGGAGCCATCAAGCCCACGGGACCCGCCGGGCAATTTCTAGCTGCGCATGGCGTACAGCAGCGCGACTTCAACACCTTCGGTTCGCGCCGGGGCAATGATGAGGTTATGGTGCGCGGCACCTTCGCCAATGTGCGCATCCGCAACCTGATGACTCCCGATGTGGAGGGGGGGTACACCCTCTACTTCGGCGCGCGGCCTGTAAGCGAGCCGGACGCGGCAATCTCCGCACCCACGGGCGCTCCCACATTCATCTACGATGCCGGTATGGCCTACAAGGCCGACGGGGTGCCCACCATCATCATCGGCGGGGCGGACTATGGCATGGGGTCCAGCCGCGACTGGGCTGCCAAGGGAACCTCTTTGCTCGGCGTACGGGCGGTCATTGCCAAGAGTTTTGAGCGCATCCATCGTTCCAATCTTATCGGCATGGGGGTGCTCCCGCTTGTCTTCGCCAACCCGGCGGATTACGATCGCGTTCGTGACCTGAAGGACGCCCTCTTTTCCATCACCGGTTTGAGCAACGATATGCCTCCGCGCAGCGCCGCTGCTCTGCAGGTGCAGCCGACGCAGGCTCCGGCGTTTTCTCTGCCGCTCGTCGTACGTCTCGATACCCCCATCGAGCTGGAGTATTTCAGAGCCGGTGGCATCCTTCAGTACGTGCTCTCCCGCTATTGCTGATCCTTGGCGGTCGTATCATGGACGCCGCTCATGGGAAATCGCCTCGTGAGTCAACCTTCGTCCTTCCCGATAAAAAAGAGCCAGGCACGTCCTCTGAACATACCTGGCGCCATGGAGCATAGGAGATTCGAACTCCTGACCTGTTGCGTGCGATGCAACCGCTCTACCAACTGAGCTAATGCCCCGCTTGACGCGGCTCATGATACATGAAATTGCTCGAAAGTGCAAGCACGAATATTCATTGACCAGGGCAAACGCTACATTTGTTCCATGGAATAGCACCCGCAATGGGCGATTAACGGTACGCCATAAAGCGTAAGATGTTGGTTATTTACGATTTACGATTTACGATTTACGATTTGGGAAGCTAGCGCGCAGGCGCGCGGGGAGGCGGAGCTGGAGTGACGGGGGAGAGTGGAACCGTGCGCAGAACTGGTTAGAAAGCTGAGCGGGGGAGCGGAGCGTGAGCGGCGGGGGAGAGTGGAACCGCGGGCGGAGGTGGTTAGAAAGCGGCGGGGGAGCGGAGCTGAGACGCGAGGGGATTTTCGATTCTCGATTGACGATTTGGGAAGCTAGCGCGCTGGCGCGCGGGGAGGCGGAGCGTGAGCGGCGGGGGAGGGTAGAACCGTGCGCAGAACTGGTTAGAAAGCGGCGGGGGAGCGGAGCTGAAACACAAGGGGATTTTCGATTCTTGAGTTACGATTGACGATTTGGGAAGATAGCGCGCAGGCGCGAGGGGAGGCGGAGCGTGAGCGGCGGGGGAGGGTGGAACCGCGGGCGGAGGTGGTTAGAAAGCGGCGGGGGAGCGGAGCTGAGACGCAAGAGGATTTTCGATTTTCGATTTTCGATTTTCGAGTTACGATTGACGATTTGGGAAGCTAGCGCGCAGGCGCGCGGCGAGGCGGAGCTGGAGTGACGGGGGAGAGTGGAACCGTGCGCAGAACTGGTTAGAAAGCTGAGCGGGGGAGCGGAGCTGAAACACAAGGGGATTTTCGATTGACGATTTGGGAAGCCAGTGAGCACTCTTTCCAGATCGTCATCGTCAATAGCAAGCGCATGTCCCCATGCGGTTGCCCTGGGTCAAACAGGTTTGATCAGGCCTCGGCGGGGGTATCGGGAGCGCCATTTTGAGCGGCGGCTTTTTCCGCCTCCAGTTTTTGACGAAGCTTCTCCGGGAGCTTGACCTGGATGTGGATGTCGCGCAGTTGATTGGGTTCGGCAGGAGCGGGGGACTCACTCATGAGATCCGCCCCGCGGTTGTTCTTCGGGAAAGCAATGACTTCGCGGATGGAGGTACACTCGCCCAGCAACATCACGACGCGGTCCAGTCCCAGCGCGAGACCGCCGTGCGGCGGGGCGCCGAAAGAAAAAGCGGAAAGAAGGTGGCCGAACTGCTCCTGAATCGTCGCTTCATCCAGCCCGAGTGCGCGGAACGTAGCGTCCTGCAGGTCGCGCTCGTGGATACGGATGGAGCCGCCGCCGAGCTCGTTGCCGTTGAGAATGATGTCATAGGCTTCAGCGCAAAGGTCGGTGGAAATCTCGCCGCGCAGCACCTTGTCCACGTCCTCCGGCACAGGGCGTGTGAAGGGGTGGTGGATGGCGCAGAAGCGCTGCGTTTCCTCGTCCCAGCCGAAAAGCGGGAAACGGGTCACCCAGAAGAGGTCGATATCGTGATTGTCTTTGAGCAGCTCCATGTATTCCGCGCATTCGAGCCGCACGCGGCCGAGGATGGTGCAGCTTTGTTCCCATGGGCCGGCAGCAAAGAAGATGCAGTCGCCGTCCTCGATGTGGAGTCGTTCCTTGAGGGCGTTGATCTCGGCATCCGTGAGACGTTTCGTGATGGGGCTCTTCCACCCTTCGCGGTCATTCACATCGCGCACCTTGATGTAGGCGAGCCCCTTGGCGCCGGCTTCCAAAGCCGTCTGCGTCAGGGAATCCACCTGCCCGACGGAGGGGGAGAAGTTCTTGGCGTTGATGGCTTTCACCACGCCGCCCGCGGCGATTGCGCCGGAGAAGACGCGGAAGTCGCTCTTCTCAAAAATATCCGAGCAATCGATAAGCTTCATCGCGAAGCGTCGATCCGGCTTGTCCGAGCCGTACTGATCCATGGCATCGTGCCACGTGACGCGCTCAAAGGGAGTCGCAATTTCCTTCCTGACAGCCTCGCGGAAGACGCGTTGCAGCATGGCTTCCACCCAGCCGTAGATGTCCTCCGGGGTGATGAAGGAAGCCTCGATATCAATCTGCGTGAACTCCGGCTGACGGTCTGCTCGCAGGTCCTCATCGCGGAAGCAGCGCGCCACCTGAAAGTACTTCTCCAGCCCGGCCACCATGAGCAGCTGCTTGTACTGCTGCGGAGCCTGCGGCAAAGCGTAAAAAGTCCCAGGGGTGAGACGGCTTGGCACCAGGAAGTCGCGCGCCCCCTCCGGAGTGCTCTTGGACAGGATGGGAGTTTCAATTTCCAGAAAGCCTTGCTCATCCAGATAATCGCGCATGGTTTTGGTGATGCGGTGGCGCAAAATCATGTTGCGCTGCATCTCCGGACGACGCAGGTCGAGAAATCGGTATTTGAGCCGGACGTCTTCGTTGGCCACGTGACGATCCAGCTGAAATGGAAGCACGGCCGCACGGTTCAGGATGGTCATCGCATCGGCTTCCACCTCAATTTCGCCGGTGGCCAAATCCGGATTCGTGGCATCCACCTCATCCGTTTTGAGACGCGGCACAACAACGCCGGACACCTGAATGACGGACTCCACGCGCAGCGCCTCGGCCTGCTTTGCCAGCTCCGCCTGATTCTCCGGGTGAAAAACGACTTGCGTTTTCCCCTCGCGATCCCTCAGGTCAATGAAGATGACGCCGCCGTGATCACGCACGGTATCCACCCAACCGACCAACGTGACATGCCGGTCAATGTGGGCGGGACGGAGTTCATTGCAGGTGTGGCTTCTGTACGCACTCATGGTATCAATAACGGAGAGCGCCCAGTTTACTCGCGCGCGTCGGGATGTCAAGCCTATTTTGGCAACACCCGGGCAAACGCCACATTTGTCCCATGGAATAGCACCCGTAATGGGCGGTTCATGGCGAGGTATATGGCGGAAGACGTTGATTATTTACGATTTACGATTTACGATTTGGGGAATTCGCGCGCTGGCGCGCGGGGAGGCGGAGCGTGAGCGGCGGGGGAGGGTGGAACTGCGGGCGGAGGTGGTTAGAAAGCTGAGTGGGGGAGCGGAGCTGAAACGCGAGGGGATTTACGATTTACGAAGTCAACCATAATTTGGTATAGCGTGAAATTTTTATGGAGCAACATTTCAGAATAAGGCTCCGCTT
>CANQAD010000018.1 GCA_947588735.1 uncultured Akkermansia sp.
GCAGTGAGATCACAGATATGGGTAGCCATGATTGCCTATTTACTCGTGAAAGTGCTCAAACGACGCGCTTCGCATCGGTGGTCGCTGGGAGGATTGGTTCACTACCTACGAATATCACTGCTGAGCACGCAGAACCTGTTTTCGTGGCTAAACCAACCGTATGACATAGCGGGGACGGAAGAGGTTTTAGTGCTCAATAGCACGTAAAGTTTTATGGATTCGCCCAAAAATCGCCAACTCCTGCCCTCATCATGCTTCCCGCCCATGAATTACATTTTCTTGGGACGGGTGTGGTTATGCCTTGGAATTCCTCAAATAATGACTTGACCTCCATATACCAGATATGGTACAGTCCCCGACAGGGAGGTTGTAACGATCTTATGGATGAGCACGCCGTGAAGTACTACATTGTGAATTTGCCTTGGGCGAATGAAAGGCGTGAGTTCATGGAGGAGCAAGCAAGATCGCTCGGACTTAAGTTTGAAATCATCCCGGCAATATCCGGGAAGGAGCTCACTGATGAAGATTTAGCCTGCTATGATTCAAAAAAACGCTCCCTCTACATGCCGAGCATGATGTCACGCAATGAGATAGCGTGCGTCATCAGCCATCGAACCGCCCTGAAAACTTTTGTAGAAAGCGGGGCGAAGTATGGAATCATCTTGGAAGATGA
Organism: uncultured Akkermansia sp.; assembly: GCA_947588735.1. Lineage (GTDB taxonomy): Bacteria > Verrucomicrobiota > Verrucomicrobiia > Verrucomicrobiales > Akkermansiaceae > Akkermansia. The sequence continues at coordinate 674 of CANQAD010000018.1, forward strand.
TGCGCTTTTGATGCCAAACTTTTTGGACGCTGTCCAAGAACTTACGCAACATTTGCACGGTTGGGAAGTTGCAAAGCTTTACACGATTGATGGAAAACTCTATCCAATCAAAAGTTGGGCGAAGGGAGTCAACATGCCCATCCGCGTGGTATTCCCCAAAAAAATCCTGTGGGGTACTCTCGCATATATGTACACGCAAGATGGGGCAAAACAAGTTTATGAAGCATTAGAAAAATTCTGGCGCCCGTCAGATCCGCAAATTGCCGACATTCTGTTGCGTAACAAGATACCTACAATCGGCGTAGCACCGAGTCCGGTCGGCCTCTCTGAGCTCAATAAGTGCAGCTGCATAGATGCAGACAGTCTTGGGCGGGGCAAGAAGACCGTTGTCAGGCGCTCTCTGGTCAAATATCTACGGTATCGTTTTTACATTTTCATTATTTCTTGTTTTAAACTTCGGATGCGATTGATGATGGGGCGCAGACTATGGAGGGAGTAAACTGCAGAATCTACTTCGGAAAAGCAGTCGCGTTCCCGTCTCTCCGTTTTATTTTGTCGCAGTCGGGTTGGTTGAACCGGTGCAAGCCGGAGGCTTTCTGATTTCGCTCCAGAAGACGTGCGTGTGTGCAGACGATGTACCAGGGAAGCGCTTCTTCCGGTAGCAGGCAGTCCAAAGGTAACTGGCAGGCTGAATCATGCGATCGTGGGAGGATGCCTGATTGTTTTTCAGGCCCATGTATGGTTCAACTCTTTATCACCATTTTTTTGATTCAAGTACATAGGAACCGCCCTTCTCTCACCCCTTCTGTCGGCATTCTCGTTAACCCCGCACTCACCATTGCCCAAAGTCACGATTTCCTCACGCGCTTCACAAACGAGCTCACCACCGCACTTCCCGGGATTACTCGCATCGTTGTGGTGTATCAATAATCAGCAGGTGCGAGACCAATTGCACACCAAAGCGAATACGTCAGTGAGCGTCTTCCGATGCAACCTCTGAGGGTTGAATGGGGGACTTTTCCAGCGCGTGCCAAGCCCAGATGATATAGGCCAAAACGAAGGGAATGAGCAGGGAAACGGCGCTCATGACTTTGAGCGTGTAGGGACTGGAGCAACTATTGGCCAGGGTGAGGGAGGAAGCCGGATCTGCGAGTGATGGATAGTAGATGCCGCCATTCCAGCCTGCGGTGAGTAGCAGCGCCAATACAGTAAGCACCGAACCCAAGCCCGCGCTCCAAATGCCGCTGCGGCTCGCAGGCTTCATCAACGGAGTAATCAGCCCCACCAGCACCAGAACCACTCCTGCCAGCAACGCCGCAAGCACCACGGGCATATTCAGCAATGCATGCAGGTAACGGTACGGCTCCGCTACTACGGTCGGACCGGCCTCTGCCACCGTCGCCGCAACGAACCCGGGGCTTGTAAACCAAAACCAGGCAAAGCTCAGGAAAAAGATGAGGAAAAGGCCGATTTCCCAGGGCAACATGATGCGGCTGCGTGTTCGTATCTCATCATCCTCGATGCGATTGAGGAAATACAGATGCGCCAGACAGCGGGAAAGCATAAGCACGGCCAGTCCAAGCAACACATTGCGTACGTCCAACACCGCCTCCAATCCATGCCAGGAATTCGCCCAGCGGGAGATGACGGGCGGCTCACCCGGCAACACGATAGCTTGCTTATCGATGACAAACTCCGCACCGAAGAAGAGCGTGCCCACGGCGGTGCCGACAAGCAAGGGTCCTAGCAGACCGTTCAGCATGAGAAAGACGCGATAGGTCGTTGTGCCGAGCAAATTGAATTGCTTGAGCTGAAATTCGTACGAAACCGCCTGAATGACAAAGCACAAAAGAATAAGCATCCACACCCAGTATGCTCCTCCGAAACTCGTAGAGTAAAAAAGCGGGAACGAGGCGAAAAAGGCGCCGCCAAAAGTCACCAACGTCGTGAAGGTGAGCTCCCACTTGCGGCCTGTGGCGAGCAGGAGCAGGCGTCGTTGCTGCTCGGTACGACCAAGAGCGTACACGAGCGTCTGCCCTCCCTGCACAAACATAAGCATCACGAAAAGACCGGCCAGCAAGGACACGATAAACCACCAGTATTCTTGAAAAAATGTGTAGGTCATAGGTTGAGTGGGGGTGAGGGATTAAGCGCATTCCTTTTCGGGACCTGCAGCAATGGCACGCAGCATAATACAGAGTTCCGCAATGAGGAGCACCGTAAAGAGCACCGCAAATATCCAAAACGTCGTCTGCACCGAGCAAACAGAAAGCTTGGATACTGCTGCGCAGTTGGGTAGCAAATCTTGAATGGCCCACGGCTGACGTCCCACCTCTGCTACAATCCAACCGGCTTCGCTAGCCGCATACGCCAGCGGGATGCTCAGCAATATGATAAGCAGTACCGGTCTCCATGCCGCAATGCGCTTGCCGACCAGCAACAACCCTGCAAAAAGCGCCAGGAAATATCCACCCAAAATCACCATCACGCGGAAGGAATAAAACGTGGTAGCCACCGGCGGCACTAGCTCCTCAGGCGTCCTGAGGTAGCCGTAGCCAAAATAAGGGAAGTTTTCGCGCAGGATATCCACCTGTTCAGCATCCGCCCCCCGTTTGCAATCGCGTAAGGCATCAATTGCTTTGCGTCCGAATGCCATCTTTTGCGCAGCAGAGGGAGCTGTCAAGCCATCCTCGCCCACATACCCGCCTTCCAGCAAATTCTTAATGCCGGGCACGTAACCATCCGGCGTATTGGTCGCTAAGATGGAGAGTCCGCAGGGTATTTCAACCTTAAATAAGAAGGGGTCTTCTGCAGGATTGGCCCAGTCGATGCCGGGCTTGAGGAGCCCAATGCCCACAAGTCCAACACGATTACCACCTTCATAAAGCCCCTCCGCTGCGGCAAGTTTCATGGGCTGGTGGCGGGCAATATCAACGCCGCTTTGATGACCTGTCGCCGCTGTGAGCAATGCTGCAAACAAGCCAAAAATGGAAGCCACGCGGATGCTGGCGTGTGCGAAATCCGTGTGTCTGCCGCGCAGCAAGTACCACGCACTCACGCCCACGACAAATACCGCACCAAGCACCCATGATGAAGTAACCGTGTGCAAGAATTTGGTGATCGCCACAGGAGAGAGCGCCACGGCGGCAAAACTCACCATCTCGCTGCGCACGGTTTCGGGGTTAAACTCCATACCTGTCGGATACTGCATCCAGGAATTGGCAACGAGAATCCACCACGCCGAGAATGTGGCGCCCAGCACAGTCATCCACGTGGAGAGCAGGTGCGTCTTTTTCCCCAGCTTCTCCCAACCAAAAAACATGAGCGCGATAAAGGTTGCCTCCATGAAGAAAGCCACGATGCCTTCCACTGCCAGAGGCGCCCCGAAAATGTCACCCACAAACCAACTGTAGTTGCTCCAGTTCGTACCGAACTCAAACTCGAGAATAATGCCGGTCGCCACGCCCATGGCAAAATTGATGCCAAAGAGTTTCATCCAAAAACGCGTGGTTGCCTTCCAAAATGCCCTGCCCGTGCGCACGTAGATCGCCTCCATGATGCACATGATCAGTCCCAGCCCAAGCGTGAGCGGCACGAATATCCAATGGTACATGGCCGTGAGCGCGAATTGAGCGCGCGACCAGTCGATGAGAGAGGTATCAATGGGTTCCATATCAGTGTCGGTTCGTTAATTCCTCCGCCACGGCGCGGCTTTTTTGTTCGTCCGTACCTTGTAAATGAGGAGTGAAGAAAAACACACGCAACACCGCAAAGATGATCACTAACTTGAGCAAGATCACATACCAAAGCGTGCGTCCCAGCGTCATGCGCCGGAAGCCATCTCGGTAAAATCTGTAGATGCCGCGTATGCCCATCTCCCCGCATTCTACCTTACTCACCTGCCATGAAGCAAGAAAAAAAGACCGGCAGCCCCACTCGAAGCTGCCGGTGGCGAGGCAAACTCGCGTTTTTGTTTACTTACTGTAATGGTGAGCGTCAGAAGGCTATGCTGACCCCTCCGCCGACGCTCCACGAATTGGAACCGCTGCGCAAGTCTGCTTCACCGTTGACATAGAGCAGTGTGTCTCTGTCCACAGGTATGCTGACGCTCGCACCGAGCTGCGCCCCCACGACACCTGTTTCGGCCGAACGAACCCGTCCGCTGTAACCGCGGTCGCCGAGGAAGGAAACATCGGCCTCGCTGCGGCGGTCGCCCATATCTACTGCCACATTGGCTCGAATCTCCAGCACAGCAGCGCGACTGAATGTCTGTTCTCCACACTGAGACACAAAGCGAGCTCCGGCTGTCAACGTTGTCAACGTGGATTTCTGTTCTCCCACGTGGAGTCCGGCATCACCGGCCCCATTTTCATTGTAGCCATCCATCTTTGTGGTAATGACCGAAAGACCGATCAGAGGCTGAAGAAGGCTGCTCTTCTGCTCATTAAGCGATATATCATAAGCCAATTCGTAGGCAGCTCCGAATCCGGCGCCGTTCGTACTCCCGCTGGTAGCGTAGTCGAGCACATAGGGCGCAACACCGCCACGGATAGTGCGGTTGAACTCAGCATCCGAGAAACCGGCGGACACGACGAAGCTGTGGTGGAAATTGCCGCTGCGATGGTGAGCGTAGAGGTTCACATAGTAGGTATCCAGATCTCCCTCGGCATGATCCGCCGCATCAACTTTCAAGTCGCCATAGGAAGCAACGAGGGAGAGACCGATGATGGGACCTCCGCCTTGGAGATCTTTCTCCACGCCTACACCGGCTCCCCATGAGTTGTGTTCATATCCGGTTTCATCCCCGGATCGATCCAACTTGGCGCTGCCGCCCATACCTTCCACCCACACGCGCATCCCTTGGTCAGAATCGTCACGTGCCGCCGGTTCTTGACCGAGGCGAGCTGCCCGCGAAGCAGCGCGAGAGAGCTGCCCACGCATGGCATCCCGTTGTGCGGCTCCCAGCGCCGGCACAGCGCTGCCGACCACGGCAGACATGAGCCGCTGAGCCTCACTTCTGGCTGCGGCCGGATCAATGTTTGTTTCCTCGATGAGTCTTTCAGTGATCCCTGACTCAGCGATCATCGCAGCCATGGCTACAGCCGGTTGCCCTCCCTGCCCGATTTGAGCAAGTTCCGCGATGACACCTGCCACATTCCTCAGCTCTGAGGAGGTCGAATAATTCATGGCGTGGTAGAGCATGCCTGCGCCGGTCCGCGTGTTTTCGGAGATCGCAAGAGGCGCAAAAATGGTATCGGGATTGGGGTCATCCGGAATAGGCTCGATGGGGGCATCCGGCAGGTTGGCTCCATCGCCGGCTATCACGTAGAGTTGGACGACATTTCCATCCTTCTTCTCGACCATCAGATACGGATCGTCATATCCATCCACGGTGACCGTTACATTCTCCTTGAGCCATTTATTGAGCTCATCCTCGCTGTTCTCATCCGTATATTGTGATTGTGGACCCAGACGGAACCATGTCGTGTAGTCTTCACTGTACATATCCCCCGTCTGACTGTACATCATAGACGTGAGAACGATGCCGTTTGACTGAATGAGAAGCTGTTTCAAATCCTTACCCGGATTCTCCGCGAATTCCACCCGAACGGCCAACTTGGTCGGGTCACCATGTCCCTCCCACGTGGTAGTCGTCAGATTAATTGCCGCAGAAGCCGTAATCTTCGCCCCCGTCTCTCCCTTCCCGTACTTCATCACCAATTTCGACCGATCCTCCATACGGAAACTAAGCCCTCTTTGTACGAGAGGAGCATCAATACTTGAATCCCAGAAATTGCCAGCCTCAGGATCAGAGCCAATATCTTCGACTGAGAAAGAAAACTTTCCAAGCAAAACCTTCGTGCCAGCTTCAATTGATAACGTATCTGTTATCTGAGGAACCGATGCATGCGAGAATGCGTCATATCCAATCGCGTATACATCTCCCAGATTTATCATTTGAAACTCGTTCTTGGAACCAGAAAGGACTACATTGCACCAACTCGTCGACAATTCCGTTTCCTTCGCAATAACATTGGTGAAAGTTTGTTCTGCCGGCAAAAAAAGCTCTTCGCGAGCTACACTCGCGACATCTATGTCACCCCGACCTTCTACAATCCCCTCGAACTTCCCACCTGTTCCTATAATACTGATTTCACCGTCGTACCAATCTTCAACACTTCCTGCAAATCGAAGGGTCCCTTTTCCATTCAAAGAAGAGCACCACACATTATCTCCTGCAATAAGCTCTCCTCCCTCTTCAATCGTCAAGCCAGGAGCAAAGGAACAGTCCCTTAGCGTAAGCTTCGCACCCTTTTGGACGACAAGTTCAGCACTATACTGATAGGCACTTGAGTCAACTCCACCCAACCTGGACTCCCCGGAGGCAAAGATAATTTTAGCGCCATTAAAAAGCGACAAACTGAGATCATAGCTGGGAACCCACTCTCCTTCATAATAATCTCGCCAACCATCGTACGTGATCCCGCCTCTAATGGTCAGACTGGCTCCTTCTCCTACAGAGATACTATGATGTTTGTTTTCGTCACCGTTCAGTCTTAAAGCCTTGCTCAGAGTAGCGTCTTCTCCTTCCACTTCGATACTAACCGACCCACTCGGAGTTCCTGACAATTCCTCGAGACTTGAATTTTGGTCATCCACAGTCACAGTGACTGTACCAAATGCTGTTGTGCAGCATAGAAGAGCCGCCAGCAACGCGGCGCGCAACGTATAAGGTAGGTGTAATTTCATAGGAATTATTTTATAGAGTCTGAATTTTCCCTTAGCCCTCACCATATACACGTAAGAGCTTTGGTACAGGAGCGAGTGTATCGCATTTCGAATGAGATGTACAGAAAAAAGTGTTATCATTTCTCGTTTTTAAGTAAGTTAACGTTCTGAGGCATCTTCGGATTTCGAAAGAAGTAAAGACGAGAGAGAGGAGGGATTGTTTCTTCAAAGCATTTTTGGTAAATATAAAACGAATACCCGTGTGCTCATCGTTTTCGAAAAGAGATGAGCAAGCTCCCATATTGCAGAAGTTGCTGGACAGAAAAAGATTACGACTGAGACTTATACAATGGCATCTAGGGGCAACTGCATTTGAGAGATGTCGACAAGGCGATAAATCATCTTGATCAGTTGAGCACACCAATTTCTGAAGAAAGTATACAAAATACACATACTATCAATAAATTATAAACCATACATCAAAAAAAACCGTAAATGGGAATCGTCCAAGTGGCGGAGACCGCAGGCTCATTGTCAATGTCTCTGCCCAGTCCCATAAAAAACCGGCAGCCCCACTCGAAGCTGCCGGTGGCGAGGCAAACTCGCGTTTTTGTTTACTTACTGTAATGGTGAGCGTCAGAAGGCTATGCTGACCCCTCCGCCGACGCTCCACGAATTGGAACCGCTGCGCAAGTCTGCTTCACCGTTGACATAGAGCAGTGTGTCTCTGTCCACAGGTATGCTGACGCTCGCACCGAGCTGCGCCCCCACGACACCTGTTTCGGCCGAACGAACCCGTCCGCTGTAACCGCGGTCGCCGAGGAAGGAAACATCGGCCTCGCTGCGGCGGTCGCCCATATCTACTGCCACATTGGCTCGAATCTCCAGCACAGCAGCGCGACTGAATGTCTGTTCTCCACACTGAGACACAAAGCGAGCTCCGGCTGTCAACGTTGTCAACGTGGATTTCTGTTCTCCCACGTGGAGTCCGGCATCACCGGCCCCATTTTCATTGTAGCCATCCATCTTTGTGGTAATGACCGAAAGACCGATCAGAGGCTGAAGAAGGCTGCTCTTCTGCTCATTAAGCGATATATCATAAGCCAATTCGTAGGCAGCTCCGAATCCGGCGCCGTTCGTACTCCCGCTGGTAGCGTAGTCGAGCACATAGGGCGCAACACCGCCACGGATAGTGCGGTTGAACTCAGCATCCGAGAAACCGGCGGACACGACGAAGCTGTGGTGGAAATTGCCGCTGCGATGGTGAGCGTAGAGGTTCACATAGTAGGTATCCAGATCTCCCTCGGCATGATCCGCCGCATCAACTTTCAAGTCGCCATAGGAAGCAACGAGGGAGAGACCGATGATGGGACCTCCGCCTTGGAGATCTTTCTCCACGCCTACACCGGCTCCCCATGAGTTGTGTTCATATCCGGTTTCATCCCCGGATCGATCCAACTTGGCGCTGCCGCCCATACCTTCCACCCACACGCGCATCCCTTGGTCAGAATCGTCACGTGCCGCCGGTTCTTGACCGAGGCGAGCTGCCCGCGAAGCAGCGCGAGAGAGCTGCCCACGCATGGCATCCCGTTGTGCGGCTCCCAGCGCCGGCACAGCGCTGCCGACCACGGCAGACATGAGCCGCTGAGCCTCACTTCTGGCTGCGGCCGGATCAATGTTTGTTTCCTCGATGAGTCTTTCAGTGATCCCTGACTCAGCGATCATCGCAGCCATGGCTACAGCCGGTTGCCCTCCCTGCCCGATTTGAGCAAGTTCCGCGATGACACCTGCCACATTCCTCAGCTCTGAGGAGGTCGAATAATTCATGGCGTGGTAGAGCATGCCTGCGCCGGTCCGCGTGTTTTCGGAGATCGCAAGAGGCGCAAAAATGGTATCGGGATTGGGGTCATCCGGAATAGGCTCGATGGGGGCATCCGGCAGGTTGGCTCCATCGCCGGCTATCACGTAGAGTTGGACGACATTTCCATCCTTCTTCTCGACCATCAGATACGGATCGTCATATCCATCCACGGTGACCGTTACATTCTCCTTGAGCCATCCGTTGAGCTTCGACTCGCTGTCCACATCCGTATATTGTTCGGTCACCGAAAACGTGCGATCTCCGTCATCATGCTCCCCGTATTCAATGGAAGTAAGAACAATGCCGTTCGCCTGGATGAGGAGTTGCTTCAAATCCTTACCATGGTTCTCTGCGAATTCCACCCGAACGGTCAGCTTGGTTGGGTTTGATGTGTCTTCCTCCCACGTTGTCGTCTTCAACACAATTGCCCCGGACGCCGTGATTTTGGCTCCCATCTCACCCTTGCCATACTTCACCACCAGCGTCGACCGATCTTCCATGTCAAAGCTGAGTCCCCTCTGCCTGACAGGTTCATATATCCGCGAATCAAACTTTACGGAATCTGATTCCTCGTCATAATGCCAAGTGGGGGCATCGAGAAGTTTTCCGAGAGAAACTTTCGTCCCCTCCTCCATGGTCAACGTGCTTCTGGTTTGCAATTTGTCCGGATTGTCCCACGTATCAAAAGAAATGTCATGAACGCTTCCTAACTGCAGACCTTTGAACTCGTCCTTTGCGCCGGCGAGAGCGACATTGCCGCAGGCCACGGACAGGTTGGTCCCTTGAGATGTGACGTCGGTGAAAGTTTGATGGCTCGTGTCCAGACTTGGTTTCGAAGGGTTGAAAAGACTACCAACTTCAATAAATTCTTCGCCCTCTATCCTCCCGCTGAAATTCCCACCGGCGCCATCAATGAAAAAGCTACTAAAACCATAAACCGGATTCTTTCGAAGGGTCAAAGTTCCACTCCCGTTCAGACTTGTACAGTTCAAGTCGGCCACGGACATTTCTCCGCCTTTCTCAATCGTTAAGATGCCAACTCGTGAAGTAATATCATCCGAAATTGTGACCTTTGCTCCGTTCTGCACGACAATCTCGCCTGGCCCGCCCCACACAGTACCCAGTTTCGATTCTCCTGCTGCAAAGATGATCTTTCCTCCCGGCTTGTCTTGATTACCCAATTCTTTCTCAAACAAATGGAGTATTCTCCCCCCACCCAGGTAGTTACCGTTGTACGTGAGTCCTCCCATGATGGTCAGGCTGTGTCCTTTTTCCACAATAATGTAATGGTCCGCCCCACTATCCAGTGTTAAAGCATGGCCCAAGATGGCGTCTTCCCCCTCCACCACAATACTGACGGACCCACTCGGAGCTCCTGTCAATTTTTCAAGACTTGAATCTTGGTCATTTACAGTCACAGTGACTGTACCAAATGCCATTGTGCAGCACAAGAGCGCCGCCAGCACCGCATTGCGTAAAATATAGGGTAATCGAAGTTTCATAGAAATAATTGTGAATGATTTTTTACCTCTGCACACATCGTTTGTCCGTGAGCGCTTCGGTACAAGGACGAGTATATCGAATTTTAAAAACGATGAGCACACGGATATTCGTTTTATATTCACAAAAAATGCTTTGAAAAACCAGTCCCTCTTCTCTCTCGTCTTTATCCTTTTCAAAATCTCGGGATGCCTCAGAACGCTAACCTACTTAAAAACGAGAAATGGTAACATTTTTTCCTGTACATCTCTTTTAAAAAGAGATAAGCAAGTGTCCATTTCCGGCAGTCTCAGGATGCAAAGAGCTTACGAGTGAGAGACTTATACAACGGCGTCTCTTACGCTTGGCGGTGAAAAACCGGCAGCCCCACTCGGAGCTGCCGGTAGCGAGGCAAACTCGCGTTTCAGACTATTTGCTGTGGATGTTGAGCATCTGGGCGTAAGTAGGCACCGGCCACAAGTCGGCGTCCACAATGGCTTCGAGGGCATCAACGGTAACGCGGGCGGACTCCATGGCTTCTTTCATGCACACGGGACAGCCCTTATCGATGGCAGCCTGCAAAGCCTGAACTTTAGCGGGCAACTCATCGTAGAGTTTGCCCACGGCGTTGGCTTTGTCCTCTGCGGCCTTGAGACCGGCTTTGATGCCGGCAGCCTTGATGGCGGCAATGGTCCCGCAGATTTCTGTCATCTGACCGGCTATGGCCGGTAGGTAAATGGTCTGCAACATGTTCAGGCAGGTCTTGGCCTCAATGTGAATGAGCTTCAGGTAGCTCTCCGCCTGCACCTCCTTGCGGGCCAGAAGTTCGGCCTTGGAGAGGATGTTGTACTTTTTCATGAGCTTGATGGTATCCGGGCGAGCGAGCACTTCAAGTGCCTCCGGCGTGGTCTTAAGGTGCGGCAAACCGCGGCGCTCAGCCTCCTTAATCCACTCCTGCGAGTAGCCATTGCCATTGAAGATGATACGATCGTGCTTCGTGATCATCTCCTTAATCATGGCGCTGACCACGGTGTTAAAATTACGCTTGCCTACGACGGGTTCAAGCCTGGTGGCCACCTCATCCAGGGCTTCGGCCACAATGGTGTTGAGGACAGCCATGGGCCACGCGCAAGTTTGCGAGGAACCAACGGCACGGAACTCAAACTTGTTCCCCGTGAAAGCAAAGGGAGAAGTCCTGTTGCGATCGGTCGTGTCCTTCGGTAGAGTTGGCAGCACATCCACGCCCAGCTCCATGGTGGTCTTGGCAGCAGAGCTCTTGGCGCCGCCGGCCTTGATCTGTTCAATGATGTCGGTGAGCTGATCTCCCAGGAAGATGGAGATGATGGCGGGCGGAGCCTCATTAGCGCCCAGACGATGGTCGTTGCCGGCTTTAGAGATCGAAGCTCGCAGCAAATCGGCATGTTTGTCCACACCCTGGATCACGCAGGCGAGGAAGGTCAGGAAAAGCAAGTTGCTGTGCGGCGTCTTGCCCGGAGAGAAGAGCGACCCGAGTTCCGGAGTGCCGAGCGACCAGTTGTTGTGCTTGCCGGAACCGTTCACGCAAGCGTACGGCTTCTCATGCAACAGACAAACGAGGTTAAATTTGAGAGCCTGCCGTTGGAGAATATCCATAATCATCACGTTGTGGTCCACAGCCACGTTGCTCGCCTCAAAGAGCGGAGCAATTTCAAACTGCGCGGGAGCCACCTCGTTGTGACGCGTCTTGGCCGGCACGCCGAGGGCCCACAGCGCGTGATCCACGGAGTTCATGAACTCCAGCACTCTCTCCTTGATGGAGCCGAAGTAGTGATCCTCCATCTGCTGATGCTTGGGCGGCAGACAGCCGAAAAGGGTGCGCCCGGTCTCAATGAGATCCGGCCGCTGCAAGTACAAACTGCGATCAATCAGGAAATATTCCTGCTCCGCGCCCAAATTACTCTCCACACAGCTGGGCTCCACCCCAAAACACCGCAACACGCGCGTTGCATGCTTCGACACAGCTACCATCGAACGCAACAGGGGCGTCTTCTTGTCCAAAGCTTCGCCTGTGTACGAACAAAAAGCCGTGGGAATGCAGAGCGTGGCAGTGTGCTCGGTGCGTTTGATGAACGCCGGAGATGTGGGATCCCATGCCGTGTAGCCACGTGCCTCAAATGTCGCACGTATCCCGCCGGAGGGGAAAGAGGAGGCATCCGGCTCAGCCTGAATAAGGTTCTTGCCTGTGAACTCGCAGATCATGCCCCCCTTCCCATCCGGTTCCACAAAAGAATCGTGCTTTTCCGCCGTAGCGTCCGAAAGCGGTTGGAACCAGTGCGTGTAGTGCGTGGCTCCTTTGGAGAGCGCCCACACCTTCATCGCCTGTGCCACTTCATCCGCTATGCTCATGTCCAGCTTCCCTCCGCGCTGGACCGTGGCAAGCATCTTCTTGAAAGCGCTTTTGGAAAGGTATTTCTCCATTGTTTTGATCCCGAAAGTATCGCTGCCGTACAATGCCGTCAACGCCTCTTCTGCACTGGTGTCTTTCGTTTCCATAGTTTTGTGTGTGGTAATTGGTTTTGTTCGTCGAGCACGGCCCTTCGCTGTCCTCTCCCCTCCTCTTCTGCAAATATCGTGCCAATATCTAAACTTTTTTCTTTTTCACTCATATTTAGCCGTTCAAAATACGGCATCCCGACTTTACTTAGAAAAATTAAATGACAAAAATGTAAAATTATCCCATTTAATGTACAAAATTGTTTAACATTTTTGTAAAACATATGGACTCCGAAACTCTCTACTTGCCCCATAAAGTGCACGCAGGCTGGTGCTCGTCATTCTCCAGCGTGCAACCCGGTACTTGATCTTGACACGTTCCAGAGTTCATGTCATGACCGTCACGAAGTTGGACGTCGCCGAGTCTGGCAAGCCTTTTTGTGGGCTGAAAATCGCTCCTCCTCCAGTGCATCTCACCAAAAAGCGGCTGTAAACCACGCGCTCTCATGCTCTCAGCAGACAATCATCGAGCGTTTTTCTAGCCCCGACAGGAATCGAACCTGTATTTGCCCTTTAGGAGAGGGCCGTTCTATCCATTGAACTACGAGGCCGGGGAAGTGCTTTTTACACCGAATGGACTTGAATGGCAAGAAAAATTACGAGAAGGCGCTGCGAAGACGCAACAGCTGTGATTCAGAAAGAAAAGGGACAAGCTGAGGGAGGATGCGCGGGAGAAACTCCGGGAGAGACCATGAGTGCAAGGGCTGAGGCGCAGGGAGAGTAAAGCTCCATGCAGGCATGGGATAGTTAACATCCGCCACCAGCTGAGTGGATGCTGCCAGACGTTCCAACGCATGGGTGAGAGGCTCGCAGAGCGCCGGAGTCTGAGCAAGAGGCAACAGCCAGGCAGAACTCAAACTATTGAGTTGTCCCTGCAAACCTCGCAGTATAGAGGACAATTGGTCAACGGATAAATCATGCAGCTGCATGAGCTCCGGCAAAAGCCTTAAATCTGCTGGAGCAAGCATACCGCTGACGATAGCCGCAGAAGGCTTCTTCTCTGTATGCAACAGGTGCACCAGAGCGTGCGCTCCGACAAAGCGTGTTCCCTGTTCCGGCACGGCCAGCGTGACAGTCAGAGTCGCGGCGCGCGAAGCAAGCCACGGATGAGACTCCACGGCGGCCCACAGTAACAAGGCGCGCCATCCCTCGCCACGGCGTCGAGTCACAAACTCACCGAGACAAGCCAAGGCCTGTGCACGCTGCTCTGCCGCAGCGTTTTTTTCAAATTGCGCGTAGAGAGGAGGAAACACCTCGCCCGGCAGGTTGGGCTGATCTGCTTCAGCAATGGCGAGAGCCACCATACCCAGGCACCACTCCTGCACGGAGAGCGACTCGCGTTGTCGATCATCACGCAGGCGCGCAAGCAACCGACTCACGCCAGTGAGTTCGGAAAAAATGTCGCGCTCCAAGGACATGCCACAAAGGGAGCAGTGATATTCAGCGAGAACCGAGTCCCGGGAAAAGAGGCGCCTCTTTGCTTTGCTCCTTCCCCTGTTGCGGCTCCGGCGGGGGAACAGGCTTGGGAGCATCCACTCCGAGAATGAGCAATCTCTGCTGTGCGGCAACTTGCAGAGGAGAAGCCGGACAATGCTCCGCTATCTGCTTGTAGTAAGCACGTGCACCCTGCTCATCACCACTTTTTTGCGCCATATCTCCAAGCGAAAGCAGCGCGAGCGCCCGATACGGCGTCTCACCAGCTCGGTTCACCGCCTGCCAAAGCTCTGCGGATTTTTCGTTTTCTCCTCCGCGTGCGTAATACCCTGCGAGGTAAGTTTGAGCGCGCAGGCGCAAAAATGGTTCCTCTGCACCAAGGGCCACCTCTTGCAGCGCAGCAATGCCCTGCTTTTCTTCCCCGCCGGCGAGCAATTGCATGCCTCGCAGCAGCTGCGCCGTACCTACTGCCTGTGTACCGGGATAATCGTTGATGATACGATCGAGTGTGGTCATGTCCATGCCATCTTGGTCTGAGGACGAGTCCACCACTCGGAGCGCCTGCACCAGCAGACCCGAGGCTTCCGCCTCCTGACGCGAACGATAGGTGCCGTAAATGATGGCGGCCGCCAACAGCAGCATGATCGCCAAAGTGGCTACAATGAGCTTTTTGTAATGCGCATTGAGAAACTGCTCGTGGCGGGAAGGCCCCAGCTCTATTTCTCCGATAGCCTTCATCTCTTCAGGTGTGAGCTCGGGCATATCCTTCAGCTTGTCGTGTTTTTTTGCCATGGTGCAGGTTAGTTTTTGTAGAGGGAATTGAGGGATTTAAGTCGATCTACATCAACATAGTTGTTGATGCCGAGATTCCGGTAAATTTCAAGCGTGGCCTTGGATCGGTTGAGGGTGTAAAAGTGAATGCCGTCCACATCCGCATCCAGCAGTTCGCTGCACTGCTGGCTTGCGTAGTTAATGCCGATACGCTCCAGGCTTGTTTTGTCGCCGCCCGCACGCAACATCGCCTTGAGTAAACGCGCCGGGAAGTTTGTGCCAGCAGAGAGCTCAGCCATGCGGTTCATGCCGGATGCACTCGTTACCGGCATAATACCCGCGATAATTGGCACTTGAATACCCAGCAGGCGGCAGCGGTCGCGATAATCAAAAAAGGCATGATTATCAAAGAAAAGCTGTGTGCATATGTAATCGGCTCCCTCATCTATTTTCGCCTTCAAATAATCCATCTCGCGTAAGCGGTTCGGTGTGTCTGGATGCCCCTCTGCAAAGCCGGCCACACCTACTGTCAGGCGGTAAGGCAACGCACGATGGTCTTCCCAGTTACGAATGAAGCGCACCAGTTCCGCCGCGTGGCGGAAGGCATCACGAGTCGGGTCGTAGGCGCCATGACGAGGCGGATCCCCGCGCAGGGCAAGGATGGCACGCGCCCCCGCCTTCACAAATCCGTCCAATATCTCTTCGAGTTCCTTCTCCGTGTGTCCCACACAGGTGAGATGTGGCACAGTGGGAATGCCGCGCTGCTGGATGTCATGCACGACGGCTCGCGTGAGTTCGCGAGAACCACCTCCTGCGCCGTAGGTCACACTCACAAAGCTGGGATGAAACTGCTGCAGCGTCATGATCGTCTGCAGCAGAGATTCCGCTCCTTGTGGCGTTTTGGGCGGGAAAAACTCGAAGGAAAAACTCGGCGCACTCCCGAAGAGTCCGGAGGTTGGGGTATCTTGGCTCATCACTGCTCCAGGGTATTCGTGGTATCATCAAGCGAGGGAAGCTCGTCGTTGCTTCTGTGAGCAGGTGTCACTTGCTTTGGCGCGGTCACGGGCTGCGGCGCAGGTGACGCTGCAGACGGCGAATCAGACGCCTCCGGCTCATCTTCAGGAGGAGGCGGGGGCAACGGTGGAGGCTCTCGGTTATCCACGGGGTCCGTCACTTTCGGCAACTGCGGCGCGGAAGCCGCAGCGGCGCCCTCGCCAAGCAATTCTTTAGCGCTCTTAAATGGGGAGATGATCACTTCGTCCCCCGCCTGCGGTTCCAGCTTCTTCGACTCCTCCGTATTAGTGGTAATATCCGTCTCCTTAATTGTTGCGCTCACTTGTCCGGACTCCGCATCACGAGCGTCCACCACCATCTCGCAGAGTACCAACCCGCCTCGGCGCACCGCCAGCGTTGTTCCCGGTTGAAAAAGCTCCGGCACGCTCGGTCGAATCATCACGCAATTCCACTCCGGGTCAAAGGCGGTCACATGGCCAATGACCGCGCTTCTCGGCTCTGCAGCCTGCTTTTCTTGCCGGGCAGCCCGGGCTCGCGCCGCCTCTTCCTTTCTCTTGGCTGCTGCCACCACATTGTTCTCTTCCGCCTCGTTAATGGTCGCTTCATTTCGTCGCGCCGCTTCCTCTTGTTCTAAGCGAGCTTGTTCCACTTCCGGCGCTTCCACTGCCGGATCGTACGCCATCATTTGCTGGCGGTGTATATCGTTCTTTTTCTCATACTCCGCCAGCTTCAACGACGATTGGTATGCTTCGTAATTTCCCTGCCATTCAGGTATGACAAAAAGCACAGCATAAAACATCAGCCCCACCGACAGGCACAACAAGGTGAGTATGGTGATGCGAAATCCATTCATGCGCTTTATTCTACCATATTCCTTCTGCTTTTCAAGCCCGTATTATGTCACGTCTTTCCGCTTTTTCGCCAAGGCAAAATGCATTGAAATAAAGTGGGAAAGTAGAGCTCCCCTCACCCGCCGAATCACGCCCGCTTCCAGGAAAAACTGCGCAATACGCACGTTCTCAACAAATTGTAATCGTTTAATCGTAAATGAATTATCGAAAACAGAAAATAAAAACGCTTTTTCCTAAGCGGTTCAGGGCAAACGCATTTGAAAGAAGTTCATCAACGGAGAAAATGACCTTGTTGGCTGATATGATAGTTGATTCGCATCAAAAAATGACAACAAGCAGTTATCATGATGATGGGTCACAAGAACTCTCCTGCCTACGTTCATAATTCGAAAAAAACCTGCGCAACGCGCACATGATCAATAAATCGTAATTCGCGCATCGTCAATCGTAAATAGCAACCGCATTTCCTAATGCGATTGCCCAAACTTGACAGCGGATACGGGACCTGATATAGGAGTGTTTGGGATGAAATCAGAAGTATTATTCATGCTGCCGCTACTGGCAGTTCTCGCGGACGGGACGATGGCCGGAACCGAGGGAGCTCAGGCGGCTGCATGCGTGCGCAAGGTTGCACTCTTCAAGAACGGATGCAACTGGGTGGAAATGAGCGCGACTCTTCCGGATGCTCAGAGTGTGCGGATCACCGCGATGCCTGATGCGTTGTTGGGTACGGTGTGGTGGGATGCGGCAAGCGGCGTACGGCAGCTGGAGGGTGACAGCGTGGAGGTTGAGAAGAGCGTGGAAGACTACGGCTACGCGGATTTGCTGATGGCGAATGAGGGGAAGCAGGTGAAAATCTTCTCGAAGAACCGCCAAGTGGAGGGCAAACTGCTGCCGCCTGCGAAGAGGGAGACGCCGAAGGGTTCCTTTCCGGAACCGGAGGGAGAGCAAGCCCCGAACATACCAAAGATTTTCTTTGTGCAGACGGTGGACGGTGTGCAAAGCGTGGCGGCAGAAGATGTGATGGGCGTGGACTTCGCGGAGACGCCGCAGCTGCCGATGAGGAAAGTGATGAGCAATATCGTGACCGCTCAGTTGGATAAGCCGAATCCGGGGGCAGAGTTTCGCTTCGGTTACGTGTCCGATGGCATGAGCTGGCTGCCGGAATACAGTCTGGAACTCAGTGAGGGCGGCACGGCGAAGCTCACCTGCCGAGCGAACATCATCAATGAGATGGCGGACATGAAGGACGTGGAACTTCGGCTGGTGAGCGGATTCCCGATGCTGGGCGAAGCGATGGCGCCTTCCCCTCTCAACCGCGCGTTGAAGCTGCAGGACTTTTTGAAGAGGCTGGGCTTTTTGACGGAAGAGAGAAACTACACGAATCTGAGGGGCGTCTCAAGTGCGGTCGTGGCAGCGCCCTGCGCGGCAGAATCGGATGATTTCGAGGATGACGAGGGGTCGGAGGATAGTAAGCAGGTGGAAGATCTCTTCTGCTATACCCTCCCGCATTTCAGTTGTGAACGGGGCAAGAGCCTCCTGATCAAGCTATTCTCCTGTGAGGTTCCCTACAGTCACGTGTACACCTGTTGCGTGCCGAATCAATCGATGCTGGAAAGACTTTCGCGGAGCGGCGATCCCGTGGCGGATGTGTGGCATTGCATCCGGCTCAGCAATACCGGCAAACAGGCGTGGAGTACGGGAATTGTCACCTGTACGACGGGCGGACAGATCGTCGCGCGCTCTACGCTCTATTTTGCTGCGCCGGGAGCGGAAACCCTGCTGCGGCTTAACAAGAGCATGCAAACCAGGGTGCAGTGCAGCGAGGAGTTGGTGAAGCGCGAGGAGCGAAATGTTCCCGGGCGGCGCGACGATTCCGTGACGGTGAGCACCTTTCGAGGCACCGTCACGCTCAGGAACAGTTCCGATCGCCCGATGGAATTGCGCCTCACTAAAGAGGTCAATGGTCTCGTGACGGAAGCGGGCAAGGAGGGAAGAACGAGTGTGAGTCCCAGCTACTCCGGCAATCCGCATTCCGTCATCACGTGGAAGTTCACCGTACAGTCGGGCGAGGAGGCTGAACTGCCCTACACCTACGAGTACGAAAACGATTGAGCACGAATTCAGAAGTCCAGAGTCATCTGGTTTGCTTCATTCACATCCGGGGGCATGGGAGCGTCATGCCCTGGTACGGGCGCTTGCCCGGGTTGCCCGACCGTGGGATCTGCCGAGGCAACCTCTTCTCCTTCCGCGGGGATTTGGGAAGCCGGTTCAGGCATCATGCGAGCAATGCGTTCCACCGGATTTTTGGTGACGATGTTGCCGAGCACGCCACGGCCCTTCACCCGCAGACTGCCAAAGTCGTACGGCACCGGACGTCGCAACTTTTTGAACTGATTTTTCAGGTACACGTTCACGCGGATAGCCGAGCTGTCTTCTTCCGTGGCATGCACTGAGAAGAAAAAGACACGCGTGCCTTTGGTGCCCTGGGTGAGCTGATACTCCTTGTCGCGGGTGAAGCCGCCCAAGCGGAAACGCTTGGCGTAGCAGGTGCCCTCCTTGCCATCGCGATAGATCATGTTGAATACCCAGTCCTGCCCGGGACGCAGCACGCGGATATCCAGCAGCTTCTTGCCTACGTAGAATTTGTCCTGCACGCGGCGCACCATCATCACCCCCTGCGAATCAATGGTAAGAATATCGCTCATGGTGGAGCATTTTTCAATGGGCGTGCCCTTCCTCACACCGTACCCGGCAAACCCTTCTTCATCGATGTAGAGCGTTTCATTTTCCACAGCGGCCTCAGCGCGCGTGACAGTGTCAAAGGTGCAGAGTTCGGTACGGCGTTCGCGACCCTCGCCGTACTTCTTTTGCAGCCCTTCAAACCAGCGGATGGTGTAACGCGTGAGCTGGGCGAGATTCTTACGCGTCTGCTCCATCTGCTTTTCCAAATCCTCAATGCGCTTTTCCGCTTCGTGAATTTCGTACTTCGCAATCTTCTTGATGCGGATTTCCGTGAGGCGGATGATATCATCCTGCGTGACTTCCCGAAAGAAGTCTTTGACAAAGGGAGCAAGCTTCTTGGCGATTTGGGAAAGAGATTGCTCCCAACTGTTACTCTGCTCAAGCACCTTGTAAATACGATTCTCAATAAAGATCCTTTCCAGACTCACCTGCATCCACGATTCGCGCAATTCGCCGAGCTGCACTTCCAGCTCCTGCCGCAAGATCTCGCGCGTGTTGTCCACATTGGCTCTCAGAATGTCGCTCACTCCAAGAAACACAGGCTTGCGGTCCTTGATGACCACTGCCTTGGGCGAGATGCTCACCTGGCAATCTGTGAAAGCGTACAGCGCGTTGCAGGTTTTCTCCACGTCTGCCCCGGCCGGCAAGTGCAGCAATATATCGGCCTCGGCCGCCGTGTTGTCCTCGATTTTCGCCAGCTTGAGCTTCCCCTTCTCCACTGCGGATTCGATGCTTTGAATGAGAGACTCGGTAGTGGTGCCGTAAGGTATCTCCGTGATGCGGATGAGCCGCTTGGCAGAAGTGTCGAGTTTGGCTCGGCAGCGCAGGCGGCTGTTGCCGGTGCCATCGTTATAGCCGGAGATGTCCAGCAAGCCGCCCGTGGGAAAATCGGGGTAAAGCTCAAAATCCTCCCCGCGCAGGTAGTGAATGGCGGCCTCAATGATCTCGTTAAAATTGTGCGGCAAGATAAGGCAGTTCATACCCACGGCAATGCCCAGCGCCCCCTGCGCCAGCAGAAGCGGGAATTTGACCGGCAAAGCCACCGGCTCCTTGTTGCGGCCATCGTAGCTGAGCTTCCACTGCGTCACCTTCGGACTGTACACCACCTCCTTGGCAAAGGCGGAAAGTCGTGCCTCAATGTAGCGTGGCGCCGCAGCGGCGTCTCCCGTCAAGATGTTGCCCCAGTTCCCTTGCGTTTCGATGAGCAAATTTTTCTGACCGAGGGTGACGAGAGCGCTCCCGATGGAGGCGTCCCCGTGCGGGTGATATTTCATCGTATCGCCTACGATGTTGGCCACCTTGTTGAAACGTCCGTCATCCATCCTCTCCATGGAATGCAGGATGCGACGCTGCACAGGTTTCAACCCGTCATCCACGTGAGGAACAGCACGTTCAAGAATTACATAGGAGGCGTATTCCAGATAGTAGTCCCCAAACATACGCTGGATTTTGCTCGGGTTTTCCTGCAGGTACACTGGAATCGTCTCGTTGCTCATATTTTGCTTCTTGTCGGGGTATTCTACCTATTTTTCCCCGTTTTGCAAGCACAAGAACCGAAGTACCAGAGAAACGAACGAGAAAAACAGCCTCACAGCCATCCGGAGTTTCGTTAATCGACGCTTTCCCCTTTCTGATTACCTGTCATGCCCGCTCTCCAAGATTCCTCTCCTCCCCTGCTCCGCTAGATTGCGCTTCCGGCGCGCGAATTCCCCACATCGTAATTCGTAATTCGTAAATAGGCTCTTGAAGGGGGCTTCGGCTCCCTTCAAGTGCCCATTCCTGTGTTGATTTTCTCAAGGATTTTTTGAGCATTTTGAACAAGCAGGAAGCCCTTTAATGTAGGAAACACCCGGACGCGACGAAAATCGGTTAAATCTTCTGTTGTGTACGTCTCAATGAGAGAGAGACGTCGTAGAATGGTGAGGTGATTATGAACCGGCGTGCGGGATATATCCATGGCATTGGCTATGTCAGAGATGGTACATCCGCGATTCTTCTCGATATAATCGAGGATGACAAAGAGGGAGAAGGAGACGTGATGGGGACGCAGTAATTTGTAGAGGGCAATCATGGAATTGTCTGAAAGATTTTGCTTTGTTTTCATGACTTTGTCCTTCTCTAGTGTGAATTTTTGAGAAATCTTTTATAAGTTCATACTTCATGCGTGTGAGTCGTCTATGACGATGAGTGAAATCCCATCTCTCTACGCCTCAGTCGGATACCTAATCGATCATTGTTACTATTATTCAGCGGTTTGTTCATATTTGTATTTTTAACACTACACTGAGGGAGGACAAAGACCCATAAAATATTGTGGATGAGGATAGCATGGCCTATTTGGTTGAACAAAGGTTGCGAAGCTGGGGAAGGTTTTCCGAACTTACGGAGAGAATCAGGATATCCGGCTTAAAGGCGAGAATGTCTTTCTTGTATAACTTCATGATTTTAAGTTCATCTTCCCATTTCACCAGCCCCAAATTCACCCTAATATATTTAAGCTGAGCCGCAGAGTAAGGGAGGAAAAAATTGAGATTGTCATTTTGCGAGGATCCCACCAGTATGACCCTGTGTCTTCCCTCGGGATATGAAAACTCCTTGATAAACCTTCCAACTTTCAATGACATCTTCGCGCGATTGCTGTGGTCATAGTAGCTATAGAGTGCTCGATTCGGGGGGGGATCTGAATCTCCATAATTGAAAAATTGGTAAAGCTGACGCCAAGTATCGGCGAACTCTGAACTTTCATCATATTTATCTCGAATTAGCCAATTTTGTGACTTTTGGAAGTCATTAAGAGAAACGATAGGCATGTCTGGAAAATCCTTCTGTACCTCTTTCATCAGTTCACGGTAACCGACATACGCTCCCCAATTTGTCCAATGGTGCGTCCATTTGAAAAACACAAAGTCTTGCTGGGTTGCATCGCGAATCGCCTTGTACGGATAGATGTAGGGAATATGGTGTTTGCGAGCTCCACTCCTAATGATTTCTTGTGCATGTGAAACCTCAGTTAATGCTTTCTCATCAAATCCGTAGTTTGCTTTGATGAGTTCCCTGTAAACAATCTCTTTTTTCGGCACCTCCAAAACGTAAAGTTTGATCTGATGTTGTTGACAAAACTCATTCAGTTGGATAATGTTTTGTACAATCGATTGAACAAAAGCTGGTCGGCAATCCAAGTCATATACGAGAGGAAGTCGAAAAATCCATCCGCTTTCCTTGAAGTAAAGAGCTCTTTTCGTACGGATAATGCAGGACAGTTTGTTCCGAAGGACATCGTGTAACTTCATCAGGGAAACACGACCGCAGAAATGGTCATTGAACCAATTTTCATGCCGTCTCCCGTAGTCGGCTCCTTCTTTGAAGAGATCCCTTAACTCCGGCTTTACGGCAAGTGTTCTGCTTTCTCGTACAGATTTCACCGCATCTGAAATGCCGATCATTGGAATAAAGAGAAGGAGAAAAAATGCGAGCAGGAGCAACATATCGCTGAGGTGAACGCATTCACAACGCTTCGCGATATAAGACAGTAACAGGTAAATCAGGGAGAAGAACAACAGATTCCCCGTGATGATGTACCAGACTTTTCCGGATTTCAGCCATCTAAAATCGTGGATGGAAAAATGATGCCGACGAAACTCTGCTTCGATGTGAAGGATATCTCCCTTTTTGACATGAAGTTGCCTCATAAAGTTCTTTCTAAAAGAGAAAGCCCCTCGTTTCGGCAAGAAGGTTTTGCCGTTTATTTTGATATTTCGCCAATCCGTCAGGACAGAATAGAAAAAGCCGTACTCATCACGGATTTTCGGACCTTCGAAAAGCATGGTGATTTCCCCGTCACGCTGTGCCTGAAGTTGGAGGGAAAGTTTCTGCCACTTTCCTCTCGCCCTCAAACTGAGACTGGATCGGTGAACATTCTTTCCGGCGACATACGCCCACGTAGTATAAGATGGGTTGGGCGTTACTTTATACTGAAAGGGTTCAGCACGGGTAATCTTGCCAGAATACAGCAACTCGAGCCTCGCTTCCTTGTTGAAAAGAGTGCGCACAAACCCGACATAATCGCACTCTGTCCACAGGGGAATGCATAAAGTATTAGCCAAGAGAGCTAGCATGCAAGTGACTAGTATCTTTTTGGCGCTTATCCATTGCTTGTTCATGGCTGGCTTGAAATAGTTTCACGGAGATTTTTCTGAATTAGGTAATTACCAATTTTCGGTACTAAAAACTTCTCAATCAAATGATATTCAATAATCCCTAACAAAATACCCCCCCCTATTACTATAATTCCTTTATTATCATAATTTAACATTATTCTCAATTTATGTACACATTGCATCATAATTGCACATCCCATGAGAAAGGAGTATGTGTAACGAGAAAAAAATTGAATCCATGTCATTCGATTTAAGACTGCTGAAATATACCCCTGACCACTTGCGAGGGAAAGCATTAATAAGGAGAATACTAAATCTACCTCCAATGGAGTGTATTTTACATGAGAACCCCGGAACATATAACTAAAAAGCATATAGAAAGCAATTACTTCAAAAGAAGTAGCAACAAGACGGAACATATGTTTCATAGAAAAAACAAGATTTTCACTAATCCATGATGCTAGCATCCCTAAACAGATACATCTGAGACCTAAGCAAGTACCTATGCTGACTACAGAATAATAAATTTTATCCACGTTTTCTGTGTACCGAACAGGTACACCATGAAGTACAAGAGAGGTTGCGAGATATGCTAAAAGTCCAGCAATAATCCAGGCTCCATTCTTTGAGAAATTAAAGAGCCCGATCATCAGGCAACTTATCCAGAAATATACACAAATAAACCATTCCGAGTTCCGTATAACAGCTGGCACAATACCGGTTCCAGGAAGGAAGAACAAGAAATCAACAAATCTCCACCATGGTTTGTTCCCCACGAAAACCAAGATAATAAAAGCAAAAGCCATCGCCGGGAATAATCGTATCCACAGCTTTTTAACATGGTCCAATGGGCGAATCTTATTCCGAATTAAAGTTCTATGTAGAAAAAAGCCACCAATAATAAAGAATGGATCAATCCCATAGTTTAGGTGCATAGCTTTTGTATGAAATAGGGTCTTCAGGAACTCATGCAACCCCGGACACATATTCAACATATGGTGGACGGCAATTGCAAGGATAAAAATTATGCGCAATAGTTCAATACTGCAAAGTCTCTTCTGTTTCTGTTTGAGCATTCCTGACGTTTGGTATGTGTTGATGTATATTATTGTTAATATCTGATATCTAATATCATGCAGATTTACTTTCCAATATCGTTAAAACTTCTTTCGGGGAATTGGCATATCCTTTCACATGGGAAAACCCATACCCATAATTTACACCAATAAAGTCTATTCCGACCTCTTCAGCTGCCTGTTTATCCATTTCGGTGTCGCCGATCATCACCGCTTTACAAACATGGAGCCGTTCCATACACTCCTTAATCATGTCTGCTTTGGGTCTGATGACTCTATCGTTTTGACCAACAATATAGGACATATATTGTGAAAATCCGAAATATTTGCATACAGCCTCGGCTATATCTTGTCTTTTGTTGGTTGCTATTGCTTGTAAAATACCGCGTTGTTGAATAGCATCCATCAATTCTACAGATCCTTCATATGGCTTGGCCTTGTAGAGATTATATTTTACATAATATTCTCTGTAGAAATTAGTTGCATTTTGAATATCATCGCCTTTCAAATGGAAATACTTTGAGAAAACTACTTGAGAAACCGGACCGTTAAGCCTCTCTAATTCCTCATCGCTCATTTCTTTTAGGCCCAGATTTTTGATGCAATATTTGTACGTGTCTATTACTCCCTCGGACGTATCCAAAAGAGTCCCGTCAATATCCCATATAACTGCCTGCAGTTTCATATCCATTGGATGATCATCTATCTTTATGGAGCATGTCATAAAAATCATGCAAGGATAAGTGTTCCTGCATCGCTTGTTGGGCACATGCCGGATGAGCTTGACTATCTGCTGCCAGAGCGTAATAAAAAGCCTCCCATTCCTTTTGGGCCTGTCTTAAACTGGGGAAAATATACTTACTTTCGATATCCAAAAGTTCATCAACTCGGTAATTACCGCCATGGTTTTTGTTCACATATCCCATGAGCATTTCCAGATGCGGATTCCCGCTGGTCTTCCCTAATCCTCCTATACTTGCATCAAGTATAATATTTCGTTTTTTCGCATAATGATGCATAAATACCTGCGCTAATACAAAAGCAGAGAGCGAATTATCATGCAAATGCAACCCTAAACAAATCGATGGATCAAGATTTTGATGTGCTTCGTCACATATTGTCAAGAAAGAAGGATAATTAAGCACTCCGTAGGTATCGGCGAGTGTGACATTAGTCACGCCAAATCGAGATACCTCTCCCAACATACGTAATCTTTCATCCCTCGAGTATCCTGGGTAACATGTCAAATTAACGTGCAAGTTATACCCTTTATCAACGATCTTTTGCACATACTCAAAAACATCGCGGTTGGCTCCCTCCTTGAATGTTACCCGTACATGCTTTAACTTCCCTCCGTTGTATGGTCTAAGATCCGATATATCGTATTGAGGCGGATAAGGATAATCGATCATGAGTGTGTATTCCGCCTTGGTATCAGGATCTACATACTGTTCGGCTTCATCGACGAACGTATAGAGAGAACGTCCTTTTTTATGGCAATCAGGTCTTAAACATCCCAGTTCGATAAGATCGCATCCGCTCTGAGCTACAGCCGAGGAGATGTCACGCATTGCGGCTTCTCCCCAGTTGTAGCTGATAGCCCTTCCTCCATCTCTTAACGTAACATCCAGTATCTTTATCATTTTATTGTTTTTTTAATATTTGAGTATAAATTGCGTCTGCGATTAGAAAATCCTCCGGCCAGTCAATATCTATGCTTTCTAAAGCCGTACATTCGCACATAAAGGGCCTAGCGCCCGTACGCCCTTGGTACTTCTCAAAAACATCGCGTGTAAAGACGTAAGGCGAGGGCAACTCAGCGAAGATTTCCCCCATATCTTGTGTGCGTGGAATACTCCCACGTTGGAAGTTCATTGGTTCTCCGTTGCTCCACAAAAACTCAGCTACACGTTTACAAGTGAAAGCCGAATCATATTTGCCTGAAGCCACGGCATTAATACACGCGCTAAACCTTTCCGGCTTGATAAAAGGGGAAGTTGCATGAGATAAGACATAAATATCTGCCTCTACTGCATCGATGAAGGCACGTATGATATCTCCACACCTTGTAGAATTACTATCCAATTCTTTCGGGCGTTTCAAGAATTCTACTCCCGGAAGTAAATAATCCCTGATACGCTCATCGCTACAATACACCACAATTCTCTCAATTTCAGGAACCTGAAGGAGAGCCCTTTGAATCAAATTGCATAAAGGAGTACCATCCGAAAAGGGTCTTATATTTTTTCCGGGAGTGCGTTCATTGTTGAACTTAATAGGTATAAAAGCCGTTATTTTCATTTATATATAATTGTTTGCGATAACATTCTAGGTCAGTGTAATAACTACTTTCAAATAGATCATCTGGGTAATGTTGTATGGCTTTTCGATCTGGCAAACCATTTTTTTATAGTGCTCCAGAAGGGGTGATCGACAATTCTAAGGAAGTATTTTTTCTCATTAGTGCTGAATTCTGAAAAATTAGCTATTTCTCTGTAATTTCGAATGAGTTTTGACACTGCTTTTGCAAACACGAGACGTCTGAATCCAGCGAGTCTATCCTCCCTTTCCCACGAATTTTTTAAAGAAATATAAAAAAATCTAAGATAGATTTCTAATGTGCTGGCATCCAAATTTTCTTCGTTAATTTGATTCTGGATTCTCTTATGAACATCCAGAATCCAGCGAGCACACGTATACCCCTGATTAATAGCTTGACTGGAACTGATCCTATAGTAGTAATAAGCATTTGAAACCACGTACAAAGAGGCCAACTTCGTGTAGACGCACCAGCCAAAAAACATATCTTGGAAGGAAGCCCCGGGCGTTGTTGTAAAACAAATGTTGTTATTATTAAGAAAGGAGCGTCGATAAATGGAACTCCAAATAGACATGTGTCCATAGACGAATTTAGCCGCTTGCTTTTTGTCAGTGATACGTTTATTCAGTGATTCCTTTCCGAAAGCTGTCTTATTGATCCTAATTCCCGAATCGGTTGCCATAAAGAAGAATGACTTAACAACATCCACATTTTCACGAAGAGCTATTCTATACAGATCATCATACATCTCAGGTGAAACCCAATCATCAGAATCAACAAAGCCCACATATTCTCCTTGGGCTGCTTTAATTCCCTGATTATAAGCTATACCAAGACTTTCATTTTTGTTTATATGAATGACTCGGATGTTTGGATTTTCCTTGGCGTAATTATTCAGTATACGTGGACAAGAATCTGTTGATCCATTGTCAACTAATATAATTTCAATTTCCTTTAGCTTCTGAATCAGAAGGCTGCGTACACACTGATCGACGAAACGCTCAGTGTTATAAACAGGAACAATAACCGAAACACTTGGTGATTTGAACATAGAAAATTGGGATAATTACTACTAATAATTTATGATATAATGAATTCCGGATTAACTATTATCTCGGGATGTTCCCTAACATAAAGAGATGTGTACACATCATGAAATATACCTCTCAATCCTATTGGATTAATCGAAATTATCTCAACATCGGGATAATAAATTCGCTGCATTTCTTTTATTTTAAGGTATCCGCTTTTAAGTCTCTTAATATTCATCGGAAGCTGAAACTTTGTACTTGTCAAGTAACCATTATTAGCAGTATCACACCCCACAAGATAAATGTGCTTTGGACGTGTGTATAAGAGAAAATGAAGGGCGGGATGTACCACAGTACAAAAGTCGGCAAGCGGGAAATTTTCTATGTCTTGATAAGCGTAAACTGTGCACGAACCTTCAGAATAATACCTCTCAGCGTGGGCCTTCTCCGCTATGTATTCCGGTATGCCATACTTTTGATTGCGTTCATAAATATATTTTCCAAAAAAATTAATACATCCATAATCATATGTATTCTGAATGCAATCACTTACACCCAAATAGTCTTGCATGAAACAATAATCAAATCTAAACTGCTTAAAAGTGATCGCTTTATTTACTGCTAAATATTTTGTATTATCAAATATCGGCGCATACTTGACTGTTGGTCCACACGCGACAATCATTACATCGCACCCTCTATTACTATCCTTATACTTAGGAAACGTTCTCTGATGTGTCCGCGAAATTGCCTGTGCGAAAAGAGCAGATCGTAAAGATTCAGCCTGATTTCTCTCCTGAGAAACGGAAATTTGGGACTTCCAAATTCTCATGCCAAAGAGTCGCGTTATTAGGTTTTGACCCTTCCTTTCTTTCTTAAGCAAGGGAAAATAAAAAAAGTAATTTATTTCATGGTCTTGAGCGCGGATATGTTTCCATATCTGAATTCCTAAAAATTTTTTAATTATTTCTTTATTTTTTTTCTTTTTTTTGTAAAGCATGTCCCATACAGAAGCGACCACTGGATGTTTCTGGATGATGATGAGGCATCTTTTTTCTGATACGTGAAATTGGGAAAACTTTATTCCCTGAACTACCATTTTGAAAAATGCCGATAATTTTTTGTATGCAAAAGGTCTCTTAGATGCGAATTGGTAATTGTGACACTGATCACCGTAAAGGGAAACATATGCATCCTTAACATATCTTTCAAAATAAGCGTGTTTCGTCCCATTTTTCGACAACCAGATAAAAAGCTCTTTCCACATATTTACTTTCGTATCCAATTCTTTCATGCTGAATTTTCCAATACGCCTTTCTTTCCTTATGTTTCGGTAATAATAACTTGATGAAAAGATATAACATCTTCGCATTGTGGCAAAAACTTGCCAATTAAAGTATATATCCGAATATACCGCATCCTTAACGGGAAGGAATTGTATATTATTTCGAAGGATAAATTGACGAGAATATATTGCACTCCAGTAAGAAGTGTTGTCCGCTGCAAACTGGGGGATAAGAAGTGAATTTTCTATTATGCAATTGGTTGTTTCTAATCTACCAAACTTGTTACAAATTTTTACTATTTTTCCATTATTTGCGATGGTATATAATGATTTTACGACATCGGTGTCATGCTCAATAGCTTTTTTTAGGAGTTCATAGTACATTTCCTTATCTACGTAATCCCAAGGTTCTACAAATCCAATATAATCACCTACCGCAATCTTTATACCTGAATTGAGTGCTATGCCAACCCCCTCATGAATTTTATGTAATGTACGGACACGTGGATCCATTTTCGCATATTTATCGCATAAATCACTGGATTTATCCGTTGAGCCATCATCAACTAAAATAATTTCTATATCCGATATGACCTGATTGAGAATACTATCCACACATTCTTTCAACTCGGTTTCATTATTATATATCGGTACGATAACAGAAACTTTTGGTATATTCGACATAAGGGAAAAAAATAAAACCTTACAAGAGAGATATTTTATTGCATTAACCTGGCACACTATGTTCGTTGATTTGCTTGACGCAGAAGTCATACATATCGCTTGTCGTGAGGGCTTCCTTGTACCAATCCACCGTCTTGTGCACCGCCTCCTGCAGCCCCCATCTCGCTTCCCACCGCAACATCGTGTACGCCTTGGTCACATCCAGATTCAGCAGCGTGTTCTCATGCATAGCGTTCGGGTCGCTGGCATCCACCACGCTCCCCTTGCCGTAGTACTCCACGAGAGTTTGCACCACTTCCATCACTGTCTTGTTCGCCTTGAGTTGAGGACCGAAGTTGAAGCAGGTCGCGTACTTCACCGGGTCTTCCATGAGCCGCTGACCCACGCGCAGGTAGCCGGAGAGAGGCTCCAGCACGTGCTCCCAAGGGCGCGTGGCTTTCGGGTTGCGCACCTGAATCGGCTTGCCCTCCTCAATGCTGCGGATGCAGTCCGGGATGATGCGGTTGGCCGACCAATCGCCGCCGCCGATGACATTACCCGCACGTACGGATGCCACGGCTTTTCCGTGTTCCGCATAGCGAGCAGGGTTGAAGTAGGATTGCCGGTAGGCATGAATCATGAGTTCTGCGCATCCCTTGGAGGCCGAATAAGGGTCTTCTCCGCCCATGCGATCCGTCTCCTTGTAACCCCAGATCTGTTCGCGATTCTCATAGCATTTGTCTGAGGTGATCATGACGGCTGTCCGCAAACAATCATGCTTCCGCACGCACTCCAGCACATTCAGACTCCCCATGATGTTCGTCTCGAAAGTGGTTTTGGGCTGCTCGTAGGAGGTGCGAACGAGGGCTTGCGCCGCCAGGTGAAAGACAATTTCAGGCCGGTACTTCTCGATGGCTGCACTGAGGGTGTCCAAATCCCGCACATCCCCGCGCAGGTCAGCGTGCAGATGTTCATACAAGTGCGAAGCGCAGTAATTCCCCTTCTTCGAGTACGGTTCCAGCGCATAGCCCACCACTTTCGCTCCCATCATCGTGAGCCAGATCGCCAGCCACGAGCCCTTAAAGCCGGTGTGTCCCGTCACCAACACCGTCTTGCCTTTGTATGCGTCGTTATACATGTTCTTTCCACTCTTGAATGGTTTCTTTTAGTCCTGACTCCAAGTCGTACTTTTGCTGCCAGTCGATGGAACAAAGCTTGCTATTATCTCCGACTAGTATTTCATGCTTCGGGGCACCGGGAAGCGCCCCCCATAAGATTTTTCCACGAAAGTCTGTGAGCTTGGCGATGGTTTCCACAATATCACGCAGCTGCACCGGTTTTCCGGAGCAAATGTTCACAGCCCCGGAGAGTTCGCTCTCAAACACGTCCGCAATTCCCCGCGCCGTGTCTTTGATATATAGAAAATCTTTGTAATTGAGACAATGGCTTATCCTCACATCTTCGCCTCTCATGCACGATTCAATGACTGATGGAATGAGCCTGAAAGAACGCTTATCTCCGTATCCGAAGCAATTAAAGGGACGAGGCCATTGGAAGCGCAACCCATTCTTTGCACAGTAGATACGCGCTACTCGGTAAAGTGAGTTTTTGCCATCACCATACAAGGTGCCCGGACTCGTTGGAGTCTCATCTTCACGCATAAAGCCGTACTTATACTCATATTCTGCGCATGTACCGCTCCCCAAGAAATGTTTTCCCCCTCCACTGGCAAAACATTCCAATAGGTGCAAACTAGCCGTCAGCCAACTCATATTCAAGTTATGAACGTGCGCTTCAAGTCCCACATACCACGCCAGATGCAGCAGATGCGTAAACTTCTCTTGCGCCATGAATGACTCCACCGCTGCGGTATCCAGCAAATCCAGTCGGTGGACGGTGACGCCGGGATGCGGCTTCACCTCCCCGCTGTGCACCACGGCGTGTACGCGGTAGCCGCGCCGCAAAAGCTCCGCCAGCACATGCGATCCGATGAAACCCGAAGCGCCCGTGAGAAGAATCTTTTTGTCCTGCGTACTCATGACCAAACTTTCCATGGCGCTTTGTTGCGTTCCCAGAGACCGTTGAGCAAGGATTTGTCACGCTGTGTATCCATGCACTGCCAGAAGCCGCGGTGCTTGTAAGCCCCCAGTTGTCCGGCTGCTGCGAGCTTTTCCAGAGGTTCGCGCTCGAAGATTACGTCATCCCCCGTCCCGATGTAGTCGAACACCTCCGGCTGGCAGACAAAGAAGCCTCCGTTGATCCAGCTGGCGTCGTCCATGACCTTTTCGGCAAACGCGCTCACTGTGCCATCCCCATCGATCGACATGGTCCCAAAGCGATTTGCCACCTGTACGGCCGTACAGGTGCACAGTTTCCCGGAATGCCTGTGGTATTCCAGCAGCTTGGCAACATCCACATCGGCCACCCCATCTCCATAGGTGAGCACAAAAGGCTCGTTGCCGATGTGTCGGCGAGCCTGAGCAATGCGCCCGCCCGTCATGGTATTTTCCCCCGTGTAGAGCATCGTGACCCGCCACGGTTCCACCCGCATTTTGTGCAACTCCACGCTATTGTGCTCCATGTCCACCGTGAGGTCGGAGTATCGCTCGTAGTAACTCACGAAGAAGTTTTTGATCACGTGCGACAGGTACCCTGTGAGGATCACGAAGTCATGGTGACCGTAGTGAGAATAGATTTTCATGATGTGCCACAGAATGGGGTGACCCCCAACCTGCACCATCGGCTTGGGGATCACCTGCGTCTCTTCGCCGAGCCTCGTACCAAGCCCTCCTGCTAGAATCACTACTTTCATAAAACAGAATGTTATTAAAGCGCTATATTTTTTGATGTTAAGATGTTTGAGCGCGTCGCCACGCTTGGTTACAGCGCATGCGGGCTACTTGCTGCTCATACCGCATTTGCCACCCACCTCGAAACAGGGCGCTGTTCAGACGGTAGCGCAAAATGCGTAACCAACGAACCACAGAAGAAATGAACTTACGCTCGTTTTCAGGACGCACATCGGGCTCTGTGGAACCGAGGAAGAAAGTAGGGAGATGCCGAACGCGAGCCCCAGTGGAAACCTGTTCATGAATGAATATGGCGGTGAGGTGTTCCCCGAGGTATCCGCAGAAGCGTTTATCTGCAGCATTAAATGAGGAGCTATCAACAGATTTTCTCACATGCTGCAAAACATCAAACAGATAGGCGGCATATTTTCCGAAAAAGTCGCGCCTCCAAATCGCCATATTCCATTGATAAGCACGTGTGCCTTGCAAGTATTCTTGAGCATAGCGGCTCCGCTCGGGGTAGTGAGTATCTAAGTATTGAAGAGCTTCTGATAAGCCGATGTTGCCGGGATTTTTCTCAATGACGCGGCAGGGTTCGGGGGGGAATTTCGTCCATGTGTAGCGTCCTTCACCCACTTTCAGGCGGTAGGCCTGCACGGGTTCCGGGGCGTAGAGGGCATAATCACCCAAATGAAGATTGGACAAGTCATTCATCAGGAAATGCAACTCAGCGCAGGGCTTTTTGTAGGGGACAATGATGCCTCCCGTGCAGGGAACTGAAGGAAGGAACCCGCGGCGATAATGGATGAAACCGATGTAATCCGGGCTGCCAAGCTTGTCATAATTCTTCCACGCCCAGAAGATGGCAGAGAGCTCGGAAAAGTTGCGATGCTGGGCGGAGATATTCATCCCCGTGTCATCTCCGATGCAATGTTCCTGCATCCAGCTCGCATCCTCGAAGCAAAGGACGTTATCATCATCATCATCAGAACGACCACAGTGGATGGGAACGTAGATATCCCTGCCGCGATCCCCATCAAGACACGGGAGCGCGGTCGGCTTGTGGCAACATACCAGTATCTTGAGACTTGGGCAACTCATGGCAGGAGCATCATGCGTTCGTTGTCGGCTACATCAATCACCTGACCGGTGAAT
>CANQAD010000019.1 GCA_947588735.1 uncultured Akkermansia sp.
CACTATTTTTGTCCAAACGATAAATCTCTTGCCCTCTTTTTCCCCGTTCGGTGCTCTTATTTTTGTCCGATTGCGGTTGCCTCGGAATGTACCGCCATGGGCTTGACAAGAAGGAATGCTGTGGTAAACTTTGGCTCACCCTACGAAAGGCCATGAGTGACGATGTCATGATCGCAAAATTGCGCGCTGCTGCGGAGGATGGAGATGCCAAAGCTGCGCTGACGCTGGGCGAAATCTATATGAAGGGCGAAGAACTGCCTCGTGACGAACGGGAGGCTCTGCGTTGGTTTATGCGTGCTGCCCAGCTTAAGGACAGCCTTACAGCGTCAGGCAAAAGCACTACTGAATCGCGGCCGCATGGCAAGGGCATGCTTTGGATGCTGCTTGGCGCCTTACTTTTGGGCGGAGGTGCGGTAGCCGGGTGGTACTGTTACGCTCCGAAGTGGTATTACAGCCATGCAGAGGAACATGCGCTGCAGGGCAACAAACAGCAAGCTGTCGTTTATCTCACCAGAAGCGCAGAGATGGGAGACGTTCGAGCGCAGAAAGCTTTGGCTGAGGCATACGAGAAAGGTGAGGGCGTGGCGTTGAACCATGCCGCCGCCGTCAAATGGTACGCCAAGGCCGCTGAACACGGAGATGGTTTGGCTCAGTACATGCTGGCTCGTGCCTATGCCGACGGCAAAGGTGTAAACCGTAATATGACCATGTTTGAGGAATGGGTGCGGAAGGCTGCTCAACAGGGCATTGCTCGGGCACAGGCGGAATTGGGCCTTTATGAGCTTTCACCGACGCAAGGTTCACGAAATGAGAAGGATGCTGTGCACTGGCTCACTGCGGCCGCTGAGCAGGGAGACGTGAACGCCCAATTTACGCTCTACCGCTGCTATCGCGATGGCCTTGGAACCGCGCAGCACGTGACAGAGGCAGTGAATTGGCTGCGTGCTGCTGCGCAGAATGGGTATGCGCTTGCTCAATGGGAATTGGCAGGTCGGCTCATGAGGGGAGATGGTATACAGGTGGATCGGGCTGCAGCTGTGGAATGGTATCGTAAGGCGGCAGATCAGGGAGAGACTCCCGCCATAAAAGCTCTTGCGGATTGCTATGCCGCCGGTGACGGGGTGGAGCAGGACTTGCAAGCGGCCGCCGCTTTGTACCGCCGCGCGGCTGAAAAGGGAGATGCCGGTTCCGCCCATAAGCTTGCTATGCAAATGTTGCATGGCCAGGGGGTGGAGCAGGACGTCTCTGGCGCTGTGCGTATGCTGAAAATTGCTGCCGGCAAAGGTTATGCACCGGCGCAGTATGAACTGGGTATGTGCTGCAAAGATGGCGTTGGCGTTGATAAGGACGACAGTGCGGCTGCTGAGGCCTTCCGTGCCGCCGCCGAGCAAAATTATGCTCCGGCACAGTTTGAGTATGGCGTCTGCCTGAGTACGGGTAGAGGAGTAAACGTTAAAGACCCGGAAAAAGCGGTGGCTCTTTTCCGCGCTGCCGCTGAGCAGAACCATGCCGAGGCGCAATACACTCTGGGCGTGTACATCAGCAATCACTTCCATGTGCAGGGAGATGATACGGATGCTTTCCGCCTTTACCATGCGGCAGCCCAGCAGGGGCACCTTTCTGCGCAGTATAATGTAGGCGTTTGTTACGAGCAGGGGCTGGGTGTCAATAAAAAACCTGAGTTGGCCGTGGAGTGGTACCGTAAAGCGGCGGATCGTGACTTCGCGCGCGCTCAGTTTGCCTTGGGCAATTGCTATACAAGAGGAGTAGGCGTGCAAAGAGATCCTGAACGCGCTGTCGAATGGTACCGCAAAGCCGCAACGCAGGGCTATGCCGCCGCCCAGCGGCTCATGGGTGCATGCTACGCCGCTGGCATCGGGGTACAGAAAGATCCGGAAATGGCTGTCAAGTGGTTCCGTGCGGCGGCGGAGCAAGGGCACCCTGCTGCGTTGTACAATCTGGGCGCTTGCCTGGCTGGCGGCATGGGGGTTGCCAGCGATATGACGCAAGCGATGGCTTGTTTCCGCGCAGCGGCAGAGCAAGGGCATGTAGCAGCCATGCTTAATTTGGGCGAGGGGTATATGAAGGGTCTGGGGGTGGAAAAAGATGAAAAACAATCTTTCGAGTGGTTCAAAAAGGCTGCCGACAAGGGGTCTGTGCCGGCTCTGATGATGGTGGGTGTGTGCTACTTCAACGGCGAAGGGGTGGAAAAAAATACAACTGAGGCTGTCAACTGGCTTAAGTTGGCCGCTGAAAAGGGCGATGCGCGGGCTTACCTCCCATTAGGTATTTGTTATCTGAAGGGCGATGGAGTGGAAAAGAGAGCAGAGGAGGCTGTGCATTGGCTGCAGATGTCTGCAGATGCCGGAAATTCACAAGCAATGGGGTTGCTGGCAGACTGCTATTTCAACGGCGAGGGGGTTGAGAAGAATACGGAAGAAGCAGTAGGTCGTCTGCGCGCTGCAGCCGAGCTTGGAGATGCTGGCGCACAGTTCACCTTGGGTGTGCGCTTGCTGCGCGGTACCGATGTGCCGAAGAATTCAACGCAGGGTGTCGAATATCTTAAAAAGGCAGCAGAGCAGGGGATGACGCAAGCTCAAAGCATGTTGGCGCAGTGTTTTTCGCGTGGGGAGGGTGTGCGCCGTGACCGCAAAGAAGCTGTTCGTTGGGCGCGTTTAGCTGCGGAGAAGGGCGACGAGGAGGCCAGGAAGCTCCTGCGTCGTTTTCATGTGAAGTTTTAAGCACAAATTGGCATATACAACGTAATCAATCTATGTTTTCTTTACTTTCTGATAAGCTGGATGACGCTTTCCGTCGCTTGCGCGGGCTTAGCAAAATTAGTGAGAGCAACATTGCAGATGCCCTCAAAGAAATTCGTCTGGCTCTGCTGGAAGCCGACGTGGATTACAGTGTAGCGCGTAACTTTGTTAACTTGGTGAAGGAGCGTGCCATTGGAGAAAAGGTGCTTAAAACCGTCAAGCCTGACGAGCAAATTGTCAAGATATTTCGGGACGAGTTGGCAAACTTGTTGGGCGGCGATGAGGTGGAATTGAATCTGCCGTTTCCGGCCCGCATATTGGTAGTTGGACTCAATGGAGCTGGCAAAACGACAACATGCGCCAAGCTTGCCCTGCGTCTCAAGAAAGAGGGACGCAGGCCCGTGCTCATTGCTTGCGATCTGGTCCGCCCGGCCGCGGTGGATCAGCTTGCGACGCTGGCTGCGCAAGTGGAGGTTCCTGTGATAATTCCCAAACCTGGCGAAAAAAATGCGGTGAAGGCTGTAAAAGACGCCATATACCGAGCCGAAAGCATGGAGCAGGACGTCTTGATCATTGATACTGCCGGTCGCCAAGAGGTGGATGAAGCGCTTATTGGTGAATTGCGCAGAGTGGCAAGCGAGGTGCGTCCGCAGGAAACCCTCCTGGTGGCGGATGCAGCTACCGGGCAGCAGGCAGTGCGCGTGGCGCATACGTTCCACGAGGCAGTGGGTGTCACCGGAATCGTGCTTACCAAGTTGGATGGTGATGCCCGAGGCGGCGCCGCTTTATCCATGCGTGCAATTACCGGCAGGCCCATCAAGTTCATTGGTGAAGGAGAAAAGCCGGAAATGTTCGGTCCTTTCGTACCGAAACGCATGGCTGACCGCATCTTGGGGATGGGGGACATCGTTGGGCTTGTTGAGAAGGCCGCAGAGAAGATTGATCAAGATTCGGCTATGCACGGTATCAACCGCATGATGAGCGGTGATTTCAACTTTGAAGATTTCCTGTCCCAGATGCGCATGATGCAAAAACTGGGTCCACTGGAGGGACTGTTGGGGCTGCTTCCTGGCTTCAGCAAAATCCGCAAGCAGCTGCCGGAGGGGGCTCTGGATGCAAAAAAACTCAAACGCACGGAGGCAATCGTGCTTTCCATGACTAAATCGGAGCGTTGCAATGATAAATTGCTCATTCCTTCGCGACGCCGTCGAATTGCCCACGGAGCAGGGGTTAGCGAAATTGAAGTCAACCGTTTTATTAAGAATTTCCGTGAGATGAAGCAGATGATTGGCGGCAAGGGAAAGCACGCGGGGCTTCTGAAGGCGGTGCAAGGGATGAAGAACGTGCCGAACATGCCTGAGAATGGAGAGATGCCGGACTTAAGCTCATTGGTGGGCAACAGTTTCCCCAATTTAGACCAGTTGACGCACGGCAAGGCTTCGCGAAGGGGACCGGGATTAAACTCCGCCGGCGGTTTTGGCGGGCTGTTTCGCCGTCGTTAACGTGGCACCAAAATCTGCGACGGCATCAGCCTTTCATATTTTCTATCTCGGATAACTCCTTGTATGATTTCAAAATTGCACGTACAAGCAGGGATTGGCAAAATTGCAGGCGAAGATGGAAAAATCGAAAAAGATGGACATATAACGGGGGCATGTCAGGGATGGCAGAAGGAAGAAAAGACATGGGACTGCACCGGGCAGAGGAATTAAACTGTTGCAGTTTCACTCGGTGACGTCAGTGATGCCGAATGGCGAAATTTCGCGCCACGCCGCATAGGTTGCTCTTCATACAGAAGGTAGCTCTACTCTTGTTTGTTTGCTCATTATGAGTGTTATGTGCATGATATTATTCTTTTATTTTTGAGGCATCATGCTTTCGGAAAATTCTCTTTTTCTGGTTTTGGCTACTCTTCGGTGACTTTACTTTTGAGGCATTACCGAGGCAATGCGAGCAGTGTGCAGGATAGTGTTTTTGCTTGACTTTTACGGGCAAGAGCGGTAGGCTCACCGCGGCTCCAAGGCGGAGCGAACAATTAGAAAATATACAACTATGTCACGCACACCGATTATTGCTGCTAACTGGAAGATGAATATCGGGCCATCGGAAGCCCGTGCATTTTTAAGTGCTTTTAAGGAGGAAAAGTTATGCGACTGCAAAGGAGTGGAAAAGGTTGTGGTGCCGCCTTTTGTGACGATACCAGCTGTGGTGGAAATCCTGAATGGATGCAGTTGCTTGGGCGTGGGCGCGCAAGATGTGAGCGACCACGATAACGGTGCCTTTACCGGCGAGATTTCCACGGCAATGCTCACTGAGCTGGGATGCCGTTATGTCGTCTTGGGGCACAGTGAGCGTCGGCAATACCACGGCGAATCAAATGCTTATATCAACAGAAAAATTCACAAAGCATTGGCTGCTGGACTCACCCCGATTTACTGCATTGGTGAGACTTTAGAACAGAGAGAGGCTGGGCAGCTTGAGCAGGTGCTTGGCACGCAGGTGACAGATGGACTTTCTGGTCTCACTCCGGAACAGGTTGCCGGGCTTGTCATTGCGTATGAGCCAGTGTGGGCCATCGGTACGGGTAAAACAGCATCCGCCTCTGATGCACAGTCTGCTCATGCGTTTATCCGTAGTGTAGTGGCCAGAATTTATGGTGATGAGGCCGCCGCGAAGGTGCGTATCCAATATGGTGGTTCGGTCAAGCCTGGCAATGCGGCTGAGCTGATGAGGCAGCCGGACATCGATGGTGCGCTTGTTGGTGGAGCCGCGCTGAAGGCCGATTCTTTTGCTGCCATTATCCGTGCGGCAGCGGTGTAAATCGCATGCTTAACCTTTTTAAGCCCTCTTTCCCGCATCCGGGACGGAGGGCTTTTTTGGTCGATCGACACAGTGGGAGTCGGCAGTAAACATTCAGAAAGTAACAAGTAAATATGCAATATTTAGGCCTTAAAGAATACGTGCGTAGAGAAGGAGGAGGAATAGCACAGCAGAGCCGTGGTATGGGTGTTCACAGATGTTTGAGTCAATGCTTTCAACAATAGTCTGGGAGCGCTAGATACTACAAATGGTACGTCTGCCGGGTGTCCGAGGCACTGAAAGAGTCATTGACTCAAACCTCGTAATTGTCATTTTTTCGCATGCAGAGGTGAAATTATTCTTGCCAAGCCTGTAACTGTGTGCTACATTCGCCCCGCCTTTTCAAGGCATCTATCCACGTCTGGATCGTCTAGAGGCCTAGGACTCTCGCCTTTCACGCGGGCAACACGGGTTCGAATCCCGTTCCAGATGTTGGGGTTTTGAGGTGTGAAGTTGGGTGGCGTTACTGATTGGCGGACAGGGGTTCAACCCAAATTTTCGTGAAAATTGAATTTTTGGGATCAACCCAAAATGCGTCTGTCAGTCGCTTACAATTTCTATCAGACGCAAAAAGCCGCATTTTCCCGTAGTCTCGCCTGGGTTCGAAC
The DNA here is from genome assembly GCA_947588735.1 of uncultured Akkermansia sp. Classification (GTDB taxonomy): domain Bacteria; phylum Verrucomicrobiota; class Verrucomicrobiia; order Verrucomicrobiales; family Akkermansiaceae; genus Akkermansia. Next base: position 6,227 of record CANQAD010000019.1, read on the forward strand.
CAAGACTAAGGGAACCAAAATCCCTTGTGCTACCATTACACCACGAGACCGCCAGTCCTTTGCAGGAAGCGCAACGTGTGTAACACAGCTTTTGAGGAAAGTCAAGCTGTTTGTGCAAAAATACGTTGTGGAATTTTTACAGGAGAGCAGGCATTTCTATCCAAATACCCCCACGAATCTCCTATGAGAGAAGAAATTGAAGAATTGGTGAAGCCGGGGAAGAGTATTTGGTCGGCGAATTGCAGACTTAGATTTATGATTCAATGTGTTATGATCAATTTATTCACATCGCGGAGCGTACTGCCATTGCGGTTTGCGTGTCCGGAGGCAGGCGTGATCTAGCAGCTGGAGAATTTTTCTGCTTTTCGACTTTATCCAAATGAGCTTGCTTTGGCCTTGGTGCAGGGCAACCGCATTTGAAAGAAGTTCATCAACGGAGAAAATGCTCTTGTTGGCTGATATGATCGTTGATACACATCAAAAAATGACAACAAGCAGTCATCATGATGATGGCTCTCAAGAACTCTCCTGCCTACGTTCATGATTCGAAATAAACTGCGCAACACGCACATGATCAATAAATCGTAATTCGTAACTCGTCAATCGTCAATAGCAACCGCATTTCCTAATGCGGTTGCTCTGGGCCTTGGTGCTTTCTCCTTTACAGTGGTGCCGATAATGCCTAAAATGTAGGAATGAAGAGGGTCAAGTATGTTGGAATCCTGATGGCTTTAACCGGGTTATTAGCAGAGCCAACGCGGGCAAGCACTGCTCCTTTGGAATCGTTTCGTGGGGGGAAGGGAGTAGCACGCGTGGCACGAGAGGTGCAGGAGGCACGTGCGAAAACTGTGCCTGCCCTGCGCCTGTTACCTGGAGGGACCGTTGGAGTGATGGCAGCGACGGGTGAGTATGCACCCATGGTTGCGACAGCATTGGCGGCGCAGCTGCGCCTTCAAGCGCCGAATGGCAGTGCCGCACAGAGCGTGGAGAGCATCGCCGTAAGTGTGGGGAAGGGAGGGGATGAGACTTGCCGCGATCTGGTTAGCTTGCAGGGTACTGTGCAACAGCTTGCCGTTATCATCCATCTGAAGCGCTTACTTTCAGGATCGCGGGGAAGCTCCAGTCAGAGCAAGGCGTTGATGAGCTTGCAAGACTCATACAACACTCAGATGATTGAGTTGAAGGACCGACTTACAAAGCTGCATGTGACGCCGATGTTCATCGTGCTTACTGCGGTACCGGGGAAGGAGCATACGTTTCGTCGATTTGCCGGGCAAATGTGGGAAAAATTGACTAAAAAGTTATCCTCTCAGATGCCCAACACGGATCGCGGGGTGCTGGAGTTGCCCATGGCTTCTTTCGTAGATGAGCTTGCGGAGCGCTTATGTTTTTCCGCTGAGGAGCGCGAGGCCTTGAGCATCGAATTATCCAAACGTAAGCTCTACATTCTGGCTGAACAGCGGCCCGATGTGCTGCGCATCGCCTTGGTAGCCGATCAACCTGTGGCTCCGTGGCCGCTGGACGACTCACAATCCATGCTGGCCGCCCCCGAACTCATCGGTATGGATGAGTCCGTTCATAATATCCAGCTCACTGCGTGGATATCTGCCGAATTGCAGGTTGCCATATACGATCCGGACAACACGTTCGGTGTGCTTCCGATGCTGCAAGAGTTGTTCTGTGGGTTAGCAAAGAGTAAAGCGGGAGAGGCCCTTGTTTTTGCCGAAGCCGCAAAGGGGGCGCAGTCATTGCGCAACATGGCTGAGAGGGAGGTGAAACCCCAACTTCCAATAATGCTCCAGATATGGAAAGAAGAACAGGGCACTCAGGTGGAGTTTGCTGCAGATGCATGTGGCAGTTTTTTCAAACACGGCGAACTACGGCATACAAAGCTCGCAGGTGGCAGCGTTGCCTATATGGAGACAACAGGCTTTTGCAGCCCAAGCAAGACTAATTACAGTGCTGCTCCGGATGCCCTCCTTAATATGCTTACCGGTTTCTATCTGACTCTGGATGAGGAACTCAAGGACAGGACGAGCATGGCGATGATGTTTTTGCAACAGTTCCGTCCTCAAATCCGTGCTGTCTGGGGTGACCTCTCAAAAATTACGGGCAGCTTCTCTTCTCCTATGACGCTTTTGATTGATGGCGGCGGGAGAGAAAATGCAGGCGCCGCTATCCGCTTTACGGTCAATAATCGCTCTACCCTGATAGAGGGCTGGAGTGATTTTACCCGCCAACTTAAAACCATCGCCGAGGCTCTGGCCATACCGCCGGGCTTACTTGACCATATGCCCATCCTCTCGCAGCCTGCGTTGAATGGAGCCACTCGCTACATGTTGGCTTTCCCCGTAACCAGTGGTGATTTGGAACCGCAGTTGGTACTTGATGAGCATAAATTGGTGCTTGCGGTTGATTGTGCCACAGCTGACGCATTAAGCCAAGAAGATACGACAGGCGAACCCTTTTGTGGCGCTGTATTCACTTTGAATGTAGATGAATTGCTTCGCATGGGAGGTGTGGGCAGCCCCGTAAAGGAAATTGGTGAACCCGACAGGAGAATTCGAGGCGAAGCCACCGTGAAAGAAGGTAAGCTACTCGTTAAAATGCGCGTTACCGACAGATGATGTGGGGCACCATCGTCAGGAGGGTAGCAAGCGCACAATTCGGTCGGCTCGGGGCAAGGTGATAGTGATGGTGGTGCCCAAACCTTCGCGGGAGGTGATGCTGAGAGTGCCGCCATGTTCACGGATAATGTGGCGCACAATGAGCAAGCCCAGACCGTGTCCCTTTCTCCTGGTAGTACGGAAGGGCTCATACATGCTGCCCATCACCTCATGCGAAATGCCTGAGCCATTATCGCCGATGATGACGCCGATATCAGAATCATTGTACGATGTGCGAATGGAGATGCCGCCGCTTGAAGTAGGCAGGGATTGAAGCGCGTTGCGGATGAGGTTGTAGAGCGCACGGAAAAGCTGGTCAGCATCTGCGCTGATTTCAGGAAGATCGTCCGGCAACTCGCTTTGTACGGCCGCACCGCGTTCTGCGATTTCTGGTGCCAGTACACGCAGCACATGAGCGATAACATCGTTCACTTGCACTTTGCTGCGCACCGGTGTGGCAGGTCGCATTGATTCTAAGAATTGATGCAGCATGGCGTCCAGTCGCTGAGTTTCCCGCAGCGAGTCGTCCACTAGTTCATTGAGAGATCTCCGGCTCCTGGCATCTAGCTTTTCGAGTTTGTCCAACTTGCGTTTCATGAGCTGCAAGGTGAGACCGAGCGAATTGAGAGGATTGCCTATTTCGTGGGCTACGGCGGAACTTAAAAAGGTAAGCAGGTTAAACTGCTCGGCCTCAGCGTTTTCTTCCCGACGCTCCTGCGCTTTGGTATCATCTCGTACAAGCAGCAGGTATTCTTGCTCTCCTGCAAGGGGGGAGATATAAAAATTGTAGTGTTTACTCGTTGGGTAGTTTACATGTACGTCACGTACAATGGCAGCCTTGCTGTTTTGCAGATCTTGCCAGGTGCAAGTGCCGCTTGCCAAGCGTTCGAAAGGCTCGCGCAGCAGCTCGCGCATGGAGCGGTTGTAAATGTTGCAAGCGGCCTTATTTGCGAAGCGAGCTGTACCATCGGCAGAGAAGAGAATCAGTCCGTCGCGCATGGCGTCAAAGACCTCTTGGAGCAGGCCTTTTTCCGTGGCCAGTCGCATGAAGAGTCGGCGAACATCAGCGGCTCCCAGGTTACCAAGCCTGGTGGCGATTTTTTCGATTGTGTCGCGTTTCATAGGCTGAGCAATATTTCGCGAAAATCCGTGGGAATTGTTGCGCTAACGACTCCATCCGCCCACTCAAATGTTGCGCCCTGCCCGTCCACTGCCAGCGCTGGGTGTGCTCCTGTCGGCAAGGCGTGCAGGATCAGAGTGAAGAAGGACCTTTGAGGACGGTATTGCCCGGTGCGGCGGTGCGTGAGTTGGAGTTGGCGTTTCTCAGTGCGGCATGCGAAGTTGTGCAGCAGGTAGGCTCCATAGCGACAGGCTTGCCCATCGCCCTCATCTTCGTAAAGTATGCTATGCTCTTCTGTGTCGGGTGTAAACCACAATTCCAGACTGCAGGGAGGGCAGGGCAACTCGCCCACATACTGTTGCACAGGCCAGCGCGGAAGTACTTTTCCTCCGCGCACGTACACGGGGATGTGCTCATCCGGTGTAAGCACGATGGCTTCTGCATTTTCTGCGGGGGCAGGGGTGTCGTCCCACAGAGAAAACCATTTGCCCTGCGGCAGATAAAGGCTGCGCTCCGTCTGCCCGGGGTGGTGCACGGGCACCACATACAGCGCATCGCCCAAGAAGAACTCACTACTTCGCCAGTAGGTGTCCGTATTCTCCGGGAACATGAGTGCGAGTGAGCGGATGATGGGGGTCCCTGCCGTAGAGTAACGGTAAAAACACGTGTAAAGGTAGGGCAGCAGGCGGTACCTTTCCTCAATGGCGTGGCGAACGATGTCCTCCGTTTTTTTATCGAAGCACCAAGGCTCCTGGCCGCCGAATTCGCCATTATTGTGATTGCGGAAAAAGGCGTGGAAAGAGGCCATTTGCACCCAGCGACGAAAGAGCTCAGGGGTTGGTCGCCCCAAGAATCCCCCAGTATCTGCCCCGCAAAAAGAGACGCCACTGGCAGAGAGTCGCTGAACCATGAGGTTTGCCATCTTCAGGTTCTCCCAATCCGAATAATTATCACCAGTCCAAGTGGCAGCCCATCTTTGTAAGCCGGCAAAGCCCGAACGGGAGAGGACAAACGGCCTTCTCTGAGGAGCGCTTTTTTCCATGCCAAACCGCGTGGCTTGCGCCATGCACTGGCCATAGACATTGTGAGCCTTCAGGTGAGAGCAAGCGAAGCCATCGTAGGCGTGTCGCGTGTCATCTGGGAAGGTTTTATCCGGAAAAATCACCGGTTCATTCATATCCGTCCATATTCCGCGTACGCCATATTCGCCTACCTCACGGTGAAAAAGGTCTGCCCACCAACTGCGGGTAGCCGGGTTTGTGAAGTCCGGGAAAGTACACAGCCCCGGCCATACTTCTGCCTCCAGCAGAGCGCCATCATGTCGTCGGCAAAAAACATTCCTTTCAAACCCGCTGCGCCACACATAATTATCGGGGTTAATTTTGATTCCGGGATCCACAATGGTAACGACCTTGAAGCCCTTCTCACCGAGGCGGCGGATCATGCCCGGGGGATCGGGAAAACGTTCACGGTCCCAAGTGAGGGACTGGTAACGTTTCATGTGGTGAATATCCAGATGGATAGCATCGCAGGGAATGCGGCGTGAACGCAGTTCTCGCGCCACCTCGTCCACATTTGATTCTGGATAGTAGCTCCATTTGCTTTGATGGTAACCAAGCGCCCAAAGCGGCGGCAGCGGTGCCAGACCAGTGAGACGAGTATACATCCGGACAGTGTCCAACGCATCCTCTCCGCAGATGAAATAATAGTCCATCACTCCACCGTCCGCGCCGAATAGCAGACGATCCTTTCGCTCTTTTCCAAAGTCGAAATAAGAGCGCATCGTATTGTCAAAAAAGATGCCGTATTGCGTGCCTTGATTCAAGCACAGAAAAAAGGGAATATTCTTGTAAAGAGGATCGCTTTTTGGAGTAAACTTGTAGTGGTCGGCCCCCCACATTTCGAAGCGCATTCCTCGCATATTAAGAGCACAGGGCTTATCTCCCAGCCCATAGAAGTGGGCTTCATCAGGCATCTGCTTGAGTACCCATACCAGCTCATCCCCCGTCTTCCCTTGAGTGCGGTGCCCCATTCCCTCTGCGTCGGCGCACAGCAGTCTGCCTTCCTTGTTTTCATAAAATTCCAGCCCGCCATCACTTTTGCGGATTTTCATGCAAATGCGGTTCGTGCGCAGAGAAAAGGCATCCTCCTGTTCACTCTCTTCGATGTCCACTCTGCTCGGTCGATACTCCGGACTCACGCCGTAGCTCGGTATATTCTCAAACACTACACCTGTCACGTAGCGACACCGAACCATTCCCTCCTCCGGGAATGTCAGCCGCAGCCTCGCCGCCGGCAGCTCCAGCTCCAGCGTCCTCTCATCAATCCATTCGTACGTCAGCTTCATCCCCTGAACCCGGCTTTCCGTGAACATGAGCCTAACCCGGTGGCCATTGCATACTGCGGCCTCCGATGATGTGGATATGCAGGTGCGGAACAGTTTGCCCGCCATCAACTCCTGTGTTGAGAACGACGCGGAAGCCGCTTTCAGATACGCCCTCCGCCAGCGCTATGTCGCGTACTTTGAGCATCAGGTGCGCCAACAGTTCGGCATCCTCTGTCCCTGCGGCTGCTATGCTTGGAATGGGCTTGCGTGGCACGAGTAAGACATGCACCGGCGCTACCGGAGATACATCGCGGAACGCCACGCACAGCTCGTCTTCATAGACAATCTGCGCCGGTATCTCCTTGTTAGCGATCTTCTGAAATAGGGTTTCTTCCATTGCGCACCTGTTTTACCACGCCGGGGGATTGCTTGCAACTGAATTCTGCACTCCTCCCCATACTGATTTTTGAAAAATTTATTATGATGTAAAGAATTTGCATTGCCAAGGGGGAAAAAATCGTGTAGAATGTCGCGCCCCTTGTGAAAGAGATCTTTTACTTTCAGGCACGAATATTTTAACCAGTACTTAAGATGAACATTCTCGATAAAATCGATCAGGAGCAGCTTAAAAGCGATGTGACACCCTTCAATGTGGGCGACACCGTGAAAGTGCATTGCCGCGTGATTGAAGGCGGCAAGGAGCGCGTGCAGGTGTTCCAAGGAATCGTGATTGGCAAGCGGGGTTCCGGGGTTAACGAGGCGTTCACCGTCCGTAAAATTTCCTATGGTGAGGGTGTAGAGCGTTCATTTCCTCTGCATTCACCGCGTATCGCCAAAATAGAGGTTGCTTCCCGAGGGAAGGTTCGTCGAGCCAAGCTTAACTACTTGCGCAGTCGCGTCGGCAAGGAAGCCGTCACCGTGAAGGCGGCACGCTAACTTTCTCTCCTTTCGGTTCTTCTCACACGGACGCGAGCCTCGGCTCGCGTTTTTTGTTCGCGTGGAATTTGTTCACCTTCCCTCCTTGGAAAAGGACTCATACAGAAAGATCAGCAATGCAATCGTGCCATTCTTTGGGGATGCGGCATGGGCGCCCCTGAGGGGCCTGAACTAGGGCGAGTCGTTGACGAACAGTAACGCAAAGGCGCTCGTCCTCTGCGCGGCGAACTTCAAACGTAAAGTAGATGGAGGATTTCTCCACGCTTTCCACGCCCCCAAGCACACACATATCATCCGCCACAAACGCCGGAGAATGATAACGCACTTCGTGACTTACAAGTACACAATGCTTGTTCTCTTCCTTGGCCAGGCGTGCCCAATCGATGCCAATGGAGGTGGACATCTTGGTGCGGCACTCCTCCACCCAGCGCAGATACGCCAAATTGTGCACCACACCGCCACAATCGGTGTCGTAGTACATGACTTGATAGGGCAGGACAAAAAGCGCTTTCATGGCTGACAGGAGGGGTGCGTGTAGAATCAGAATAAAGCCCGATTCATCAGCCGAGTTTCAAAATGTCAACGATAGCATTTGTCACTTCCTTCATATCCTCCATGGTGAGTTCACCCATGTGGGCGATACGGAAGGTTTTGTCCTTGAGGTCTCCGTAGCCGTTGCCGATTTGCATATTTCGCTCGGCCAGAGCCTTGTTGAGGTCACCGATGGAAATAAGCTCATCCTTACCCTTGGGGTGGGCGTCTATCACGGTGAGCGTTTTGGAGAGGTACTTGCGATTCGGGTACACGCGGAAATATTCATCCGCCCACTCGCGAGTGAACTTGGCCATTTCTTCGTGACGAGCGAAGCGTGCCTCAATACCTTCTTCATCGACAATGTGTATGAGCTGCTTATCCAGCGCATACATCAGCGAGAGACAGGGGGTGGAGGTATATTGGTAGTTTTTCTTATCGATGAAATCCCAGAGATTGCGCAGGTCGAAATAGAGACCACGATTTTCGACTTTTTCGGTACGGTCGTAAGCCTTGCGGCTCATGGCGCAGATAGCCAGTCCCGGTGGCAGAGCCAACGCCTTCTGAGTTGAGGTAATCAGTACATCAATCCCTAATTTATCCGTTTCAATCCTGGAGCCCACAGCCGAGGAAACAGCATCCACGCACCATACCACATCCGGGTACTTTTTCATGACCTCGGCTATTTCTTCTACCGGGTTTTGAATGCCGGAGGATGTTTCATTATGGGTCACGGTGATGAGGTCGTATTTGCCTGTGGAAAGGGCGGCGTCCACCATCTCCGGTGTAGTGGGCTCGCCCATGGTGCTCGCGAATTTATCCGCCGACACTCCATTTGTTTTGGCCATCTTAAACCATTTGTCACCGAATGCCCCGATGGAAAACACGGCTGCGCGCTTTGCTGTGCAGGAACGGATGGCTCCTTCCATCAACCCGGAGCCGCTGGAAGTGGAGAGAAGAATGCGGTTTTGTGTGAAAAGAACTTTTTGCATATAATCCGAGATATGCTTCTGGAGGGCGGAAGCCGCCTTGGAGCGGTGGCTGATCATCGGCCCACTCAGTTCCTTTAAAATTTCATCCGACACAACAGTCGGCCCAGGGATGAACAGTTTAATCGCCATAGGTAAAATGTGGTTGTACCCGGCGATGACTTTATCACTTTGCAGGCGCTTTGGCGAGCGTTTTTTTTCTGTTCGCACTGTAAAATCATTCCGCGTTCCGCATGCCGAAAATCCAGGTGAGTTCACCAGGGGCGGTTATCCTCACCTCACGCAGATACATTCGTTTGTCCAGTACGGCCGCATCGCTACGCTGCCTCAGCAGGCGCAGGAATTCGTCCCGCGCTTCTTGTGTAAGACGCTCGCACAAACTGCGTCGGATGTCGGCAAAGTTCACGATCATGAGCCTTTCCATAACTTTTGGAGCCACATGGATGCGAGTTCCTTGACCTGTTACACCACCGCGATAAGGTATCATCATATAGCCAAGTTCTTTTTCACAGAAAGCCATAAAATCGTTGTCAGCAAACAACTGAGCGTACTGCAGCACGGCTTTGTATTTATGATCATTTGGAGCGGTCAGTACGCGGGCAACAATGAAATAAGCGCCGGCAATGCTGTGCGGATTACGCTTTTTCTGTGTGCTGCTGCTGTGCAGAGTATTTGCGAAGTGTAAGAAATGAGAGATTACTTGCTGCTTCAGGTCGAAACTAATCATGAGTTCCGGACTGTAGCAAAGCAATTCGCCACGCCTTATTCCATGCGGAGGAAGCTGGCAGACATTGGCTGCGTCTTCCTCCAACAGAATCTTGTTACGCCTGGCTACTGCCGGCAGGTTGAACAAATCTGCCGCTGTGTAGGTTAGCTGTCCCTCCATTTGTTGCTCCCAATGGTTCGTCTGAGGAGCGGAATTAAGCGCCAGCTTATGTGGTGTGCTGGTCAAATACTCGGGCTTAATCTCGGTGATACGGTCCGCCTTTTCCTCAATCTGCTTGCTTTTGCTGCTCATTTTCGGCAGACCAATGCGCAGCTCTGGCAATAACAGTGCATTGCCGATCGTTTTCTCGTTTTTGGTGACCGGCAGCAGCAGGGCTACACTCTCGCCGAATTCATCTGTGATGCTGTGCAGAGTATCGCCTTTCACGGAAATGACGATTGTGCTTCCGGGAATTATTGAATTTCCTTCGAATATTTTCAGCTCCCATTTCCCTGCGTCTTTTCCGGGAGAAATGACAGCGTAACAGGCGGTGCCGTCCAACTCGCGGGAAAAACTGGCTACATTGGCCGATTGGAGGTGATATGTGGCTACTTTTCCTGTATTAATTCTGTACTCGTATTTAATAAAAAAACGCTTGATGCAGTTTGGAATTTCCTGCCCGGCAAGTACAGGAACGACTTGATTATAAGCCAGTTTCTTTTCATCAGTATTCAACTCATCGTCGCTATTCAACATGCTTTCTTTTTTTCCAAGATTTTGCTCATCCGGACCTTTTTGTTCTGCCTGCGTGAGCAATCCTGAGACTTTGTCGCTCCAGTCCTGGTAGTTTTGCCACACATAGTGCACGCAAATGGCTGCAATTCCCAAAAGGATGATCTTCCCGGCACCTCGTAGAAGTTTAGCAAACAGATGAGTGGGTTCGCTCAGCTCTCCGGCGTATTGCGCACGCATCGCATCCGGGGTGGGATTCGTGGAAAAGGTCGGTGTCAACTGCGTGTTCGGTGTACTCATTCCATCGGACAGTTGTTCCGTTACCTCAATGATGGGGAGACCGGCCAGAGCTGCTTGACTCTGCAGGCGGCCACCGATGTACCCGAGCAACTGTACATGAGGCAATTCCATGACTCCCTCGCTGCTGCGGGTGGAGATCGGTATGCTCCATCCTAAATCACTGCGCAGATAATCGGCTTCATGCAGCAAACGAAGCATGTCCGTCACCGGAGTGCCGTGCGGCAGGGCAAGCATGCACGAGTCTCGGTACTGTGGCTCTTTGAGAAGTCCGGCAAAATGTTTATGCCCGGTGTAGTGCTGCCATGCAGGTTGATATTGGGCCTGTAGTGCAGCCTCTGCTTCCGCCCAATTTGGCAAGCAGGTATCTGTCAACCATTGAATCGGACCCTGCCAGCTCTGCACCCAAAAATTGCTCAACTCGAGTACCAGCAGCAAACCCGCCGGAGTCAATCGGCTTGAGCTTTGCCAAATGTCGCGTATTTCATCTTCCGTTAGCACGAGAAAATGGGCGATATAATCCGTGCTGATGGCTCCACCAGGCTTCGTCCAACGCAGACTGCCGAAAATATGCTGAGTACCCCAGCTTGAGGAGTCAGGCAGGTAGAGAAATTGCGGATTAACCTCCACGTCCCCTTTTCCCATTCCATGGCAAGCTAGTCCAACAAGTTTACTCTCCAGCTTTGCCTGAAGGTGTGTCTTCGCGACTACAGCATAACCTGGCCTGATGGCCCGGTATATCCGCTGCACCAAGGGGCCATGCACGGCGCGCGATTTTGTGTAGATGAGCTGAGAGGCCATGGCCTCTTTTAGCGGATTTTGAACTTCTTGTCAAGTTGTAGTCCTGCTGCTCCAGGGCAACCGCATTTGAAAGAAGTTCATCAACGGAAAAATGGCCTTGCTGGCTGATATTATTGGTGATACGCATCAAAAAAATGACAACAAGCAGTCATCATGATGATGGCTCTCAAGAACTCTCCTGCATACGTTCATGATTCGAAAGAAAACTGCGCAACACGCACATTATCAATAAATCATAATTCGTCAATCGTCAATAGCAACCGCATTTCCTAATGCGGTTGCCTTGCCTGCCTCTCCCCGGGGCAAAGGCATAGGAGCATGTGATTGTCATTCACGTCTTTCAATTGCGAGTTATCAACCAATTGGAATGTTTTGCTATTTTTCTGCTTTGTTTTAATACGACTACCCCAGGCCCTACCGTCCCTTGTCGAATCTCTCGTTTGAATAATAGATAAGGGTTGTACTTGACAAAGGCGATAGCGGCGGTAGAATGAAGAGCGATATGCTGCTTGAGATTAAACAGTACGGCGACCAGGTACTCCGTGTAGCGTGTGCTAAGGTGGAAAAAGTGGAGTTGGAGCACAACACTCTGGCGGTGAACATGCTTGAAACCATGTACGCAGCGCAAGGTATAGGTCTTGCTGCGCCTCAGGTTGGGCTGGGGATTCAGTTGGTAGTCATTGATATTCCTGAAGACGAAGATGAGGCGGCTACAAAAAAAATCACAGTGAATGGGGAAGAGAAAGATATGCGCAGTGTCATGCCCCTCGTTTTTGTGAATCCTGAGCTGGAGCCGTATGGCGACGAGGAATTCTGCACCGAGGGTTGCCTGAGCGTGCGCGACATACGTTGTCAGGTATCACGCCCCACTCGCGTACGTGCCAGACTCCAGAAGTTGGATGGCAGAATATTGGAAATTGACTGCGGCGGGTTATTGGCTCGTTGCTTGCAGCACGAGTGTGACCACCTGAAAGGGGTGCTCTTTACGGATCGCGTTTCCAGTGCCGCGAAGGTGACGCTTGGCAAGCGTCTCAAACGCATGTTAAGCGGTCGCTAAAGGAGCAAGCACCGCCTACATGGCTGCAAAAATGGCGCGCAGGACAGTGCAATATACTGTCATCCGGGAGATTTTAACGCGTTCGTCTTGTTTGGCGTAGCGGAGTTTTGCAAGAGTTTTGAGTCCCAGCAACGCTGGCAACATGGAGGCCACCCTTATTCGCCATCCGCGTAATCGTCGGGCATAGTCCAGCCCATCCTGCATTGCACGTTCTGCCCGGCTCATCCACACCTGCGGATCACTGCACAAGTAGTCTCTACCTCGCGTGCGAACATCCTCGTTGTGATCGCGCAAGATGTTAATGATCTGTAAACCACAGCCATAGCGTGTGGCCGCCTCTTCCATGCCCTCCATCTCATCTTCCCGGCAAAAAGCGTCTCCCAAGCAAGCGCGTCCCAAGCGCGTCCAAAATCGTCCTACGCAGCCCGCTACACGGTACGTGTAAAGGCGAGTTTGCTCGTCAGAAAGCACGCACGTATGCTCCTCGAAGAAAGAAAGATCCCAAAGTTGGCCCTGGATGATGGAAGCAAGCACTTCACGCACGAGTGAGGCTTGCTGCGGCGGGAGGTTTGACAGGGCATCCAGCGCATCGTCGAATCGCTTGAGCAGTTCAGTCTCTGCCGATGTGTCCGCCGCTTCGCAAATTGTCATCGGTATGGGATATTTTTTTTCTGTTCCGGCAATGACACGACCCATGGTGCGCAGCGTGGCAATACGTTCGGCATGGGGAATGCGTGATGCGTCCGCTACGCTGTCTGTTGCACGCGCCAGGAGGTAGCCCACAGCCACTCCGGCGCGCATCCTTGTCGGCAGTCGAGAGATGGATAAATAGAAGGTACGTGAAACAGATTTGAGCAGTTTATCCATGGTCATATTTCGACCGTTTTTATTGTTGCGTGCAGAGTTTTTTGAGCTGGACGGGGAACAGGCAATCTTGGCACGCGCCGTTGCGGCAAAAATCTGCGTCAATTTGCAGCAGAGCCTGGCAGGCGTACTCATGGCGCATCACGCCGAGCAGGTCGTTGCGTTGGCCAAAGAGACTCTTTGCCAAGTGAGATACCCGAGTCGGCAGGGCTGAGCGGTGCAACCGTGTGAAAGCCGCCCATGCCTCGCGTGATTCATCCAACACATACACATGGTTGCACAAAAAATCCTTAGCGCGTTCACGTCCAACTAGTGCACAGGGGCGCTGCAGAGCCGGGGAGTCGATCATGCTGTGGCGTTCCCAAAATGTGTGGTGCAGTCCGCACAGCGCGTCAACGAGCTGTTTGGTGTGGGCTGCGGAGAGCAGGGGCATGATTTCTCGCCAATGAGCGGCGCTTACCGCCAGGGCTGCGACCCTGCGGTGCGGGTGGTTGAACGGTCGAATGCCGCTGAATTGCCACACCGGGCTGCGCTGTCCTTCCAGAGCAAAGTCATCCTTAATTTGCCACCACGCATCCCATACACGGCGGTGGTACGCGCGTGCCTCGGGTTCTGCCCGGTTTGGCAACACGGGCTTGAGGAATCCTGCCGTGCCAAGCAGCACGGCTTCCGCATCCAGCCCATTCAGGCGCTTAAGAGGGGCCCTCCTCGCCAACATCAGCATAGGCTCTTTGTTAGCGCTGTATCCCAGACACTCTGCCCACGCTTCGTACGAAGCTTGAGCATGACCGAGCACAGCTGCCTTGCGGCGGTATCGCCGTCTTTTGCATTCCATGCGGTGCGCCGCTGCCGCCAGCAGCAGACTTTCGATTTGAGCAAGCTTCATATTTGCCAGCGGCTGCGCACAGAGTTCGGTGCGATTATCCCAGTTGTCACGTCCGCAAATTGCATCAATGGCAGGTTGTTGCATATCCAAAGCTTCCCGCACTTTCTGCGGACTGAGGTAGATGATTGGGATCTCCATGTGCAGAGAATTGCGAGTAAACCAGCCCAGCGGCGGTTGAGCAAGCACGACATGCAGCACCACATTGTTGAATCGCGGGTTAGCTCCGTGACCGTGCTGTTCCCAATCCTGCGCGTGTGGATCAATTTCAATGTCTCCGCGCACAAGACGACCATTGATTTTCATTTCTGCAAAGAGGAAATCGGGTCCGGCTGACCTGTTCCATTCACCAAAATCCAAAATCTTTACATGACCGTGACGCTCACTTTCCCACTCGCAGCCAAAAAGCCCCAAGGCCCATAAACTCTGCACTTCCATCTCACTGAGCACCGGCCTTGTCTCCGGGGTCCCTTCGGCTGCTGCCAGATCGCTCCTGCCCGCCACGGTCTGCAGCAGGGTGCGGTACCGCGATGCGTATTCTGCCGGGTTATTTGCCATCATCCCCATAATCCTTTTCATGGCGCAGCAAATCCTCCTGCAGGGTTTCGCACACATACCCAAATGCAGTGTCATTCCTGGCATTCATGGAACGCAGAGTGTTGTGCGCCTCAAGCACATGCCGAGTGCGTTGCATTTCGCTAAGTGGTTCCTCTTTTCCTGCCTCTCCTGCTTCGCCATATGCCAACTTTGCGCGACGGCGCTCCAAATCACTCTGCCAAGGGGCTTCAGGCGGGTCTATATCAATGAGCATATCCAGCCCCAGTCCCTCCATTGCCCCGCGTGTCCTTTCGGTCGTTCCCACTACCTCCATTTTTCCACCGATTCCCATGCACCGTCGCGCAAGTCCTGCGAGAGTTCCCATGAAAGTTGAATCCACCCCGGGGCACAGCTGCAAATCCACGACGATGTGTGATCCGCCGTGTTCCATGTATTTTTCCGCAATTCCTTTCAGCGTTGGACTGTTCATGAAACATCCCCGGCCATTGCAGCGTACCCACATGCCGTCCTCAAATTCGTGGTATCTTAAGCTCGTGTCTGCCATATTTTGCGCCCACCATACTAACATATCCCCATCCTTGTTTGCAAGCGAATTTTCCCTCCTCCGCTAGCAACTCTCATTTGTCCCAAGAAAAAGCGATCCCAACGAGCAGTTATCACCGCGTCATGAAGGATAACCCATTGGTAATTTCTGATTTTCGAATGATGATTTGGGGAGAACGTGCGCCATCGGCGTGGGCTATGCAAAGCGGGGCGGAGGGGAATTATTGGAACCGAGTGTAATGATAGTCAGAAAGAGAAAACATCGATTTACGATTGACGATGGACAAATTATGATTTATTGATAATGTGCTTGTTGTCATCATTTTTGATGCGTACCAACAATAATATCAGCCAACAAGAGTACCATCTCCGTTGATGAGCTTCTTTCAAATGCGTTTGCCCTGCGATCCACCGTTCTCCTATTCAAAATAATATCTCCACGTTTTCCTGTCCCCTCCCTCCACCAAAAAAGCATCGATTCCGTCTCTTTATCAGTATTTTGTGAGGCGGAGGAGTATGCTTTGAAATTTGACTTGAGAAGCCGAAGGGAAGGGAGTATAATGAAGATATGAAGACCTATCAGGTTACAATTGCAATTGCGTGCGCTGCTGCTGTTGGCGTGTGTTTCGGGGCGGGTTCAGGGAAGAAGGACGCCCACGTGAAGGAACTGCCGGATATGGGGCGTGTGATGTTTATCGGTGATTCCATCACGCACGGGTATGGAGCCCCATCCTACCGCTGGCCTTTGCACAAGATTTGGGTGGATAATGGCATTTCGTTTGAGGTGGTGGGGGTAGAGAGAGGCAACAATGGCAACGTCGGTATTGAGGAGGGGACCGCATACTTGGGTAAAGAGTTTAACAACATGCATTCCGCCATGAGTTCCCAGCGAGCCTATGAGACGAGCGGTCGCCTTCATTCTTCCAAACGGCTTGATGCCACGGACATACTCGATTGGCTAGGGGTGGACAAGACATACTCCGGACCGCGACAGGTGGGTAACCCCGCTCCTGATACGTACTTCATTCTTTTGGGAACAAACGATACTTTGAGTGATTACATGAAGAAAGGAGGCATTGGCAAGGGGGCAAATTTGAGTGAGGTTCAAAAAGCCCTTTTGGACAAGAAAAAGGGCGATATGTCGGTGATTGTCGATACAATACGCAAGGCAAATAGAAAAGCGCGCATTGTGGTGCTGACGATACCAACGTGGGGGAATACGCAACCCGGCAACAATACGGAACCTGCCGATTATGTTGCAATTGTTGACCATTACGATAAAAAGTTGGCGGCATGGGCAAAAAGTAAAAAGGTGATTTTGGCAGACGTGAACAAGGGCCTTGTTGATGTCGCGAATGAGGAAAAACCGGGCAAAGGCGTGCCATCTTTTTACAATGCCAAGGATGGGTTACATCCCAACCCGCAGGGAGATATGCTTATAGCAGGACGAGTGGCTCAGGCGTTGGGGTTGGCGGGACGCTCTGCCGGATTGCCCCGCAAGGCTTCTGCCAGATTTGACATGTCTGCGGCTTCTATGCTTGAAACGGCCACGGCCAAAGAGGGTGTGGAGCTCAACGAAGATTCTCTTACCCTGAATGAGAACGCTAAACTAGCAGTGCCCTGGCCGCAAAATGCCGATTTGAAGAAGGGGTATACCGTGAGTTTTGTGGCGGCTGTGGGTAATGGCGCCACAGATGGCTGGACAACGGATAAAGGTCTTGTCGTTGAGGCAGGCAATGGCGTTGTCAGCGGCGCACTTGCTGTCACAGAGAGTTACCTCACATGGAATGGCAAGGTAATTTTATACTCCGCCGATATGTCGAAAAATAAGGAGGAAATTCGCGTGGCGTTCCTGCCAGGCAATACCGAGGCCAATATTGCCGGTGGCTTCTATGTATGGCTTGGTGATATGCTTGTTGGGGAAGGCCTTGCCAGCGATGGGAAGAAGGTAAACGGCGTCGTCTTTTCCAATACGGATTCCTCAACTATTGAGGTGTCGCACGCTGCGGCTGACGCTACGCCGACTGCGCCGGCTCCGAAAGGCTACGTAAAGCAGGAGGCCCTCGCCCAATAGAGCGGGACTATGTTCAGCAGATGGAATCGCGAGCCTGTTTGGCTTCCCTGAGCCATTGCAGGAGTTCCTCACGCCGTTTTTCTCTGAGGAGTTGCAGGACGCGCTGCTGATCCGCTACGCTTTGCTCTAAATAAGGGCAGATCGCTTCGGCATTTTGCGTGAGGATGTCCGTCCAGAGTTCCGGAGAACCACTGCACACCCGCGTCGTGTCGCGAAATCCGGTTGAGGCGAGTTTGCGCAGATCGTCCACGTTCGGGCTTTTGTCCGATGCAGCAGCTCGGGCCGCGAGAGCTGCGAAAATATGCGGCACATGCGAGATAGCCGCCACCAGACTATCATGATCAACTGCATTCGTGGTGAAAACAGATGCGCCTAAATCATGCCAGAAATGAGCGATGCGTGAGAGGGTGTCGTCATCAGCTCGGTTTTCATTGGTTAACGTAACAACCGCATTTTTGAAAAGGTCGACTCTCGCGTGTTCAATCCCCTGTTTCTCTGAGCCAGCCATGGGGTGGGAGCCGATAAAAACATGCCCCGATTTCTCCAAAAAAGAGCCTACACCGGCATGCACATCCTTCTTTGTTGAACCCACGTCCGTGACAATCGCCTTCTCCCCGAGTCCCTGTTCAAACTCTTTCGCCAGGTTCAGGAACGTACTCGTAGGCGTGCAGAGGACGACCAGTTCGGCTCCTCCCACTGTTTCAAAAAGACTTTGCGAACAAGTATCCGCCAGTTTATGCTCTTGTGCAAACGTTAGCGGCGACTTTCTTCTTGCCCACAACCGAACCTCCACTCCGGGCATGTATTTCCGAATGGCCATGGCCAAGGAACCGCCAATAAGTCCGGGCCCGAGGATGGCAACAGATGAGAATGGAGTAGAAGACGCAGAACTCACGGCACGTAAAATTGGAAATTGGTGCCGCGTACCTTCAGTTTCTTACCGCTGGGGTAGGGCTGATTGGTCTTGGGGTTAATGATGCGAATCTTCTTGCTGGGGTCCAGCGGATTCCAAACGCGAGTAGGATCACCCTCTACTCTGGCAGCAGTGGGGATGGGCCCTGTATTGGTGATTTGCTTGAGATCCGTGCTGGGAGCCGGGGCGGGGGTCGGCGCAGGCGCCGGAGCATTGCTAGTTGCCGGCGGCGTGCTTATGTTGATAACCGTGGGCAGTGGCTCTGCTGGTTGAGGTTGAGCGACCGGGGCGGAGGGCTGCGTCGAAACCTCAGTCGGAGCTGGGATCGGGGCTGGAGCCGGAATGGGAGCCGGAGCAGGGGCGGATGTTTTAGCCGGGGCAGGAGGTGGGGCTACGGGAAGCGGGGTCGGTTGTGCAGCTGTCGCCGCGGGCGCCGGGGTGGTAATAAAAGAGGAAGCTGCCGGGGCGTTCTCCCATGTGGTGGTCTGTGGTGCAGGCTCTTCGGCAGGGATGGGCTGGGGAGGCACAGGCCGGGGGCGGTAGGGCATCTCCGGCACTGAATCCGTATCCAGTACACAGCCGGTAAACCCCGCGGTAACAATCCCGGTAAGGCAGACAACAAATTTACGCGTCAAACTCGTCATAGTTAGCAACGTCGGATTGCCCACACTATAGGTATTGGCAGCTCTCTTGTCAACCCTAAATAGTGCCATGAGTTTCACGCTCTGAATCGCAGAATGAAAGGCAACAGGTCCTTGGTACAAAAGGGATGCCATGAAGTTTAATGCGTGCCAGGGTAATTCCGTCTCGGAAACAAGCAAGACATCGTAAATTCTGTCGCTCCACACGTGTCCCAATAAAATATTCTCCGGTCCTATTGAACCCATTTCTCATGTGTTTTCCAGGGACGAAAAAGGTAAGCCAGCAGGACGGCAAACCATGGACGATTCAGCAAAGCGGTCGACGCCCCCCGGTAGGGCGCACGCGCAGCGGTGGTAAGACCGATGAGTCAGCCCGGCATAGCGTAACACCGGATGCTTTCCCTTGATCATCGCATCTCGACTTCGAAAATTGCGCTTCGCTTTTTAACCAATCTGCGCCTGGTTCCGCCTTTTCCCGTCGCCCACGCTCTGCATTTCCCGAGACTACGGCTCGCTATCTTTCCAAATCGTAGTTCGTAAATCGTAAATCATAAATAACCAACGGATTATGCTGTATGGTGCGCCGTTGACAACTTATTGGGGATCGCTTTTTCTTGGGACAAATGTGGTGTCGCTCAGGATTGTGAGTTATTGCTTGCCTTTGTGATAGTGAAAGAGTATAGTGTGCGCTCAGGTCGCTTGTTAGACAGTATTGCCTTGCTCTCTTCCCTCTCTCCCCTTTTGGAAGGTGCACCGGGGTCAATGTCTCGAGCGCTTGATATCATACATCGACCTACCTTCTATGGAACAGAAAAACTTTTTGGAGCATGTAGCGGGTTTGCGAGGTTTAGCCATCCTGTGCATTGTATTTTACCACATGTATGGGGAGGGAATATGGGCGTATGGTTATCTTGGTGTCGATGTTTTCTTAGTCATTACAGGCTACTTGCTTTTCCGCAAGAGAATCAATCAGACCGGAGGAACGATGACTTGGCATGGTAGCGCTGCGTTTCTGGGGCGGCGCATTCAGAGGATTGTGCCATCTATGTTGGTGATCATTCTTGGCACGATCTTAACAGAACGCTGCTGATGTGGTGGGACGATTTGGCCCTGGCCAGCAGGCTGGGCTATGCAGCGTGTCTGGCGCGCGCCAATCTCGTGTTGAAAGGGGTGTTTTCAGATTATTTTGCGGGGAATTCCTCATACATACCCTTGTTGCATTTGTGGTACCTCTCCGTCATTCTGCAAGTTTATCTTTTGTTCGCCTTGGGCAATCAGGCCCTTCAAAGGCTGCCCAGGAGGGTCATATGTTGTATATTGGCGGTGCTAGGAGTCGCATCGCTGATATACTGTTATGTAGACTCCATCGCGGAATGCGCTGCAGCGATTGGATTATCGGCTGCTAAAGATGTAAAAGCAGTTTCCTATTACCAAATGACTCCAAGGATATGGGAGGTGCTGTCCGGCGGTCTCATTTGCATCTTGCCGAGCGGCAAGATGGGAAATCGTCTGCCGCAAGTAGCGGCGATTGCCGGGTTTCTGCTCGTGTGCCTGCCGACATTCGTAGGAGGTCTTCTTCCGATGGAGTTTTCAAAGTATATACCAGGTGCCCTTTGCGTGGTGGCGGGTGCGGTTCTGACATTGCGTTACGCGCCGGAGTGCCGGTGCATTCACGCACTTTTGCGCTACAGAGGCCTCTTAGCACTCGGGAAGATATCTTTCTCTCTTTACTTGGTGCACATGCCCGTCATCGTTTACATGCGCTTGTGGTCGCTCGGGCATCCGAACGTGGTACAGGAGATCGCCGCGCTCATCATTTCACTTATCCTGGGCATTGCATTTTGGAAGTGCGTGGAAAAACGCAGATTTGCGTGGTGGCTCATACTTGCCATGTGGGTGGCGACACTTTTCCTTTGCCGGGCAGGGCGCAGAAGTTCAGGCTTTAGGGAATACCTGCCGAGCAACAATTGGGAAATCCCCACGTACTCTGACTGGAAAATGAGTACTGACGCAGCGCTGGCGAACGATTTGCCCAATGATGACTTCCCTCTCTTTCTGGGAGTTTTTAGGATGATGAACCAAGAAAGACAAACACCAAAAGTTTTTCAAGCGCCTCTCCTGGTCATGGGAGATGCAAGCAAAAAGGCGACGTGCATTTTAATGGGGGATAGCCACGCTGGTGCATTGTTCGCCGGGATGGATGCCGCTTTCAAACAGCAAAATCTATCCGGTGTTTATCTAGCTTCGTACATTTATCCTTTGCACGGATGGGAAGAAGATAAAAAACCGGATTGGGGAAAGTCTTCGGCCAGAGAACGTGCGCTTATGTCATGGCTGAATAAACATCCGGAAATTACTCATGTGATCATTGCTCAGCGTTGGTGGTATAGATTCAAGGAAGCTACAGATCGAGTTGAGGACGCATTGAGCATCTTTTTGCAAGAACTACGCGACTGTGGGAAAAAGGTCATCGTTATCGGTCCCACTCCAGAGTTTCCCCAGCAGGCATCTTTCTTACATTTTGATAAGATAATTTCGTTGCAAGGAAAAAGTACTCAGAATTTGGAACAGGAGACTGCCGTATGCGATGCTAAAAGTTACAATGAACTCAATAAAACGTGTCTGCCTATCTTGCGAAAAATGCAAAATAAGGGTTTGTGCACTCTGATTGAACCCCTGCAAACATTAGGACCGGGAGAGGTGTATCAATAGCATGCGCGATGGGAAGTTATTGGTGGTAGATAACAATCACATGAATCCGGGAGCATCCTTGCCACTGGTGCGCAAGCTCCTCCCCCAAATTAAGGAGGCCTTGCTTCTTCCCTGAGTTGGACGCGGTTTGGACAGGTGATCCCAAGCGCCTTTTCATCCTCTTCCGTTCGCTCTCGTTCCCCGCTCGATGATTCCAATCGCCTCGGAGCCCGGCATGAAAAAAAATTCGCCTTATTTTTGAACGCGCGCGCGTGTTCGTGTTATCAAACAGGCATGATGAACAATAACCTGACCACTAAAATGATGGAAAGCCTGCAGACGGCGCAGCGCGCCGCCCAAGCGGCGGGCAGGGCGGAGATTCTCCCAGCCGAGGTGCTGCTGGCTATGCTGCACCAGGAGGGCGGGGTGCTTGGCGCAGTGCTTCAAAAAGCTGGGGCGGATGCCCATCGGCTGGAGGCGTCTCTCTCAGGCTTGCTGAGCCGCCAGCCACGGCAGCAAGGCGCTGTGGCGGGCAGTCCCGGTATTGGCGCAGCGTTGGATCGCGTGCTCAACGCAGCCGAGGAGCAGCGCAAGGTGATGAAAGATGACTACCTGAGCGCCGAACACTTCCTGCTTGGTGTGTACAAGGCGGACGAAGCGTTGACCAAACTTTTGGCAGAATGCGGCTTGCCGCAGGAGAAATACCTGCAAGCGCTCAAGGATGTGCGCGGCAACCAACGTATTACGGATCAGGACCCGGAAGAAAAATACCAAACGTTGGAGAAGTATGGCACCGATCTGACCGCCCGCGCCCGCCAGGGCAAAATCGACCCCGTCATTGGCCGTGATGCGGAAATCCGCCGAGTGTTGCAAATTCTTTCGCGTCGCACAAAAAACAACCCGGTGCTTATCGGTGAGCCCGGTGTGGGGAAGACGGCCATTGCGGAAGGTCTTGCCCGCCGCATTGTGAATGGCGATGTGCCCGAGGGCATGAAGAACAAGCGCCTCGTTTCGCTCAATATCGGTTCCATGCTTGCCGGGGCTAAATACCGCGGCGAGTTTGAGGAACGCTTGAAGGCATTTATCAAGGAGGTGAGCGCCTCCGAAGGCCAGATTGTCCTCTTCATTGATGAGCTGCACACGCTGGTCGGCGCCGGGGCAGGGGGCGACAGCTCCATGGACGCCGCCAATTTGCTCAAGCCGGCTCTGGCCCGCGGCGAGTTGCGCACCATCGGCGCTACCACCTTGGATGAGTACCGCAAATACATCGAAAAAGACGCAGCGTTAGAGCGCCGCTTCCAGCCCGTTTTTGTCGCGGAGCCGAGCGTGGAGGATACCATTGCCATCCTGCGCGGTCTCAAGGAGCGCTACGAGGTGCACCACGGCGTGCATATCACCGACAGCGCTCTCGTGGCCGCTGCCACTTTGAGCAATCGCTACATCACCGATCGTTTCCTGCCGGATAAGGCGGTGGATTTGGTGGACGAAGCCGCCGCTCGTCTCAAAATCGAACTCGACAGCATGCCCTCGGAAATTGACGAATTAAACCGAACGGGCATGCAGCTGGAGATGGAGCGACAGGCCCTCGAGAAGGAAAAGGATGAGGCTTCCCGCGAACGCCTGGAAAAAATTACCAAAGAATTGGCCGATAATAAGGAAAAAACTTCTGCCTTGCTCGCTCGTTGGAAGAGTGAGCAGCAGGTCGTCCAGCGCGCCCGGGAGGCTCAGCAAAAAATCGATACTCTGCGCACTCAGGCTGAACAGGCCGAGCGCAAGGGTGAGCTCTCCCGCGCTTCCGAAATCAAGTACGGTGAGTTGCCCGCTGCTGAGCTTTCCCTCAACGAGGCGCGCAAAGCATTGGCGGACCTTCAGAGCAGTGGCGAGGGCTTGCTTAAAGAAGAGGTGACCGAGGCGGATATAGCCAAGGTCGTCTCTTCCTGGACGGGTATTCCCGCCGCCAAACTCGCCGAGGGCGAGCGCGAGAAGCTCGTGCACATGGAGGAGCGTCTCGGGCAGCGTCTCATCGGTCAAAAAGATGCCGTCAAGGCGGTGGCGGACGCCGTGAGGCGTTCCCGCGCAGGCCTGCAGGATGAACATCGCCCGCTTGGCTCCTTCATCTTCCTGGGGCCCACCGGCGTGGGCAAGACGGAGCTGGCGAAAGCTCTCGCTGAGTTCCTCTTCGATGACGAAGCCGCCATGGTGCGCATCGACATGTCCGAGTACATGGAGAAGCACAGTGTGTCGCGTCTCATTGGCGCGCCTCCGGGGTATGTGGGGTATGATGAAGGCGGTCAGCTCACGGAAGCTGTGCGCCGCCGTCCCTACAGTGTTGTCCTTTTCGATGAAATTGAGAAGGCCCATCCCGATGTCTTCAATGTGCTGCTGCAGGTGCTTGATGACGGGCGCATCACCGATGGTCAGGGACGCACGGTGGATTTCACCAACACAGTGCTCATTATGACCAGCAACATCGGCTCCCGCTTCATCCTGGACGAGCAGGACGTAGCCACTCGCAATGAAAAGGCGTTGGATGCCCTGCGTGGGCACTTCCGCCCGGAGTTCCTCAACCGCGTGGATGACATCATCATCTTTGACCGACTCCGCGTGGATGATCTCAAGCTCATTGTGGATATCCAACTCGCGCGCGTGCGCTCGCGCTTGGCTGCCCGCGGTCTCAAGCTGGAACTCTCCGATGCGGCGGCGGACTTGGTGGCGAGCCACGGATACGACCCCGTGTACGGCGCCCGTCCGCTCAAGCGCGCCATTCAGCGCGACATTCTTGACCCGCTCAGCATGGCTATCCTAGAGGGAAAATTCCCGGACGGTTCGACCATTCATGCTGATGCGCAAGCCGGAGCGATCGTCTTTCGTTGAGAGCAGCCAGCCCTAACTCTGTAAGTTATTTAACGATTCGGCAACGCGTGGGGTCTCTGCTTCTCAGACCCCACGTGATTGCTTATGAGAAACAGGAATATCACTCGTTACACGTACGAAAATACCGATTTCCAAGGCTGGAGAGTCAGCATTCAGCGCTGCGGGCGCATCATCACCCGTTATTTTTCCGATCTGCAGTATGGTTCGGAGGAAGAGTCATACCGCCATGCTGTGGATTACCGCGATGAGGTGTTTGCCGAGATGGCACGCCACCGCCACGACCTGCCGGAGTTCATGGACGCCGAGTTGGCGCACCTTCAGGATTTGCTGAGGCAAAAAGAAACGTCTGCCTCATACGCCCGGCGCCGGAGCTGAGTTTAACATTGGCGCCAACCGGCGTCGCAGCTCCTTATTGGCGTAAAATTTTGCCTGCTCGATACGGTGCAGCTGCACCATGGTGTCCTCCAGAATCGTGATAAGAGGCTGCTTGACGCCCGGCGTGTTGTCGATGTAGCGCCACAGTTCCGCCTCGTCTGTTTGAGTGTTGAGTTCGCGCAGCCTCTTCAGAACCTTGTCCAGCGCCGGTATACCGGCTTGCGTGCTTGCCGGGTTCGTCATACTGCGCAGCACTCGCAACTGCTCTTGCAGATCCGTCTTCAGCCGCGTGTACACTTCTTTCTCCCCCTCTGCCTGCGCCACGTAAGCAGTGCACATACTGCCTGCGAGCAGGGCCGGGAGTATCCAGCGAGAATTCATAACCGTCATCATATCTTTCCGCGGGAGACCTGTCAACCACATTTGTCCCAAGAAAAAACGATCCCCAATAAGTTGTTAACGGCACATCATACAGCATAAGCTATTGGTAATTTACGATTTTCGAATGACGAATCACGATTTGGGAAATTTGCGTGCTGGCGCGCGGGGTTGCGAAAGCTTATGCTTTTGGTTAAACTTCCTTGCAACCGTCGGCAGTTTTCACCCCTGCGGGGCAAAAGCTTTGCTGAATCGTCCATGGTTTGCCGTCTTGCTGGCTTGCCTTTTTCGTCCCCAGAAAACGCATGAGAAATGGATTCAATGAACCCGGAGAATGTTTTATTGGGACACGTGTGCCTGTCAACCGTCAATTTTACAGCAGCATACGCATTTTAAGCTGGAAATGTGGAGTCGGGTGTGCCATAATGGGGCGCGTAACAGGGAGAATCATGAGTGAGATTGCCAGCACCGCCGCGCCTTACAAGCGAATTCTGCTCAAGTTGAGTGGGGAGGCTTTGCGTGCTCCGGGCAGCAGGGACAACATATCTCCGGAAATCGTCGCGCGCATCGCCCGGGAAATTGCGGAGGCTCAGCGTCAGGCGGGTTTGCAGATAGCGGTAGTGGTTGGAGGCGGCAATATATGGCGCGGTGCGAAAGCCAGTGTGCGCGGGATGGATCGTCCCACGGCGGATTACGTAGGCATGCTTGCCACGGTGATGAATGCGCTGTCCATTTGCTCAGCGGTGCAGGAGGTTGGCGTGCCTTGCCATGTGATGAGCGCCATTGAAATGAAAAATGTAGCTGAGCCGTACGTCCGCAACACGGCGCGGGATATGCTTCGCGCTGGGCAGGTGGTTGTTTTTGCTGCAGGCACGGGCAATCCTTTCTTCAGTACAGATACGGCGGCGGCCCTCCGCGCGTGCGAGGTGAACGCACAAATTGTCATGAAAGCTACCTCCGTGGATGGCGTCTACACCGCCGATCCAAAGGTGGACCCCAGCGCAACGCGTTTTGATACGATTACTTATGAAGAATGTATCGCCCGGGAGCTTAAGGTCATGGATCAGACTGCTTTCACACTGTGCAAGGACAACAAGAAACCCATCATGGTGTTCGATATGCACAAGCCGGGCAATATCACTCGTGCACTGCTTGGCGAGCAGATAGGCACGATTATCAGCGTTTAATTCTACACCAACAAACACTATTTACAATGGACGAAGAAACATTACTGCTGGAGGTTGAATCTGCCATGGACGAGGCGCTCTCGCACATGCATGATGAGTTCGCAGGCGTTCGCACGGGGAAGGCGTCTCCCTCTCTCGTGGATAACATGGATGTGTACGTGGCCTCTTATGGCTCGAGCATGAAACTCAAAAGTCTTGCCGTGGTGAGCACGCCGGATGCCCGCTCCATCCTCATCCAGCCCTTTGATCCGGGCACGCTCAACGACATTAAGAAAGCCATTGCAGAGAGTCGCCTGAATATCGCCCCGATTATTGATGCGCGCTCCGTGCGTCTGCCCATTCCGGAACTTTCCGGTGAGCGCCGCAAGGAGCTTGTCAAGTATGTGAAGAGCCTTGCGGAGGACACCAAGGTGCGCGTACGTGCTGCCCGTAAAACCGGCATGGATGGCGTGAAAAAACTCAAGGCAGACAATGTACTTACCGAGGACGGTGTCCGCCTGGCCGAGGACAAAGTGCAGAAACTCACCGACAAGTACGTGAAGAAGATCGACGAGCAGGTCGAGGCGAAAGAAAAAGAAATCATGACCGTGTAACCCACCCATTCTTATGAGCACACCCCAAACCAATGTATTAGCCGCCGGCATTGAGATTGTCGGCACCATCCGCTTCCAGAACGATATGCACATCGATGGCAAGATCGATGGCAAGATTGAGTCTGAATCCGGCAAAGTCACGATCGGCGACAAAGCTGATATCAAGGGTAACATCAAGGCTGGTGAAGTGTATGTATATGGCCATGTAGATGGCAATGTACAGAGCGATCGCTGCCACTTGCATGGTCAGGCCATTGTGAATGGCGATATCACCACCGCCCGCCTCTCCATGGATGAAGGCGCTCGCCTTTCCGGTCGCGCCGAGATCGGTTAATCGTTCTTCAAAGAATTTTTCATTGCAAGGGGGATATGTTCTCCCTTGCTTTTTTCTGTGTACTCCTTCCTTGAAAAGAGGAAAATTTTGCGGGGAAAGGATGCTCTTTTTCAGACTCGCACAAGCGTGTGCCACGCGTGTCCCAAGAAATATTCTCCGGGATCATTGAACCCCATTTCGCATGTGTTTTCTACGGACGAAAGAAGGAAGCCAGCGAGACAACAAACCATGGGCCGATTCAGCAAAGCGTTTGCCCCGCAGGGGCGAAAACTCGTGGGGCGAGTTTGAGGCAAGAGTCGTGAGGCGACTCCGAAGCAAGCGCCGATGGGGCGGCGCTGAGTCAACCCGGCATAGCGTAACACAGAGCAACCGCATTAGGAAATGCGTTTGCCTATGTACGATGACGATTTGTTGATGACGTGCGCATTGCAAAACTTTTTTGCGGATCCTCAAGTCGGCAGGAACGAGAAAAAAGTCAACTCAATAGTGACGCTATCGGGCAGAGGAGTGCATTGGAAAAACGCGTTTCGATGTTCGTGTAGTAGAAACACGGTTCTTTTCTCTTATTTTTTTGTTTTCAAAAATATAATCTATTGGCAATAAAGTAAATAAATACAAAAAAGACCTGCTCATCTCTTTTTGAAAGAGATGTCCAGACTTTTTTTGTTACCATGCAAAAAAAATAAGGGCACGAAAAAGATGGGTTTTTTGATATTTTGAGCGAAGGGAATTTTTGAAGCTCGATATACATTATACTTACAAGGTCAAATAACAAGAAATAAAGACGCGAAAAAGTTCCTCCCCCTCGCGTTCAGGACCCGTACAGGAGTAGCATCCTTTTTTCTGGAGGATGAGAATCAATTCAAATTAGGCCTGATCGTGAAAGGCTTTCCTTTTCGTTTTTTTGCGTCGATAGGCGCTTAATAGATTCATAAAGAATAAGGTAGTATTGATGGGGGAGGGTATCTCTTTCAAAAAGAGATATACTGCCGCCGCCCGTGCATTTTTTCCGGTTGGAGGTTCCCTCGAATCGGGTTAATGGCGAGCAGCTGTAAGTCACAGAACACCAGGAGTGAGAAGAGAGCAACCAGAGCAGG